>JAJPHB010000057.1 GCA_021325525.1 Alphaproteobacteria bacterium
CGTTCGGCGTTCAGAGTTCTGTACTGAAATGGCGCACCCGGCGAGATTCGAACTCACGACCTCTGCCTTCGGAGGGCAGCGCTCTATCCAGCTGAGCTACGGGTGCCCGTTTGCGGGGCCGCGGGCGCGGCGCCGGGCGAAGCTAGCGCAGGGGCGGGGCGGTTGGCAAACGGCTTCTCGCGGTGGCGGGGGCGGCGCGGGCAAAGCGCGGGCCGCCGAGGAGGTCGGCGGCGTAGCGGTCGGCGCCCGAGGGAAGCGGCGCGCCGTGCGCCTCGATCCAGCTCGCGATGTCGCCGATGACGACGGCGCTGTCGAGGTCGCGCAGCAGCATGTGATAGCCATTGGCGTACCAGGCGATGCACTGGCGGTCGCGGGCGGCGGCGGGCAGGCTCTCGATCATCATCCGCGTCGGCTCCTTCGGCACGATCTCGTCGCGCTCGCCATAGAGGTAGAGGAGCGGCACATCGAGGCGCGGCCCGGAGCGGAGCGCCGCTTCCATCAGCTGGACGAGGCCGTAGATAGCGTCGATGCGCGTCGCCTTGATGACGAGCGGGTCCTTCGCATAGGCGCGCAGCATCGCGATGTTGTCGGAGGGGCGCAGCTTGATGATGCCGGCGCCCGTCACCTCCATCGCCGGCAGGAAATGGATGCCGGCCCAGAGGGCGGAGCGCTCGATGAGGCCCATCGTCTCCCAGCCCCAGACGGCGGGGGCGACGAGGATGACGCCGTCGGCCGCGGGGCGCGGCGTCCCGGCTTCGCCCGTCATGGCGACGGTGACGACGGCGCCGCCCATGCTCTCGCCGAGAAGGTAGAGCGGGACGCCGGGATGGGCCGCGCGCACGAGCCGGCTCGCCGTCACCAGATCCTTGGCGAGCTGCCAGCGGCCGGGCCAGCGCCCGCGCAGCGGCGCCTCGCCGAAGCCGCGCTGGTCATAGGCGTAGGTCGCGATGCCGCGCCAGGCGAGCGCCTCGCCGGGGATGGCGAAGGCGTTCGAGTAATCGTTGAAGCCGTGGAGCGCCAGCACCACCGCCTTGACGCGGCCTTTCGGCAGCCAGATGCGCAAGGGCAGCCGCGCGCCGTCCGGCATGACGATGGCGCTCTGCGTGAGGTGCGGCGTCACCGGCTGCGGCGCCGCCGTCGCCGCGACGAGCGCCGCGTAGTCGCCGCGGCCCGGTGCGGCGCAGGCGGCGAGGAGGAGAAGGGCGGCGATAAGGGGGCCGAGAGTAAAGAGCCGGCTTTCCCCCGCTTTATCGATCCCTCTCCCCTCCGGCGAGAGGGCAGGGTGAGGGGGTATCGCCGGAGCACCCAAATCGTCGCAAAGCGACGACTTGCCCTCACCCCGACCCTCTCCCGTAAACGGGAGAGGGAGATCTTCGACGTCCTGGCGGGCGCGTCTCACCGCCCGCCTCCCGCGCTTCCGGTGAGCTGCAGGAAGACGTCCTGCAGCGTCGCTTCCTCGCTCGAGATGTCGAGGACGGTGAGGCCCGCCGCTTGCAGCGCGGCCAGCAGATCGGCGAGGCGCGTGCGGCTCGGGCGGTAGCGGAAGATCAGCTTGCCCGCCGCCGTCACGTCGAGGTGGAAGCCGCGGAGCGCGTCCGGAACCGTCGTCACGCGCTCGGAGATCGTGATCGTCAGCGTCTTGTCGTCGAGGCGGCGCAGCAGCGTCTCGGTGCGCTCGGCGACGACGAGGCGGCCGCGGTCGATGATGGCGATGTGGTCGCAGAGCTCCTCCGCCTCTTCGAGATAGTGCGTCGTCAGCAGCACCGTCGTGCCGCGGGCGTTGAGCTCGCGCACATAGGCCCAGAGCTGCCGGCGCAGCTCGACATCGACGCCGGCCGTCGGCTCGTCGAGGACGAGGACGGGCGGCGCATGCACCATCGCCTTCGCCACCATGAGACGCCGCCGCATGCCGCCCGAGAGAGTGCGGGCGTAGGAATCCGCCTTGTCGGAGAGGCGGAGCGCTGCCAACAGCTCGTCGGTGCGGCGCTCTCGGCGCGGCACGCCATAGAGCCCGGCATGCAGCTCGAGGAGCTCGCGCGGCGTGAAGAACGGGTCGATGTTGAGCTCCTGCGGCACGACGCCGATGGCGGCGCGCGCCTGGCGCGGATGGGCGTCGATGTCGATGCCCCAGATCGCGGCCGTGCCGGCGCTCTTCAGCACGAGCCCGGCGAGAATGTTGATGAGCGTCGACTTGCCGGCGCCGTTGGGGCCGAGAAGGCCGAAGAGCGCGCCGCGCGGGATGACGAGATCGATGCCGTCGAGCGCCGGCCGCGCGGCGGAAGGCGCTCCGGCATAAACCTTGGTGAGGCCCTTGACGACGACGGCATGCGGCGGCGCCGGCAGCGAGAAGGGCGCCGCAGCCGGGAGCGCCGGTTCGGCCCGCGGCGCCGCCTCGCCGGCTCCGGCGCCGCTTCCCTCCGCGCTATCCGTCGACAAGCTGGTCATTGATTGTGTCGCCTGCATGCGTATCATCCGCGCGGCGAAGCGGTCAAATGAAGCTGCTTCCGACGGCGCCGGGCGCGTGCGACAATCGCCGAAGCGCCGCCGCGCCGCGCCGGCGGCCGCGAAGCTTCCGGGAATACGATCGATGCAGCCCTTCGAGACGATCTACATCGACAGCATGATCGCCGCCTGCAACGGCGGCGGCGGGCCGCTCGGCCATCCCAAGGTCTATCTGAACCTTGCGGCCGACGGCAAGGTCGAGTGCCCCTACTGCTCCCGGCTCTTCATCCACCAGTCGAAGCGGGCGGGCGAGAAGGCGCTGGGACAGGTCGAGGGACATGTCGTCGAGACGCCCTCGGCGCATGCGCCGCGCGAGGCGCGCGGCGGCGAGCAGGCGCCTCCCGCCGCTCCGGCGAAGCCTTGAACGACTTGCCGCAGCCGGCCGCCGCGGCCGCCTCGCAGGCGGCGCCAGCGCTGACGCATGTCTATCTGATCGACGGCTCCGGCTTCATCTTCCGCGCCTTCCACGCGCTGCCCTGGCTCAGCCGCTCCGACGGCACGCCGACCAACGCCGTCTACGGCTTCACTAACATGCTGCTGAAGCTGGTGCAGGAGAGCGATGCCGACGGCATGGCCGTCGTCTTCGACGCGGCCGAGCGGACCTTCCGCAACCGCCTCTACGAAGGATACAAGGCGCACCGGCCGGAGGCGCCCTCCGATCTCGTGCCGCAATTCAAGCTGGTGCGCGAGGCGACGGAGGCCTTCAACCTCTGCCGGATCGAGGCGCCCGATTACGAGGCCGACGACCTCATCGCGACATACGCGCGCATCTTTAAGGAGCGCGGCGCCCGCGTCACCATCGTCTCCTCCGACAAGGATCTGATGCAGCTCATCGACGACCGCGTCGGCATGCTCGATCCCCTGAAATCGAAGCCGATCGGTCCCGCCGAGGTGCGCGAGAAATTCGGCGTCGGGCCGGAGAAGGTGATCGACGTCCAGGCGCTCTGCGGCGACAGCGTCGACAACGTGCCGGGCGTGCCGGGGATCGGCGTCAAGACGGCCGCCGAGCTCATCAATCAGTATGGCAGCCTCGAGGCGCTGCTCGAACGTGCCGCCGAAATCAAGCAGCCGAAGCGCCGGCAGTCGCTCATCGACTTCGCGGAGCAGGCGCGCCTCTCGAAGGCGCTGGTGACGCTCGAGGCCAACGCGCCGCTGCCCTGCCCGCCCGAGGCGCTGGCGCTGAAGCCGCCCGATCCGCAGAAGCTCGTCGATTTCGCGAAAAAGATGGAGTTCCGCAAGATCGTCGAGCGCGTCCAGAGCCGGCGCGTCCGCATGGCCGGCGAGACGGCCGAGGCGGCGAGCGCGGCGCCCATCGAGATTCCGGTGGCGAAGGATTTCGCGAGCCGCAGCTACGATCTCGTGCAGACGCTCGAGGATCTCGATCGCTGGATCGCGGCGGCCCATGCGGCGGGGCAAGTCGCGATCGAGACGATGACGCGCGCGCCCGAGGAGACGCTGGCGCAGCTCGTCGGCGTCGCGCTCGCGGTGGGGGCCGGCCTTGCGGCCTATGTGCCGCTCGCCCATGCGGCTCCAGGTGCCGCGGGCGATCTCATGGCGGCGACCGAGACGCCGCGGCAGATTCCGTTCGAGGCGGCGCTGGCGCGGCTGAAGCCGCTTCTCGAGGACCCTTCCGTCCTCAAGATCGGCCACAACGTCAAATATCCGGCCCATGTGCTGGCGCGCTACGGCATCGCGCTCGGCCCCGTCGACTGCACGATGCTGATGTCTTTCGCGCTCGACGGGGCGCAGCACGGCCACATGCTGGATGAGCTGTCGAGCCGCCATCTCGGCCACGAGATGCTGAAGTATCGCGAGGTGTGCGGCAGTGGCAAGACGCTGATCGGCTTCGCCGAGGCGGCGCTCGAAAAGGCCCGCGACTACGCCGCCGAATGCGCCGATGTCGCGCTCCGCCTGCACCCGCTCTTCAAGCGCCGCCTCGTCCGCGAGAAGATGACCGCCTTCTACGAGACGGTGGAGCGGCCGCTGCCGCTCGTCGTCGCCGAGATGGAGCGCGCCGGCATCAAGGTCGACCGTGCGGCGCTGGCGCGCCTCTCCGAGGATTTCGCCCTCCGCATGGCGGAGCTGGAGCGCGAGGCCCACATCCTCGCCGGGCACGAATTCAATATCGGCTCGCCGAAGCAATTGGGCGACGTGCTCTTCGGCGAGCTTGGCCTGCCCGGCGGCAAGAAGGGCAAGACCGGCGCCTATACGACGGACGCCGCGATCCTCGAGCAGCTCGCGCTCACCCATGATCTGCCGCGCCGCGTCCTCGATTGGCGACAGCTCGCGAAGCTGAAGAGCACCTATGCCGACGCCCTCATCGGCGAGATCAAGGAGGAGACGGGGCGCGTCCATACCTGCTTCCAGCTTGCCGCCGCCTCGACCGGACGCCTCTCCTCGACCGAGCCCAATGTCCAGAACATCCCGATCCGCACCGAGGAAGGACGCAAGATCCGCCGCGCCTTCATCGCCGAGCCCGGCCATGTTCTGCTCTCGGCCGATTACAGCCAGATCGAGCTCCGCCTCGCCGCGCATATCGCCGAGATCGACGCCCTGAAGGAAGCGTTCCGCCAGGGACTCGACATCCATGCGATGACGGCGAGCCAGGTCTTCGGCGTGCCCATCGAAGGCATGGATCCGGCGACGCGCCGCCGGGCCAAGGCGATCAACTTCGGCATCATCTACGGCATCAGCGCCTTTGGTCTCGCGAACCAGCTCCAGGTGCCGCAGGCGGAGGCCGCCGCCTATATCAAGGCATATTTCGAGCGCTTTCCCGGCATCCGCGCCTATATGGACCGCACCAAGCTCGAATGCCGCGAGAAGGGCTATGTCGAGACGCTCTTCGGCCGCAAATGCTTCATCCCCGGCATTCGCGACGCCAATATGGCGCGGCGGCAATTCGCCGAGCGCCAGGCGATCAATGCGCCGCTGCAAGGAACCGCGGCCGACATCATCAAGCGCGCCATGGCGCGGATTCCGGCGGCGCTCGCCGCGGCCGGCCTCACGGCGCGCATGCTCCTCCAGGTCCATGACGAGCTCCTCTTCGAGGTGCCCGAGGCCGAGGCGGAGGCGACCGCGGCGCTGGTCAAATCGGTGATGGAAGGCGCCATCGCGCCGCGCCCCGCGCTTTCGGTGCCGCTCGTCGTCGAGACTGGCTGGGCGACCAATTGGGACGAGGCGCATTAGGCGCCTCGCCCGCGACCCGCTCAGCCCGCTTCCGCCGGCCGGTGGCAGACGGCCTCGACGCGGTTGCCGTCGGGATCGCGCAGGAAGGCGGCGTAATAGGTCGGGTGGTAATCGGCGCGGAGGCCGGGCGGCCCATCGCAGCGGCCGCCCGCCGACAGCCCCGCCGCGTGGAAGGCGTCGACGGCGGCGCGGCTCGGCGCGCGGAAGCACCAATGCCGGTTGTCGGCGACCACGGGCGCGCCGCTCTCATAGACCGAGATGTAGCTATGCCTGTCATCCCCGGCTCGGTTGCGCGTGCCGTAGCCGAGTTGGCGCTCGCGCCGCACGACGCAGGGCACGCCGAGCGCCGCCATCACCGCGTCCCAGAACGGAGCGGAGCGGGCGAGGTCGGAGACGGTGATCGAGACGTGATCGAGCATGGCCTGATTTGAATACCGGCAAGCGCGCAATATGACGGGAAGGCGACGATCGGGCTAGGAAGGAATTCGGCCCAGTCGTAGAAATTTAGTTGAAACGCCTTACCTTTCTCCTTAGGTATTACACATCATGACCATGTGATGATCCTATGGATGCAACGGTGACATCGAAAGGGCAGACGACCATCCCGAAAAGGGTGCGCGAGCATCTCGGGATCGGACCGGGCGACCGCGTCCGTTTCGGCATCGAACCGGACGGCACAGTCACTCTTGTTCCGGCAACGCTGCCGGTCACAGCGTTGCGCGGCATCGCCCGGCGTGCCGGCCCGGCGGCGTCCCTCGAAGAGATGGAAGCCGCGATTCGCGCCGGCGCAGCACGTAGCCTCGACCGGCGGTGATCGCGCTCGATACCAATGTCCTGGTGCGCTATGTCGTCCAGGACGACCCGGAGCAAGCGGCACGGGCCGCGCGATTTATCGAGGATCGCTGCACGGCCGAGGAGCCAGCCTTCATCAATGGCATCGTGCTCTGCGAGCTCGTCTGGGTTCTGGAAAGTGTTTATGAGCTCACGCGCGATGAGGTCACCAGCATTCTCGATCGGATGCTGCGTATTCCGGCTTTCGAAATCGAGGATTTCGACGGTGCGATGGGGGCATTGCGGCTATACAGAAATGGCACCTGCGATTTTGCCGATGCGCTTATCGGTCTCAAGAACCAGCGCCGCGGCTGCTCGGCCACGGCGACTTTCGACCGCCGCGCCAGCCGGATTCCGGAATTCATGATCGTCCCCTGAGCGCACGGAACTGCCGCCCATGCCGACCCGCATCTTCTATCTCATCCACGGCCGCGAGCTTCAGGAGAGCCGCGTCGCCGACCGCCTTCAGGAGCGCGGCGCCGAAATCCTCTGGTGCAGCCACCGCGACGGCGACCCGCTGCCCGACGCGCTGACAGAGTTCGATGCGGTCGTGGTCGGCGGCGGGGCGCATTCGGTGAACGAGGCGGCGCGCTACGCTTACCTGGCGCGCGAGCTCGCCTGGGTGCGGCGCGTCGTCGAGGCGGGAACGCCCTATCTCGGCATCTGCCTCGGGGCGCAGCTTCTGGGCGCCGCCTTCGGAGCGAGCGTCGGACCGCGGCCGGATCGCCGCGCCGAATGCGGCTATCACCCGATCGAGGCGCTGCCGGCGGGCGCGGCGCTCTTCGCCGGCCTCGATCACGCCTACAGCTTCCATTACGAGGGCGTCGAGCTGCCGGCGGGGGCCGCAGCGCTCGCGCGCTCGCCGCTCTACCCGAACCATGCCTTCCGCATCGGCCGGCACGCCTATGGGCTGCAATTCCACCCAGATTGCCGCCCGGACCTGATGGCGAGGTGGTGCGCGCTCTCGCCCGAAACCCTCGCGCGCCCGGGGGCGCAGTCCCTGGCCGAGCAGCTCGGCCTCGCCGCGACGCTCGATCCGCCGATGTCGCGTTGGCTCGACCGGTTTCTCGATCTCTGGCTCGGCGCGCCGAACGAGGCGGCGGCCGCGGCGATGCGACATCGTTACGCGGCAGACGCCGCCTTGTGAGCCGCGCCCGGGCGGAATAAGGTCACGCACCTCGAGCCCGCCTCTGGCGCTCTCGGGAGGGATTTCAGAAACCCCTCTGCCGCTTGCGGGAGAGGGCAGGGTGAGGGCAAACGTCGTTTCTGTCCCGGCGGACCAAGTGCTCCCACCCCCTCACCCCGACCCTCTCCCGCGTGCGGGAGAGGGAGAAATTGGGAGTGCGATGCAGCGCTTTCGGTCTTATCTCCTCGCGGCGGCTCTCGCAGTTCTGTCCCAGGCGGCGCTCGCGCAAACCGACGCGAAGCCGGCGATCCACATCGAGCATGCTTTCGCGCGCGCGGCGCCGCGCACCGGCGGTGCCTATCTCACCATCACCAACACCGGCACGGTGCCCGACCGCCTGCTCGCGGCAAGCACGCCCGTCGCCAAGGAGGCGGCGGTGCATGAGAGCAAGATGGTGAACGGCGTCATGACGATGCGGCCGCGGGGTCCGGTCACGATCGCGCCGGGTCAGTCGGTGGCGCTGAAGCCGGGCGGCGACCACATCATGCTCATGGGGTTGAAGAAGCCGCTGCAGCCGGGCGAGAGCTTCCCGCTGACCCTCGAATTCGAGAAGGCGGGCGCCGTCACCGTCGCCGTCCCCGTGGAGAAGGCGGGGGCGATGTCGGCGCCGGATGCCGGAATGCCGGGGCATTCCATGCCCGGCATGAAGATGGATTAGAGGCAGGCGCGGCATGGCGCCGAGCCGCGTCAGGAATCTCGGAGTCCTCGCCGGGCTCCTTCTCGTCATCGGCGTGATGACCGGGCTCGTCTCCTATTCGGTGACGCTCTACCGGCTCTTCTGCCAGGCAACGGGGTTCGGCGGCACGACGCAGCGCGTCGCCGCCGATGACGCGCGCCTCTCCGACCGAATCGTCACCGTCCGCTTCAGCACCGACGTCGCGCCCGACCTGCCCTGGCGCTTCGAGCCGGTGCGGCGGGAGGTGAAGGTTCATCTCGGCGAGGACACGCTCGTCTTCTTCCGCGCCGAGAACCTGTCGGACAAGCCGCTCGTCGGGCACGCCACCTACAATGTGACGCCGGCCAAGGCCGGCCGGTATTTCGACAAGATCCAATGCTTCTGCTTCGATGAGGAAAAGCTCGGCGCCGGCGAGAAGGTCGAGATGCCGGTCGATTTCTTCGTCAGCCCCGATCTCGCCAAGGACGACGAGACCGGGGATGTCGACACCATCACCTTGGCCTACACCTTCTTTCCCTCGCGCGCGCCCGGCGAGGGAAAGCCCCTCGACCGCTTCGCGCCGCCCGGAATCGAGCGCGGCCAGCAGCTCTTCGCGACGCGCTGCGCCGCCTGCCACGACCTCGACCGCAACAAGGCTGGGCCGCTCCTCGGCGGCGTCGTCGGGCGCCGCGCGGGCGCCGTCGCCGGCTATCATTATTCGGCGGCGCTGCGCGAGGCGGGCATCGCCTGGTCGGCAGAGAGCCTCGACAAATGGCTCGCCGATCCCCGCGCCTTCCTCCCCGGCGCGCGCATGCCGATCAAGGTGACCGACGCTGCGGCCCGGCGCGACATCATCGCCTATCTGAAGAGCCT
This sequence comes from Alphaproteobacteria bacterium, assembly GCA_021325525.1. GTDB lineage: Bacteria > Pseudomonadota > Alphaproteobacteria > ATCC43930 > CGMCC-115725 > URHD0088. The sequence continues at coordinate 9,234 of JAJPHB010000057.1, forward strand.
CGCGCCGAAGACGGGCGCGACGGCGCCGGCACAGCCCGCGCCGCGCGGGTGATCACGCCGCTGCGCGGATAGCGGCACCCTTCACGTCGTTGCCGACATAGGATTCGAACTGCTTGAAATTGCCTTCGAAGCGCTTGGCGACCTCGCGCGCGGTGCTGTCATAGGCGGCCTTGTCGGACCAGGTGCTGCGCGGGTCGAGGACGCTGGGCGGCACTTCGGGACAGCTTTCCGGGACATAAAGGCCGAAATGGCCCTCGCGGCGGACCGGCGCCGCGCCGAGATGTCCTGCGAGGGCGGCGCGGACGAGGGCGCGCGTATGGGCGATCTCCATGCGCCGCCCGACACCGTAGGCGCCGCCCGACCACCCGGTATTGACCAGCCAGCATTGCGATTTGTGGCGGGCGATGCGCTCGCCCAGCATCTTGGCGTAGACCGAGGGGTGGCGCGGCATGAAAGGTGCGCCGAAGCAGGTCGAGAAGGTCGCCTGCGGCGCGTTGCCGAGCCCCTTCTCGGTTCCGGCGACGCGCGAGGTGTAGCCCGAGAGGAAGTGGTACATGGCCTGCTCGGGGGTGAGGCGCGAGATCGGCGGCAGCACGCCGAAGGCGTCCGCCGTCAGCATGATCACCGTCTCGGGATGCGGCGCCATGCCGCTGCGGCTCGCATTCGGGATGAAGTCGAGCGGGTAGGAGGCCCGGGTGTTCTCGGTGAGGCTCGCGTCGTCGACATCGGGGATGCGCTCGTCCGCCGAGAGGACGACGTTCTCGAGGATCGTGCCGAAACGGCGAATCGTCGCGTAGATCTCGGGCTCGGCCGTCGGCGACAGGCGGATCACCTTGGCATAGCAGCCGCCCTCGAAATTGAAGACGCCGTTGGGGCTCCAGCCATGCTCGTCGTCGCCGACGAGGGTGCGGCTGCCATCGGCCGAGAGCGTCGTCTTGCCGGTGCCGGAAAGGCCGAAGAAGATGGCGCAGTCGCCGCGTGGCCCGATATTGGCCGAGCAATGCATCGGCAGGACGCCTTGCGGCGGCAGCAGGAAGTTGAGAAGCCCGAAGACCGACTTCTTGACTTCGCCGGCATAGGAGGTGCCGCCGATCAAGGCGATCCGCTCGGCGAAGTTGACGAGGATGAAGGTTGTCGAATTGAGCCCGTCGCGCTCCGGCGTAGCATGCATGCCGGGAGCGTGCAGGATGGTGAAGCCGGGCCGGAACTCGGCGAGCTCGGACCGACTCGGCCGGATGAACATATTGTGCGCGAAGAGCGTGTGCCAGGCGCTCTCGCTGACGAGGCGGACGGGGAGGCGGAACTCCGGATCGGCGCCGCAATGGACGTCCTGGACGAAGACCTCGCGGCCCTGCAAATAGGCCAGCATCCGCTGGTGCATCGATTCGAAGACGGCCGGCGAGACCGGCCGATTGATGTTGCCCCACCAGATGTCGGATTTGCTGCTCTCCTCCTCGACGATGAACTTGTCGCGAACGGAGCGGCCGGTATGGGCGCCGGTGCGCGCCACGAAGCTGCCGCCTTCGCCGAGCTGGCCCTCGCCGCGCCGAATCGCATGCTCGTAAAGCACCGGCACCGAGAGATTCCAATGCACCTTGGCGAGGTTGCGGAGCCCCTGCTGGTCAATGCCGAACGAACTGGGCAAACCGGTGGCGTTTGAGGTGGCCTCTTCCACAGCGTACTCCTCCTCGGCGCACTTTATTTGGAATTAACCATGTTCGGCATTTGGCTTGCGTTACGCGGCCGGCGCGCAGCTAAACACGCCGGCCAGCGCCGGCGCAACGGGTCGGCAACGCAACTGCGAAAGGCGAACATCGAGCCGCGGGGTTTGTTCCGACCGCCCCTCAACCCTGGCGCTGGCGAGCCTCGCGGGCGAGCCGCGCCAAGGTGCTGCGCACCGCTCCGGCGTCGGCGAGCCTCTCGGTGAAATCGAGCCGCGCCACCTCGCCGCCGCGCCGGAGGTCGAGCCCTTCCGCATCGATCCCGGTCATTCGCCAGCCCCGTCCAGCCCGGCCGCAGATCCGTTCGGCATAGAGCTGCACGGCCTCGGCATGATCATCATTCATGTGGCGCAGAATGTCGGCCTCGAAGCCGGCAAGGGCATCGAGCCCCGGCGGCAGCAGCGCCGCTCCCTCGATCCAGTGGATTTGCCCGAAACCGGCGACGAGGTGGGCGCGCGCGACGGCAATCCGGTAGAGGCCGAAATCGGCGAAGCCGGCATAGGTTTCGGCGGCGGGGTGACGAGCGCGAAAGCGGGCGAAGAGCGCCGCGTCCTCGACTTTTTCGGCGCGGCCCAGCACCGTCACGCGCGCGCCCGTCAACGGGTCCGCGAGCCCGGCCGTCCCGTCGAAGAGGAGCGAGACGCGCGGCTCGGCCGCGATGTTCTGGGTGTGCCGCGCCAGAGTGGAGAGAAGGAGGAGCGGCGCGCCGTCGGGCGCCGTCGCGACGAGGACGAGCGAGGCATAGGGCCAGCCCTCGAGCGCGGTCGCGAGGCTCGCCCGGTCGAGGCTGCGCAGGAGCCGGCGCGCGATGGTCGCGGGCGAGGGAGCTGCGGCCATGATCCGACTTGATATCGGCGGCACCGGCCGGGGGTCAAGCCGCGCCGCCGCGCCGGGTTGACGCCGCCGCCCCGGCGAGGGGACAATTCGCTTGCTGCGAGGCAGGCGGGGAGGGCGGATGAGGAGAGGCGTCACGACAGCGGTCCTGGGGGCGATTCTTGTCGCTGCCTGCTCCGGCGCGCCACGCGCGACCAACGCCGCGGTCGAAGCCTGCCAGCGCGCGGCGCGCGAGCAGGGGCTCGGCGGCGCCGACCAGCTCACCGTCGCGCCGACGGGCGAGGGCCGCTACAGGGTCGTGCTCGACGTCGTCGACGACAATGGCGACCGCCAGGCGGTCTGCGACTACGATCCCAAGGCGGGCGCCCGCATCCAGCAGGCGGCAAAATAGCGGGCGCCGAATCCGCCCCCCGCACTCGGCCGATAATCACCTCGCCACAATAGAGGCACTCTCTGCCCTCCGGAACGGAGAGGAGGGGCAAGTACGTATCAGCGCCGTCAAGGCGGTCGACGGCGCGGGAATATTGGGCAAGACTGAAAGTTCACCCCGAGGAGAAGTCCGCACCATGCCGCATCGCGTCCTCGCCGCCCGCATCATGCACGAGACGAACACCTTCAGCCGCGTCAAGACCGATATCGCGGCGTTCCGCCGCCGCGACTTTCATCTCGGCAACGAGATTCCTGCGGCCTATCGCGGCACGCGCTCGGCCATGGGCGCGACCTTCGAGGCGGCCGACGAGTATGGCTGGACGCTCGTCCATCCGGTCTCGGCGAGCGCCAACCCCTCGGGGCTCGTGACGCGCGAGGCTTTCGAGGAGCTGTGCCGGCTCACCCTCGGCGCCGCCAAGGAGCAGGGGCCGATCAACGGCGCGCTCCTCCATCTCCACGGCGCCATGGTGACCGACGATTTCGAGGACGCCGAAGGCGAGCTCCTCCTCCGCCTGCGCCGCGTGCTGGGGCCGGAGACGCCGATCGTCGCGACGCTCGACCTGCACGCCAATGTGACAGAGGCGATGGCCGACAATGCCGTCCTCATCGCCTTCCGCACCTACCCGCACATCGACATGTATGAGCGCGCCTGGCAGGGAGCGCGCCTCCTCGAGCGAGCAATGCGCGGCGAGGTCCGGCCGAAGACGGTGATCGCGCGACGCCCCACCATCTACGGCCTCAACCACGGGCGGACGCAGGAAGGGCCGATGGTCGAGCTCCTGAAACGCGCCGACAAGATCGAAGCGGCGGGCGAGGCGCTCGTCGTCAGCATCTGTGCCGGCTTCACCAGAGCCGACATCCGCGATGTCGGGCCGAGCGTGACGGTGACGGGCGATGCCGGCGATCCCAATCTCCAGGCGATCGCCGAATCCTTCATGGACTATGCCTGGGCGACGCGCGACTACAACAGCGCGAAGTTTCTCACGGTCGCCGAGGCGGTGGCGCTGGCGCGCCAAGGAAAGCCCGGCGACAAGCCGCTCGTCATCGCCGACTATACCGACAATCCCGGCGGCGGCGGCTACGGCGATGCGACGGCGCTGCTCGCCGGCATGGTCGAGGCCGGGCTGACCGGCGTCGCCCTGCACGCCATCTGCGATCCCGAGGCGATGGAGACGGTGCTGCGCAACGGCATCGGCAAGCAGCGGCTGACGATCGGCGGCAAGGTCGACCCCAGCCTCGGCGGCGGTCCACTCACCCTCGAGGGCGAGATCGTCGCCATCACCAACGGCCAGTTCATCGCCTGGGGGCCGATGGGCGGCGGCGTCAAGCGCGATTACGGCCCGTCCGCCGTCTTCCGCGTCGGCGGCATCGATATCGTGCTCATCACCAATAACGGCCAGGCGAACGATCTGGGGCAGTTCACCTCGCTCGGCCTCGATCCCGCGCGCTATCAGACCGTCGCCGTCAAATCGATGCATCATTTCCGCGCCGCCTTCGAGCCGATCGCGCGGCAGGTCGTGCTGGTCGATACCGGCGCTCTCTGCTCCGAGACCTACACGCCCGAACTCTTCCGCAAGGTGCGGCGACCCATTTACCCGCTCGACAGGATCGAGTGAGGGCGGTCAGTCCGCGGGCGCCGAATTCTCCCGCAGCCAGGCGGCGAAGGGCTCTTCGCTGATGCCGCCTTCGGGGAAGCGGAGCATTGCCTCCACAATCGCCGCCTCTGTCGCCGTGATGGCGAAGCCATGGTCGAGGAGGAAGAGCGCGGCCGCGATGAAGGCGACGCGCTTGTTGCCGTCGACGAACGGATGGTCGCGGGCGATCCCGAAGGCATAAGCGGCAGCGAGGTCATGCACGCCGGCCTCGCCATATCCGGCGCCGTTCCGGGGGCGGGCGAGCGCGGACTGCAGCAGGCGCATATCGCGCACGCCCCGCCTGCCGCCATGCTCGGCCAGTTGCTCGTCATGGATGGCGAGGAGCACGGCCGCGCCGATCCAGCGCCAGGTCACTTCGCGAGTTCGCGAAGCGCGTTCCGATGCGTGCGCATGATCTTGCGTCCGAGCGCCATCTGGCGCGCGAATTCCGGGTCATATGGCGTGATCCGATAGCCGTCCGGAGCCTCGGTCAGGTAGACGGTGTCGCCCTGGCCGACGCGCAGCTTCGCGAGAGCTTCCTTCGGGAGGACCAGTCCTGCCGAATTGCCGATCCGGGTGATCTTCAACGCGACCATGAAGGCTCCTTGTAGCGATCGCCACGACCGCTGGTGATCTAACATCGGTTATAACATGGCGAAGGCGAAAGCTGCCGTAAAGTCGGCTCGCGCGCAGGAAGCCAACCCTATTTCGCGATCTTGCCGAGCTGGGCGCGCGTCACCGGATAGAGCTCCCAGGGCGCCGGCTCGGCGCAGTCGGGATCGCGGATGCCGGGCGCGACGGCGCTGCCGGCGAAAAAGAGCTGTCCCACGATGCTGATCCGCATCGGCGGCACGGGCTTGCCGCTCTCTTTCGGGTCGGCGCCGAGGAGGACGACGTTGCGGACGGCTTCGCGCACATCCTTGTAGAGCGGCACGAGGCTCATCGCCGCGGCGGCGGCACGGGCGTTGCCGAGAAGGAACGGATCGACCGGGCTGCCGCCGATGCGGTCCGGGTCGGGCACGCCGGCGACGAGGCAGCCATGCGCGGCGCCGGCCTTGTCCTGTGCCAGCTCCAGAAGATAGGCGCCATGCGCGGCGGCAACGCGGCGGAGCCAGCCGCTCGTCGCGACGATGTCGCCCTCCTTGAGGCCGAGCGGGTTGGGGAATTCCGGGATCCGCGCGGCGCGGTAGCGAGGGTCGTCGTCGGCGATGCCGGGCGGCGCTGCGAGGCGGATGAGGTCGCCGAGCGCGACCGGCTTCGGATGCGACAGCGCATCGGGCGAGGGCACGGTCGTGCGCACGGCCCTGCGCGGCGCCGCAGCCTCTCCTTCCGGCCCGGCCGCAGCCGCCCCGGCGATGGCGCAGGCGAGGGCGGCCGGCGCGCCAGCGCGCCGCAGTTTCGAAAAGATCGGCACATTGGCGCAAACGAAGCCGTGGTTCCTGCGGTTTCAGCCTGCCCTTGCTTTGGCGCCGAGAAGGCGGAGAATGCGGCCACCGCCCCGTGCGGCGGCGCTGACGAAGGAAGCCCGGCCATGAACCTCCACCGCCTCCTCGCGTCACGGGCCGAGGCCGGAAAGCCGGTCCGCGTCGGCGTCATCGGCGCCGGCAAGTTCGGCGCCATGTTCCTCTCGCAGGCGCTGCGGACGCCGGGGCTGCATCTCGTCGGCGTCGCCGATCTCGCGCCGGAGCGGGCGCGCGCGGCGCTGCGGCGCGTCGGTTGGCCGGAAGAGCGGATTTCGGCGCCGAGCTGGCGCGCCGCGCTCGACACCGGCACGACGCATATCGGCGAGGACGCGGCGGCGCTCATCGCGACGCCCGGCCTCGAGGTCGTCGTCGAGGCGACGGGCGTGCCGGCGGCCGGCATCCGTCATGCCCTGGCGGCAATCCGCGAGGGCCGGCACATCGTCATGGTCAATGTCGAGGCCGATGTGCTGGCGGGGCCGCTGCTCGCCGAGAAGGCGGCGGCGGCAGGCATCGTCTATTCCATGGCCTATGGCGATCAGCCCGCTCTCATCGCCGAGCTCGTCGATTGGGCGCGCGCCTCCGGCTTCGACGTCGTCGCGGCCGGCAAGGGCACCAAATACCTCCCCGCCTTTCACGCCTCGACGCCCGATACGGTTTGGGGCCATTACGGCCTCACCGCCGAGGAGGCGCGGCGCGGCGGGATGAACCCGCAGATGTTCAACTCCTTCCTCGATGGCACCAAATCGGCGATCGAGATGGCGGCGGTGGCGAACGGCACGGGGCTGCTGCCGAGCGCCAAAGGGGTGGGCTTTCCGCCCTGCGGGGTCGACGATCTGCCGCGCCTCTTGAAGCCCCGATCCGAAGGCGGCCTCCTCGACCACAAAGGCCAGGTCGAGGTGGTCTCGTCGCTGGAGCGCGACGGCCGGCCGGTCTTCCGCGACTTGCGCTGGGGAGTCTATGTCGTCTTCGAGGCGCCATCGGACTATGTGCGGCGCTGCTTTGCCGAATACGGCATGGTGACCGACCCGTCCGGACGCTATGCCGCGCTCTATCGCCCCTACCACCTCATCGGCCTCGAACTCGGCATCTCCGTCGCCTCGGCGGCGCTGCGCGGCGAGGCGACGGGGGCGCCGACCGGCTTCCGCGGCGATGTCGTGGCGACGGCCAAGCGCGATCTCGCGGCGGGCGAGATGCTGGACGGCGAAGGCGGCTACACCGTCTGGGGCAAGCTCATGCCGGCAGCGCTCTCGCTCGAGCGCGGCGCGCTGCCGATCGGCCTTGCGCATCGAGTGAAGCTCCGTCGCGCCATCGCCGCCGGCGAGACGCTGTGCTGGTCGGATGTCGCCATCGACGAGACGGCTGAGGCGGTGGGGATTCGCCGCGAGATGGAGCGCCGCTTCGTCGGCCGTAACGCGCCGGCCGAGGCGGCGCAGTAGGGCCGGTCGAGGAGCGTTCGCGGGCGCGCGAGCGCTGCGCTGCGCCGGCCCCGGAGCGCGTTCCGCTTGCCGTGTTGACCTTTCCGGCAATCGCGCCGAATAATGCGGACAGCAAGCGATAAGAACACCTAGGGAGGGCGGCATCATGGACGAGAAAGAACTCCGCGCGCTGATCGCGCAGGTCAAGGAAGGCGCGCTGTCGCGCCGCGATTTCGTGCGGAGGATGGTGGCGCTGGGGCTGACGGCGCCCATGGCCGGGCTGATGCTGAACTATTCCGGGGTCGCCTGGGCGCAGCCCGCCCCCGATTGGAAGCCGACCAAAGCCGGCGGCGGCGGCCCGCTCAAAATGCTGTGGTGGCAGGCGCCGACTCTCCTCAACCCGCATTTCGCGGTCGGCACCAAGGATCAGGACGCTTCGCGCCTCTTCTACGAGCCGCTCGCCGGCTGGGACGCCGACGGCAACCTCGTGCCCTTCCTCGCCGCCGAGATCCCGAGCCCCGAAAACGGCAGCGTCGCGGCGGACGGCACCTCGGTGACATGGAAGTTGAAGCAGGGCGTCAAGTGGCATGACGGCACGCCCTTCACCGCCGATGATTGCATCTTCAATTGGGAATACGCCGCCGACCCGGCGACCGCGGCCTACGATATCGCCACCTACAAGGATGTGAAGGTCGAGAAGATCGACGACCACACGATCAAGGTCGTCTTCAGCAAGCCGACGCCCTTCTGGCCCGACGCCTTCGTCGGGGTGCGCGGCATGATCATCCCGAAGCACCTCTTCGAGCCCTACAAGGGCGGGAAGTCGCGCGAGGCGCCGACCAATCTGAAGCCGGTGGGCACCGGCCCCTATAAATTCGTCGATTTCAAGCCGGGGGACCTCGTCCGCGGCGAGATCAACAAAGACTATCACATACCGAACCGGCCCTATTTCGACAGCGTCGAGATGAAGGGCGGCGGCGATGCCATCTCCGCGGCCCGCGCCGTGCTGCAGACCGGCGAATACGACTTCGCCTGGAACCTTCAGGTCGAGGACGAGATCCTGAAGCGGATGGAGAATGGCGGCAAGGGTCGCGTCACCATCATCGAGACCGGCAATATCGAGCACATCCAGCTCAACACCACCGATCCCTGGACCGAGGTCGATGGCGAGCGGTCGAGCCTCAAGACCAAACACCCCACATTGAGCGACAAGGCGGTGCGCGACGCGCTCAACCTCCTCGTCGACCGCGGCTCGGTGCAGAAATACATCTATGGCCGCACCGGCGTCGCGACAGCGAATTTCCTCAACAATCCCGCGCGCTTCCGCTCGAAGAACACGCATTGGGAGCTCAATATCGAGAAGGCCAACCAGATCCTCGACGCCGCCGGCTGGAAGCGCGGCTCCGACGGCATCCGCGCCAAGGACGGCAAGAAGCTGAAATACGTCTATCAGACCTCAATCAACGAGCCGCGCCAGAAGACGCAGGCGATCGTCAAGCAGGCGTGCCAGAAGGCCGGCATCGACATCGAGATCAAATCCATCACCGCCTCGGTCTTCTTCTCTTCCGACGCCGGCAATCCCGACACCTATCCGCATTTCTATACCGATCTTCAGATGTACACGACGACCATGACCGAGCCGGACCCGGCGATCTTCATGATCCAGTTCGCGTCATGGGAAGCGGCGAGCAAGGCCAACAAATGGTCGGGGCGCAACATCACGCGCTGGCGCAACGACGAGTACGACAAGACCTACAAGGCCGCCGAGGGCGAGCTCGATCCGGTGAAGCGGGCCGCGCTGTTCATCAAGATGAACGACCTCGTCATCGAAAACGTGGTCGTCATCCCGGTCGTCTACCGGCCGAATGTCCGCGGCATCGAGAAGAAGCTGAAGGTGTATCTCAGCGGCTGGGACAGCGACATGTACCAGATCGCGGATTGGCACCGCGAGGCTTGATGGCCTCGCCCGCCCGATCGGGATCGCCCGCGCCCGCACGCTGATGGGACGCTATCTGCTGCGGCGTCTGCTGATTGCTGTGCCGAGCCTGCTCGGCATCAGCGTCGTGCTCTTCACGGTGCTGGCGCTGGCGCCGGGCGATCCCTTCGGCGATCTCGCCAGCAATCCCGCCGTGCCGCCCGAGGTGCGCCTTGCGCTGCGTGCCAAATTCGGCATGGATGATCCCGTGCTGGTGCGCTATTTCCACTGGCTCGTCGCCATGCTGCATGGCGACTGGGGATTTTCCTTCGTCAGCCGCGTCGATGTCGATACGCTCATCTGGCAGCGCCTGCCGGCGACGCTCTTCGTCGTCGGCACCTCGCAGATCCTGGCGCTGCTCATCGCCTTGCCTGTCGGCGTGATGTCGGCGACGCGGCCCTATTCGCTCTTCGACCAGATCGCCAATACCTTCGCCTTCATCGGCTTCTCCTTGCCGACCTTCTTCACCGGCCTCCTCTTCATCCTGCTCTTCAGCATAGAGCTCGACTGGCTGCCCTTCGTCTACCGTTCCGATCTCGCCGCCACCGGCTGGCGCTGGTATTGGGAGGAGTTCCGCCAGGCAATCATGCCGATCGCCGTGCTCGGCATGTTCCAGGGCGCGTCCTGGACGCGCTATGTGCGCTCGGCGGTGCTCGATGTCATCCGCCTCGACTATGTCTCGACGGCGCGGGCGAAAGGGCTGCGCGAGGGCAAGGTCGTGGTGAAGCACGTGCTGCGCAACGCGCTCATCCCGGTGGTGACGCTGGTCGCGCTGCAAATGCCCGCCGTCTTCGGCGGCGCCATCATCACCGAGCAGATCTTCCGCGTGCCCGGCATCGGCTCGCTGCTCATCAGCTCGATTCTGGCCAATGACACGCCCGTCATCATGGCCGTCACCTTCGTCTTCGCCTGCCTCGTCATCCTCTTCAACCTCATCGCCGATATTCTCTATGGCTGGCTCGACCCCCGCATCGCTTACCGCTGACGCCGGGGGGGCGCGCGAGGGCCTCGCCCCGCAGATCTCGCCGGCGCTCGATGCCTGGCGGCGCTTCCGCCGCCACCGCCTCGCCGTCGCCAGCGCCATCGTCCTCCTCGTCATGGCGCTCGCCGTGGTGCTGGGGCCGACGCTGTGGCCGGTCTCCATCAACGACATCGATTTCGGCGCCCGCCTGCAGGGCCCGTCGGCGGCGCATCCCTTCGGCACCGACGACCTGGGTCAGGATTTGCTGGCGCGCATGCTCTATGGCGGGCGCATCTCGCTCGCTGTCGGCCTTGCCGCCATGGTAGTCTCGCTCGTCGTCGGCACGCTGATCGGGGCCATCGCGGGCACGGCGCGCGGCAGCATCGATGCCGGGCTCATGTGGCTCACCGACCTCTTCCTGTCGCTGCCGCAGCTGCCGCTCCTTCTCCTCATCATCTATCTCTTCCGCGACGCGCTCAAAGGCCTCGTCGGACCGGAAGGCGGCGTCTTCATCCTCGTCGTCGCCGTCATCGGCGGCTTCCGGTGGATGCCCGTGGCGCGGCTCGTGCGGGCACAGTTCCTGTCGCTGCGCGAGAAGGAGTTCGTCGAGGCGGCGCGCGCTCTCGGCGCCACCACCACGCGGCTGGTGCTGCGCCACATCCTGCCGAATGCGCTCGGCCCCGTCATCGTCGCCGGGACCATCAACGTCGCCGACGCCATCATCGCAGAATCGACGCTGTCCTTCCTGGGGCTCGGCTTCCCGCCCGACATTCCGACCTGGGGGCGCCTCCTCTTCGACGCCAAGGATTACCTCGACATCGCGCCGCACTGGGCCCTCATCGCCGGCGCCGCCATCTTTCTCGCGGTGCTCGCCATCAACTTCATCGGCGACGGGCTCCGCGACGTGCTCGATCCGCGCCGGGTCATGTGACCGCGATGATGGCGGCGCAACCTTCCGCCAACGGCGCGCTTCTCGAGATTCGCGGCCTCAAGACGCATTTCGCCACCGATGACGGCATCGTGCAGGCGGTCGACGACGTCGACATCCGCATCGATCGCGGCGAGACCGTCTGCGTCGTCGGCGAATCGGGCTGCGGCAAGACGGTCACGGCGCATTCGGTGCTGAAGCTCATCGCCATGCCGCCCGGCCGCATCGTCGCAGGGCAGATTCTCTGGCAGGGGCGCGACCTGGTGCCGCTCGACGCCGCCGCGATGAGCGCCATCCGCAGCAAGGAAATCGCCATCGTCTTCCAGGAGCCGATGACCTCGCTCAACCCGGTCTACACAGTCGGCGAGCAGATCGCCGAGGCGATCCGCCTTCACTACGGGCTCGGGCGGCGCGAGGCGATGGACAAGGCGATCGAGATGTTGAAGCTCGTGCACATTTCCAATCCGCGCAAGCGCGCCAAGGACTATCCGCACCAATTCTCCGGCGGCATGCGTCAGCGCGTCATGATCGCGATGGCGCTCTCCTGCAATCCGAAGCTCCTCATCGCCGACGAGCCGACCACGGCGCTCGACGTCACCATCCAGGCGCAGATCCTCGATCTGCTGCACGAGATGAAGTCGCGCTTCGGCATGGCCATCATGCTGATCACGCACGCGATGGGCGTCGTCGCCGAGACGGCGCAGCGCGTCGTCGTCATGTATGCCGGGAAGGTGGTCGAGGAAGCCGAGGTGGAGCAGCTCTTCGAGGCGCCGCGCCATCCCTATACCCAGGGCCTCATCCGCTCGATCCCGCGCATCGACACGGCGGGAGCGCGCAAGACCCGCCTCGAAGCCATAGCCGGCGTCGTGCCGAGCCTCCTGAACCCCGCGCCCGGCTGCCGCTTCGCGCCGCGCTGCCGCTTCGCCACATCAGCCTGCCGCGAGGCTTCCCCGCCGCTGCGCGAGGTAGCCCCCGGCCACCGCGTCGCCTGCGTGCTTTATTGATCGCTCGGGAGAGATGAGCTTGAACCGGCGCACCCTCACCCTGCCCTCCAGTAGGACCATCGCGCCGTGACCCAACCCTTGCTCAGCGTCAAGGATCTGGTGAAGAACTTCCCGGTGAAGGGCGGCCTGTTCAGGCGGACGGTGGAGGCGGTGCATGCCGTCGACCGCGTCAGCTTCGAGGTCGAAGCCGGCGAGACGCTCGGCATCGTCGGCGAGAGCGGCTGCGGCAAATCGACGACCGGGCGCTGCATTCTCCGCCTCATCGAGCCGACATCGGGCGCGGTCTGGTTCGAGGGGAAGGACGTGACGGCGCTCGAGGCGAAGGCGCTGCGCGCCCTCAGCCGGGACATGCAGATCATCTTTCAGGACCCTTACGCCTCGCTCGACCCGCGCATGACGGTGGGCGCCATCATCGGCGAGGCGCTCACCATCCACCGGCTCGCGAAATCGGCGCGCGAGCACCGCGACCGCGTGGCCCAGCTCCTCGAAACCGTCGGCCTCAAACCGGATCACATGCGGCGTTATCCGCATGAATTCTCGGGCGGGCAGCGCCAGCGCATCGGCATCGCCCGGGCGCTCGCCGTCGAGCCGAAGCTCATCGTCTGCGACGAACCGGTCTCGGCGCTCGACGTCTCGATCCAGGCGCAGGTCGTCAACCTCCTCGAGGATTTGCAGCAGCAGTTCCGCCTGACCTACATCTTCATCGCCCATGACCTCTCGATCGTCGAGCATATCAGCACCCGCGTCGCCGTCATGTATCTGGGCCGCATCGTCGAGATCGCGCCGTCGCGGACGCTCTACACCAACCCGCTCCACCCCTATACCGAGGCGCTCCTCTCGGCGGTGCCGATTCCCGACCCCAAGGTGAAGCGCCGGCGGATCACTCTCGAAGGCGAGGTGCCGAACCCGATCGCCCCGCCTTCGGGCTGTCACTTTCATCCGCGCTGTCCCATCCGCCAGCTGCCGCTCTGCGCGACAGAGCGGCCGGAGCTGAAGGAAGGCCCCGACGGCCACCGCGTCGCCTGCCATTTGCGCGGCTGAAGCGTTCTCTCGATAAAAGGCAAGAGGCGGCAGTCACCGGCCGTTCGCCGCGCATGGCACACCCGCGCCCGGCGCGGCTTGGAACGCTGCCGGGCTTCGTCTTTAATGCCGCCCGCACAGCGCTGCCATTCCCGGGAGGACATCGCATGAAGCCGCTTGCCATCGCCGTTCCGCTGATTTTCGCGCTGTCGGCTCTTGCCGCCGGCGGGGCCGTCCCGTCGGCCGCGGCCGCCGACGAGAAGCCGATCATCGTCGGCGTCGGCGCGGCGCCGCAGAGCATGGATCCGCAATCGGCCGACGTCGATTCCAACCTCTCGGCGATGGCCAACATGTTCGAGGGGCTGGTGCAGCGCGACACCGCCGGCACGCTGAAGCCGGCGCTCGCCACGTCCTGGGAGCGGGTCGACGAGCTGACCTGGCGCTTCCATCTGCGCCAGGGCGTCAAGTTCCACAACGGCAACGACTTCACCTGGCAGGACGTGAAGTTCTCCTTCGACCGCATCAAGAATCCGCAGGTCTCGCCCTTCTCCAATATCGGCGCGCTCATCGCCTCGGTGGCGCCAGTCAATGGCGATCCCTGGGTCATCGACGTGAAGACGACGCAGCCCGTGCCCTTCTTCGTCCAGATGCTGCATCAGATCTTCATCATGGACCAGAAATCGACCGAGCAGCGCTCGCCGGGCGAGGTCGGGCAGACGCCGATCGGCACCGGACCCTACAAATTCGTCGAATGGGTCAAGGGCTCCTACCTCAAGATGACGGCGAACGAGCATTACTGGGACAAGGCGCCGCCGGTGAAGAACGCCGAGTTCCGGCCGATCGCCGAGGCCTCGACCCGGCTCGCCGCGATCGCCAGCGGCGAGATCGACATCCTCCAGGACGTGCCCGTCTCGCTCGCCAAGGCGATCGAGAGGAATCCGCAGATCGAGATGATCAGCCGGCCGGCCCGGCGCTCGATCTTCCTCGGCCTCGGCAACAAGCCGGGGACGCCGACCGCCGATCTGCGGGTGCGCAAGGCGATGGCCATGGCGATCGACGAGCCGGAGATCATCCAGAAGGTGATGTTCGGCCATGCGAGCCTCTGCGCCCAGATCCCGGACCCGCCGACGATCGGCTACAGCGCCGATATCAAGCGCCTCCCCTATGATCCCGCCGAGGCGAAGAAGCTGCTGACCGAGGCCGGCTACGGCAACGGCTTCGACATCACCTTGAGCGGCCCCAACGACCGCTACGTCCAGGACGCGCAGATCGAGGCGACGGTGGCGGCGCAGCTCTCGCGCATCGGCATCCGCGTCAAGGTCGATTCGAAGCCAAAGGCGGTTTTCTTTCCCGAGATCAACCAGCACAAGGACAATTTCTACCTGATCGGCTGGTTCGACGGCTCCTACGACTACGGCCGCACCTTCCGCCAGCTCCTGCATACGGTCGACGAGAAGGCGGGCTTCGGCGCGACCAACGGCTCCGGCTACAGCAATCCCGAGCTCGACAAGATGTTTGCCGAGACCGAGAAGATCATCGATCCGGAGAAGCGCGCGGCGGCGCTAGCGAAGCTGAACGAGGCGGCGATGGCGCAGCTCGCCGTCATTCCGCTCCATTACCAGCAGGACGACTACGCCGTGCGCAAGGACCACGGCATCGTCTTCACGCCGCGCTCGGACACCTGGATCGTCTTCAAGGACATCTCGCGGAAGAGCTCGTGAAAATCTCGGGGTGGCGGGATTGCGTCCTTCGAGACGCGTCCTTCGGACGCCCTCAGGATGAGGGGCATTCTGGATGCCATTGACGATGTTCCCTCATCCTGAGGAGCCCACGAAGCGGGCGTCTCGAAGGACGCACGATCGCCGCGCAAATTCGCTTTACCGCTCGGCAATGCTTTGCCGGTGCAAGCATGGTCCCCGCGCACCATGATCGCCTTCGTCGGAAGGCGGGCGCTGCAGAGCATCGTTGTGCTCGCGATCGTCTCCTTCATCAGCTTTCTCATCTTCCAATATATCGGCGATCCGGTCCTCACCATGGCCGGGCAGTTCGCAACCCAGGCCGAGCAGGCGCAGATCCGGGAGGCGCTCGGCCTCGACCGGCCCTTTTACGTGCAATATGCCGAGTTCGTCGGCAACGCGCTGCGCGGCAATCTCGGCGTCTCCTACGTCGCGCGCGTGCCGGCGCTCGGCCTCATTCTCGAGCGCCTGCCGGCCAGTATCGAGCTCGCCGTGGCGGCGGAGCTCCTCGCCGTCGGGCTCGGCGTGTCGCTGGGCTCGCTCGCCGCCGCCTATCCGCGCTCGGCCTTCAGCAAGGCGACGCTGACGGGGTCGCTCCTCGGCGTGTCGGTGCCGACCTTCATCGTCGGCATCGCGCTCATCCTCGTCTTCGCCGTCGGGCTCGGCTGGCTGCCGCCCTTCGGGAGAGGCGAGGTCGTGCCAGTCTTCGGGAGCTGGCGCACCGGCTTCGTCACCGCGAGCGGGCTGCAGCATCTCATTCTGCCGGCCTTGACGCTCGGCATGTTCCAGCTCGCCCTTCTCTTCCGCCTGACGCGGGGCGGCGTCATCGAAGCGCTGCAGACCGACTACGTGCGCACCGCGCGGGCCAAGGGGCTGGGGCCGGTTCGCGTCATCGTCAAGCACGCGCTGCGCAACGTGCTCATCCCGGTCGTTACCATGATCGGCCTGCAATTCGGCCAGCTCATCGGCTTCTCGCTCGTCACCGAGACGATCTTCCAGTGGCCGGGGGCCGGCAATCTGCTGCTGCAATCGATCTTCGAGAGCGATTTCCCTGTCGTCGCCTCCTACATCATCATCGTCGCCCTTCTCGTTGTCGGCCTCAATCTCCTCGTCGACATCGCCTATGCCTTCCTCGACCCGCGGATCCGCTATGGCTGAGGCGCGAGGCGACATCGTCGCGACGGGCGCGGCGAGCGGCATCCTCGCCCGGCGCCCGTCGGCGCGCGCCCGGCTCCTCCGCCATTTCCTCGCCCGGCCGCTCGCCGTCGCGGCGGCCGCGTTCCTCGTCATCCTCATCATCGGCGCCGCCGGCGCGCCGCTCATCGCGCCGCAGAACCCCTATAATCTCCAGGCGCTGAACCTTGCCGATTCGCTGCTGCCGCCGGCCTGGATGGCGGGCGGCAAGATGCCCTACCTGCTCGGGACCGACGTGCAGGGCCGCGACATTTTCAGCACCATCCTCTTCGGCAGCCAGACCTCGCTCATCGTCGGCACCGGCGTCGTCCTCATCGCCGGCAGCCTCGGCGGCTTCATCGGCCTCGTCGCCGGCTATTTCGGCGGCTGGATCGACACCGTGACAATGCGGATCGCCGATTCGCTGCTCTCCTTCTCGACGACGCTCATCGCGCTGCTGCTCCTCGGCATCATCAAGAACGGCAGCGTCGGCCTCGTCATCCTCGCGATCGTCGTCTCCGGCTGGGTGCAGTATGCGCGCACCATGCGCGGCAGCGTCCTCGCGGTGAAGGAAGAGGACTACGTCCTCGCCGCGCGGGCGATCGGCGGCGGCGCGCTGCGGCTCATCCTGAAGCACGTCCTCCCCAATGCCGTGGCGCCGCTCCTCGTCATCGCCGCCGTCGATTTTGGCGTCGCCGTCATGCTCGAAGCGACGCTGAGCTTCCTCGGCTTCGGCGTCCCGGTGACCCAGCCCTCGCTCGGCATGATGATCTCGCAGGGCAAGGATTTCATCTATGCCGGCATGTGGTGGCTCATCGCCTTCCCGGCGGGCGTGCTGATGGGCATCGTCTTCAGCCTCAACATCCTCGCCGACTGGCTGCGCGACGAGATCAATCCGCGCCTGCAGCGCCGCTGAGGCGGTGGCGGGATGGGGGAGCGGCGTCGCTCCGCGCCGGTCCCGCCGTGGCGATGGCGGCGGCGATGCGGTCGGCAAGCTCGTCGAGCGCAAGGCTCATCGCCGCCGCCTCTTCGGCCGCATCCCGCGCCGGCCGGTCGATGACGATGCGCTCATGGCGCCGCAAGGCGGGTTCCCGTGCCGTGCCGGCGAGCAGGGCCCAGTTCCCGTCGAGGACGACGTGGCCTGCCGCGTCGGCCGCGAACTCGTCGAGATTGACGACGAGATGCCGGACGGGCGCGCCGCTTCGGGCTTCCGCCGGAATGAGCGCATTCTCCGGCAGGCGCGCGGCCAGATCCTGCGCCAGGACCCGCCGGGCCATCTCGTCGAGCGGCGCCGCCCAGCGGTCGCGGTCGCTGATCTCGACCCGGTTGCCCTCGCCCGCGCGGACGATTTCGAGGCGGTCGAGCAGCTCGGGCAGATGCAGCGCATCGAGGGCGATCGGCGGGCGGATGGTGGCGTCGATCCGCCGCGCCGTCGGCACCGGCTCCAGCTCGAAGAAGCGCGTCGGCGGGCTCGATCCGCAGGCGCCGAGGGCGAGCGCCAGCAGGAAGAGGAGGGCGCGCCGCTTCATTGCGATGAATCGGGCTTGCCCTGCAGCAGCGCCTCCGGATGGCGGTCGAGGTAGTTGGCCAGCGAGCGCACCGAGCGCGCCGCCGTGGCGAGCTCGTGCAGCGCCGCCGGAAGATCGCGGTTCTGCTCGGCGAAGCCGCCACCCATGAGATTGTTCGCCGCCGCCGCCGCCGATTGCGCGGCATCGGCGGTGCGGCGGAGGCTGGCGATCAGCGGGCCAATCTTGCCGTTCGCCTCGTGCGTCACATGGTCGAGGCTGGCGAGGGTGCGGTCGAGGTGCTGGAGGCTCGCTGTCACCGCCGGCGACGCGGCGAGGCGGTCGAGACGGCCCACGATGTCGTGCAGCCCTTGCGCGATCTCGGGCAGCGGCAGGCCGGCGATGCGCCGCGCGATCTCGCCGGCCGAGGCGGTGAGCGCGCCGATATCGCCTGAGGGAACCGCCGGGATCTCGGGATAGCGGCCGCCCGTCGCGAGAGCCGCCGGCGGCGCATCGGGCACGAAGGCGAGAGTGACGATACGGCCGCCGATGAGCGGCGGGTCGCGATCGAGCCGGGCGCGCAGCCCATTGGCGATCATCTCGGAGAGAGCGCGGTCGAGGACGGGCCGCCAACTCCCGTCGGAAGGCGGCGCCGTGCCGGCGAGGCCGAGGCGATCGGGCTCGATCTCGATGACCGCCGGTGTTTCGAGCGCGCCGCTCTTGCTGTCGAAGACGAGGCTCACGGCGCTCACCTCGCCGATGCGGAAGCCGCGCAGCTTGACGGGAGCACCGAGGGCGAGGTCGCCGACGGCGCCCCCGAAGGCGACGAGATAGGGCAGACGCGGCCCCGAAGGCGCATCCTCGGCGGCGCGCTTGTCGGGATAGAGCGGGAAGCGCTCGCCGGCGCGGCCGAGCGGCGTTGCCGCCGCGGCCTCCGGCGTCGCGAAGGCGATGGCGCCCGAGAGCAGCGCTCCCAGCGAGGGCAGCTTCGCCTCGAAGCCCTGGCCGGTCACCTGCAGCGCGACACCGCCCGCATTCCAGAACCGCGTGCCCGCATGGACGAGCTTGTCATAGGGCGCCGCGATGAAGGCGTCGAGCTCGAACCCCTTGCCGTCCTTCAGCAATCGCCGCGCCTCGACAGTGCCGACGCGCAGGCCGAGATAGGAGATGGGGCTCCCGGCCTCGGCCGTGGCGGAGCCCTCGGCCTCGAGAGTGAAGCGCGTCCCGGCCGCGGAATTCGGCACCGCCGGCGGATGCATGAGCCCGGCGAAATGCCGCGTCGGCGGCCCGCTTCCGGGATCCATCTCGATATAGGGGCCGGCGATGATCGTCTTGAGCGCGGCGAAATCGGCCGGGCTGAAGCTGGCGCCGACGATCCAGAAGCGCGTCCCGCGGTTGAGATGCTTCTCGACGCTGCTGTCCATCCGCAAGGTGGCGGTGACATGGCCGAGATCGGGACTGAGCTCGACATCCTCGACCTTGCCGACGGCGATGCCTTTGTAGCGCACCTCGGTGATGCCGGCGCGGATTCCGGCCGAGCTCTCGAAGCTGACATCGATCTCGGGCCCGCGGGCGATGAAGGAGCGGACGCCGAGCCAGACGACGATGCCGAGGGCCGCCAGCGGCACGGCCCAGATCCAGCCCGGCCAGCGGCTGCGCCGCGGCAGCGCCGCGCTCCGCCGCTCGCTGGTGTCGCTCATCCCTTGGCCTCCGCCGCGGCATCCCACATGAGGCGCGGCTCGAAGGCGCGCGAGGCGAACATGGTGAGCACGACGACGGCGAGGAAGGCGACGGCTCCCGCTCCTGCCTGCACCGTTGCGAGTTGGCCGAACTGCATCAGCGGCGCGAAGATCGAGATGGTGAACACGTCGATCATCGACCAGCGCCCGATCGCATCGATGAATCGATGCAGCTTGGTGCGGATGACAAGCGAGCCGGGGGCGGCGTGGCGGACCGAGAAGAGGAGCCAGGTCAGCCCGACGAGCTTGAGGAGCGGAATCGAGATGCTGGTGGTGAAAACGACAATGGCCAGCGGCCAGAGCCGCGCGTCGATCAGCTCGTCGATGCCATCGAGAATGGTGTGGCTCTGCGGATCCCCGAGGCGCAGGAGAATCGTCATCGGATAGAGATTCGCGGGGACATAGAGAATGTAGCCGGCAATGGCGAGAGCCGCGGTCCGCGTCAGCGCGTCGGGCTTGCGCGCGGCAAGGCGGGTGCGGCAGCGCGGGCAGCGCGCGCGTTCCTGCGCGAGCGGCAAGGCGAGCCCGCAAACGGTGCAGGAGAGAAAGGCGCCGGTCGCCGGCAGGACGGGGGCGGCGCCGATGGCGCGCCAGACCCGCTGCCGGTCGAGAACGGCGCCCGCCACCATCGACAGCAGCGCCGCGATGATGAAGCACCAGCCGCCGGCGCCGATCTCGGTCGGCAGGAAGGCGATGACCCGCGTGTAGCCGATGGCGAAGCCGATGAGCAAGACGTCGGGCATCGCCCAGAGCTCGAGCGCGACCGCCCAGGCGAAGGCGGGGCCGAGCCAGGCCGGCCGCTGTCCGAGGCGGATGGCGCCGAGCGTCGCCGTCAGCAATGCAAAGCGCAGGAGCGGCAGGACGATCCCGCAGGCGGCGATGCCGATGGCGAGCAGGACCCAGCCCTGCCGCCACAGCGTCGCGGTGCCGGAGAAGAGCACGCTGTCGCGAGGGGCCCCGGCCATGCTGACGCTGAGCAGCGGCAGGAAATTGGCGGCGGCGAGGAGGATGAAAGTGCTCGCCGCGAAGGCGAGCGCCGCATCGAGGCTGCGGCCGGCCGTCCGTTCGAGGACGTTGCCGCAGCTTCGGCAGAGGATCAGCCCGTGCGGCGATTGCGGCAGCTCCTCGGCAGTGCCGCAATCGGGACAGGCGACGGTCATTCGCTAGCGTCCGGCATCGGCTGCCCGGCTCCAGCGGTCGCCGGCAGTCTCGGAAGGAGGGGCGGAGGGGCCATGATCACCGGCGGGGTTCGGGTCCATCTCGATCAACACGCGTCTCGACCGCGGGTTTCCCGGATGCCTGCCGAAGAGCCGGTCTCCGCCGAGCTGGGCCCGGCGCCTCCTGCCGTTTAGACCGCTAATCGGCGGCAACGCCTCGCAAATCGCGCGCCAATTGAGAATGTCTTAACCCTTTTCGGCCTATAGCTTGCGGGTCATGGCGAAACCGATCGTGCACGCGCACACGGCGCGCACGCCCCTGCCGCAGGAGGCGATCCGCTCGGCGAAAGCGGCGGCGGCCGGCACGAAGACGGACTTCCGTTCGCTGCTGGCGAGCAGCCTCAGCGAAAGCCGGCACAATCCGCACGCCCGCAACACGCGTTCGAGCGCGGCCGGCGCCTACCAATTCACCGAGCGCACCTGGCTCGACCTCATGCGCCGACATGGCGCGGCCCTCGGCGAGGGCGAGGCGGCGGCGCGGATCACGGTCGAGAACGGCAAGCCCGTGGTCGCCGACCCCGCGGCGCGCCAGGCGATTCTGGACCTGCGCTCCGATACGAGGCTGGCGGCGAAGATGGCGGCGCTCTATTCCGACGAGAACCGGGCGGCGCTCGGGCGCAGCCTCGGCCACCGGCCGAGCGAGAATGAAGTGCGGATGGCCTATCTCCTCGGCGCGCATGGCGCAACGAAGCTCATCAAGGCCGCCGCCGAGACCCCGGACATGCCGGCGGACCGCCTCGTCCCTTCGGCGGTGCGCAGCAATCCCGGCCTCTTCCGCAGCGCCGACGGCACGGTCAAGACGGCGAGCGAAGCCGTCGCCTCGCTCTCGCGCCATTTCGACCGGGCGCTCCATCAGGTGAAGAGCGCGATCGGCACGCAGGTGTCCGACGCGGCGCCGCTCGGCATTCCGAGCGAGGAAGAGGTTTCGTAGCCGCGGCTGTTCGCCCCGCGAGACTGGACGGCGCGCCGGCAAGTTGCGAGAGTGCGCGCGATCGTTTCCATCGCGGATCTCGCAGGACATGAACGGCGCGGAAAGTCTCGTCAAAACCCTCGTCGCCGGCGGCGTCGAGCTGTGCTTCACCAATCCCGGGACCTCGGAGATGCATTTCGTGGCGGCGCTCGACAGCGTGCCCGGCATCCGCTGCGTCCTCTGCCTCTTCGAGGGCGGCGCCACCGGTGCCGCCGACGGCTACGCGCGGATGGCGGAGAAGCCGGCGGCGACCCTGCTCCATCCCGGCCCCGGCCTCGGCAACGGCATTGCCAATTTGCACAATGCGCGCCGCGCCCGCTCGCCCATCGTCAACATCGTCGGCGAGCATGCGACGCATCACATCAAATACGACGCGCCGCTGACCTCGGATATCGAGGGGTTGGCGCGCACGGTCTCCGCCTGGGTGCGGACGAGTCCGAACGCCGCCGTGGTCGGCGCCGACGCCGCCGAGGCGATCGCCGCGGCGCGGCGGGCGCCGGGCGCCATCGCGACGCTCATCCTGCCGGCCGACACCGCCTGGACCGAGGGCGGCGCGGTCGCCGCCGTGCCGGCCGTGCCGGCGCGCCCCGCCGTCTCCGAAGCGGCGGTCGCCGAGGCGGCGCGGCTGCTGCGCGCCGGCGAGGCGATGCTGCTGCTCGGCGATGTGGCCCTCCGTGAGCACGCGCTCGAAGACGCCGGCGCCATCGCCGCCAGGACCGGCGCGCGCATCATGGCGCAGGGCTCGAATGCCCGCCTCCAACGCGGCGCCGGGCGGGTCGATGTCGACCGCGTGCCCTATCCGGTCGACCAGGCCCTCGCCGTCCTGAAGGACGTGCGCCGCCTCATTCTCGTCGGCGCCAAGGCGCCCGTCGCCTTCTTCGGCTATCCCGGCAAGCCCAGCAGCCTCACGCCCGAAGGCTGCGAGATCTTCACTCTCGCCGCGCCGGGCGACGATCTCGCGGGCGCGCTCGAAGCGCTGGCGGCGGCGGTGGGCGCGCGCCGGGCCGAGACGCGGCGGGAGCCGCTGTCGCGGCCGCCGCTGCCGAGCGGCGCCGTCACCCGCGAAGCCTTGGGCGCCGCGCTCGGCGCGCTCCTGCCCGAGGGCGCCATCATCTGCGATGAATCGGTGACGACCGGGCGCGCCTTCTTCCCGGCGACGCGCGGCGCGCCGCCGCATGATTGGCTGCAGGTGACGGGCGGCGCCATCGGCGGCGGCATGCCGCTCGCGACCGGCGCCGCTGTTGCCTGCCCCGATCGCAAGGTCATCAACCTCGAAGCCGATGGCAGCGGCATGTACACGCTGCAGGCGCTGTGGACGCAGGCGCGCGAGCAGCTCGACATCCTCACCATCGTCTGGGCGAACCGCAGCTACGCCATTCTCTGCCTCGAACTCGCCAATGTCGGCGTCCGCAATCCCGGCCGCAAGGCGCTCGACATGCTGAGCCTCGACAACCCGGCGCTCGACTGGGTGAGCCTCGCCAAGGGCATGGGCGTCGAGGGCGTCCGCGTCGAGACGATGGAAGATTTCGCCAAGGCCTTCCGCGGCGGCCTCGCGCGCCGCGGACCGTTCCTCATCGAAGTCGTGATCTGAGGCGAGACGGCGCGCCGCCGCTATTCGACGCGGCTCAGCTGATAGCCGGCAGGGCAGGAGGCGGAGCCGTCGGTGCGCCATTCGATGGGCGCCGGCGCCGGCGCCGCCGTGAAGGCGAAGCCGCTGCGCGCGGCGCGGCATTCGCAGCGCGCCACCTCGCAAGCGAGCGACAGCTGCTTTTGATCCTCCTTCGCAGGCAGCAGCGCGCTGCAAGCCGAGAGAGCGAGGATCACGGCCAAGAGCGGAACGCGCATCATCATCATCGTCACGGCGCCCGCGATCTTATGCCGGGCGCGGCGCCGGGCAAGTATCTTTGCCGCCGCAGAAACG
>JAJPHB010000021.1 GCA_021325525.1 Alphaproteobacteria bacterium
CCTGCGCCATTTCAGCCCCGATGGGGACGAGGGCTTTCCCGGGCGGCTCGCCGTCGAGGTCGTCTATACGCTCGGCGCCGACAATGATCTGCGCATCGACTACGCGGCCTCGACCGACCGGCCGACCATCGTCAACCTCACCAACCACAGCTATTTCAATCTGGCGGGCGAAGGCTCGGGCGACGTCCTCGGGCACGAGATCGAGATCGCGGCCGCGCGCTTCACGCCGATCGACGAGGCAAAGATCCCGACCGGCGAGATCAGGCCGGTCGCCGGCACGCCCTTCGATTTTCGCCGTCCGGCCGCGCTCGGCGCCCGCATCCGCGCCGGCGACGCGCAGCTCCTCTTCGGCCGCGGCTATGACCACAATTTTGTCCTCGATCGGGCTGGCCTCGACGGTCCCGCCTTCGCCGCGCGGCTGCGCGAGCCGCGGAGCGGCCGCGTCCTCGAGGTGCTGACGACCGCTCCCGGTCTCCAGCTCTATAGCGGGAACATGCTGACCGGCGCTCTCGTCGGCCCGAGCGGACGCGCCTACCGGCAGAGCGACGGCGTTTGCCTCGAAACGCAGCTTTTCCCCGACGCGCCGAACCAGCCGCACTTTCCGTCGGCCGTGCTTCGCCCCGGCGAGCGCTTCCGCTCGAGCACGGTGTTCCGGTTCTCGGCGGATGGCGGCGGCTCCGCCTGAGGGATCCGGATCGAGCGAACCGTTCCGGCGCGGAACGGCGGTCGCGGGCATTCTGCTCCTCATAGTGATCGCCGGCCTCGCCGTCGCGCTCTGGCGGGCCATGCCGACCGACCGCGGCGCCTTCAGCCTGACGCCGGAAGGCATCGAAGCCTTCGTCGCCGAGTGGGGCCTCTGGGGCGCGCTCGGCTCGATGCTGCTGATGGTCCTCCACTCCTTCGTGCCGATCCCGGCCGAGGTGATCGCCGTCGCCAACGGCATGATGTTCGGGACGCTGGGCGGCATCGCCGTCACCTGGGCCGGCGCGATGCTGGGTGCGCTCTCCGCCTTCGCCGCGACGCGCTGGCTCGGCCGGCCACTGCTCTGCCGCGCTTTCGCCGACCGCCGCCGCGCTCGTCTCGAAGCCTGGGTGCGTCGTCCCGGCGCGCTTCTCCTGCTGCGCCTCCTTCCGGTCGTCTCCTTCAACCTCGTCAATGTCGCCGCGGGGCTTGCCGGCGCCTCCTGGTGGGCGTTCCTGTGGACGACAGCGCTCGGCATTCTGCCGCTCAGCGCCGCCACGGTTGTGCTCGGCGCCCATGTCTTCGAGATCGGCTGGCCGGTTTGGGCGGCGATCGGTGGCGCCGTCATCCTCCTCGCGCTCGTCTGCCGCCGCTTCGTCGCGCCGAGGCTTTAGCCGGGTTCGCCCTGCTCCAAAGCGCGCCGGCGCGGCCGGAACCTTGGAGTTCAGGCATTCGTTTCGACTTCTGTCCAGCACGTCTTGCAAAAGAGGAGCGCGCGATGCTGTGGAGCGCATCCCATGTCGTGGGATTCGACATCGAGGCCAAAGACGGGCCGATCGGCCGCGTCGCCGATTTCCTCTTCGACGATGCCGCCTGGACGGTGCGTTGGATGGAGATCGACACCGGAACCTGGCTGAGCGGGCGCAAGGTCCTCATTCCGCCCTCCTGCCTCGGCGAGCCGCGCCCCAAGCAGCGCGCCTTTCCCGTCGAGCTCACCCGCAAGCAGGTCGAGGACAGCCCGGACCTCGCCGAGGACGAGCCAGTCTCGCGCCAGCACGAGATCCGGATCTACGACTATTACGGCTGGGAGCCTTATTGGATGGTGAGGTCGTGGGCGGGATGGGCCGGCGGCTATCCGGCGCCCTTCGGCGTGGTGCCGCCCGAGCGCTTCCCGCTCGCCACGGCCGGCGACCGCCCGCTCGCGCCCGAGATCGCGAAGGAGATCGCGGCGCGCAGCGAAGGCGATCCGCACCTCCACAGCACCGAAGACGTGCTGGGGCATCG
Organism: Alphaproteobacteria bacterium; assembly: GCA_021325525.1. Classification (GTDB taxonomy): domain Bacteria; phylum Pseudomonadota; class Alphaproteobacteria; order ATCC43930; family CGMCC-115725; genus URHD0088. The sequence goes on from JAJPHB010000021.1 coordinate 1,966, forward strand.
CGTCCATGCGAGCGACGGCGAGATCGGCCATATCGACGACTTCCTGCTCGATCGGGAGGGCTGGGCAATCCGCTATCTCGTCGTCGATACGGGCGATTGGTGGCCGGGGAAGAAGGTGCTCGTGGCGCCGCAATGGATGCAGGAGATCGACTGGCCCGACCGCGCCATCTATTGCGAGCTGTCGCGCGCTGAGGTCCAGAGCAGCCCGGAGTTCGACCCGGCGCGGCCCTTCGAGCGTGAGGCCGAGGAGCGGCTGCACCGCCATTACCGGAAGCCCGGCTATTGGCTGCCGCCGCAAGCGGCCGCAGAGGACGATCGAGCGGATCGGAGATGAGCGATGCCGACATATCTGCGTGACCCGAACCGACGGAACCGGTGGCAGGATTGGGTGAACGCCCTGCTGGCGATCTGGCTCTTCATCTCGCCCTGGGTCCTTCAGTTCGGGCAGGGCGGGAGGACGGCTGCCCCCGGGGCCGGCGCGGCGGGCGGGCCGATCGACGTTGTCGGCAACGCCGCCTGGAACGCCTGGGTGCTGGGCGTCATCGTCTTCCTCATCGCGCTGTCGGCGATCGGCAAGCTGGCGTTCTGGCAGGAATGGATCAATCTGCTGCTCGGGGCTTGGCTCTTCGCCTCGCCCTGGGCGCTAGGCTTCCTTCAGGCGGCACCGGCGGCGAGCTGGGATCACTGGATCGTCGGATTCCTGGTGTTCATTCTCTCGATCTGGAGCCTGACGCGCATGCAGAGCGTGCCGACGGTGCGCGGCGACTACGCGCACGCCGCCGACCGGCCGAGGCGCGACGACGGCCTCTGAGCGCCTGAACTCAGCGCGGAGACACAGAGAAGAACTGATGGCGCCTTCGGCGCTGAGTGTCCGAGTGCTTCGACGCGCGAAGCGTGAAAGCCGCCGTCATCTCTGTGCCTCTCTCGTTCAGCCTCCGTCTTCGCGCCCTTCGTGGTGAAAAGAGAAGGGGCCGCGGTCGCCCGCGGCCCCTCGACGAGACGCTCGAACGACCGGATCAGAAATCCATGTCGCCCATGCCGCCATGCGCGTGCGGAGCGCCGGCGGCCGCCTTCTTCTCGGGCTTCTCCGCCACCATCGCCTCGGTGGCGATGAGGAGACCGGCCACGGAGGCGGCGTCCTGGAGCGCCGTGCGCACGACCTTGGTCGGGTCGACGATGCCGGCCTTCAGCATGTCGACATATTGGTGCGTCTGCGCGTCGAAGCCGCGATTCGTGTCGCCGCCTTCGAGCAGCTTGCCGACGACGATCGAGCCGTCGGTGCCGGAGTTCTCGACGATCTGCCGCACCGGCGCCTGCAGCGCCCGACGGACGATGTCGATGCCGACCTTCTGGTCGTTATTCTCGGCCTTCAGCTTGTCGAGCGCCCTGGTGCCGTAGAGGAGGGCGACGCCGCCGCCGGCGACGATGCCTTCCTCGACCGCGGCGCGCGTCGCATGCACCGCGTCGTCGACGCGATCCTTGCGCTCCTTCACCTCGACCTCGGTCGCGCCGCCGACGCGGATGACGGCGACGCCGCCCGCCAGCTTCGCCAGGCGCTCCTGCAGCTTCTCGCGGTCGTAGTC
>JAJPHB010000105.1 GCA_021325525.1 Alphaproteobacteria bacterium
CCGCCAAGCGAACGGTGGCGCCGGCGCTGTCGGGCGCCGCGCCGAGCACCGTCTCGGGCGCGATGTGCCGGACGTTGGCAAGCGCGGCGATGCGCGCCATGAGGGCGCGCCGCAGGGTCCGGTTCTCGGCGATGAAGCCCAAGGGCGCGTCGCCGAGATCGCGGTGATCGTAATGGAGGAAGAGCGGCGAATCCCCGTCGGCGACGCGGATCTCGCGGATGGGCTGGGCATCCGCGGCGATGCCGTCCCAGGCGCCGATGCCGGCGAGAATGCGCTGCGAGCCGAAGGCGACGGCCGAGGCGCGGCCGTCGAAGGCTTCGTCGAGCCGCCGCTCGGGCCGCTCGCGATCGACGAGCGCGACGTCGAGGCCAGCGCTGCCGCAAGCGGCGGCAAGCGACAAGCCGACAAGGCCGCCGCCGGCGATGACGAGCTCGGCGCGTGTCGTCGTCCCAATAGCGGGAGCGGGATGGGACGCTGCTTCCAGCATTGCCGCAGGATGCGGCGCGCGTGATCGGCTTGTCCAGCACGCCGACCTCCCGACACGCACGGCCAGCGTGCGGGTTGCCGGCGTTTCGCGTCATTGTCAGGGCCGCGGCCGATTGTTAGCATCGCCGTCGGGGGAGCGCTGTATGGCTGTAGGTGGCGCGGGCTGCGCCCAGCGATTCCGTGCGCTGATCCGGGACGAGCTGCTGCGCCTCGTCTTCGATCACTGGGCGAGCGCCCGCGGCGAGCGTTTGATGCCGAGCTGGTGCGACATCGATCCGGCAAAGATGAAGCCGGCGCTGCCGCTCGTCTGGGCTTGGCGACTCGACGAGACGGGCGAATTCGTCGGCCGCCTCGCGGGCGAGCGCGTCATCGGAACGCTCGGCATCAATCTGCACGGCAAGCGTCCGCGCGAGCTCTTCCCGGAAGAGGTGGCGCGCGTCGCCGAGGCTCGCTATCGCCGCGTCCTCGGCGAGCCCGCGCTCTGCCATATGCGCGGCGCGATTTTCGTCTTCGACGAGCGCGAGGGGCAGGGCGAGCGCATCATGATGCCGCTCGGCCCGGAGCCCGGCTCGGGCGGCGGCATTATCGGCGCCACCGTCTACGAGCATCCGCGCCTTTGGCGCGGCATCGTCGGGCGGACGCCCTACGACACCGCGACCTTCATCCCGCTGAAAGAGGAGAGCTGACCCGGGATTTCGCCGTCGCAGCGATTGCTCATCGGTTGGGCAGATGCCGTGACTTTCGGCAGACGACAGGAGGCAGGACGCCGATTCCGCCGGCGCCGGCGAGTGGCATGATTCTTGTTAGGGGCCTCCCGAAAAACCTTGGAGGCTTCGATGCGCTCGACCCGCCCCTTTCTGCGACCCGTTCTCGCTCCATCCTTCTGCCTGGCGCTCACGACCGCACCCGTCGCGGCCGTGGCGCAATCGGCGGCGCCGACGACCACTCCCGCCAGCGCCATCAGCGCCGGCGACACCGCCTGGATGCTGACGGCGACGGCGCTCGTTCTCATGATGACGATCCCGGGCCTCGCGCTGTTCTACGGCGGAATGGTGCGCAAGATGAACGTGCTGGCGACGGTGATGCAGAGCTTCGCCATCACCTGCCTCGTCACGGTCCTCTGGATGGTCGCCGGCTACAGCCTCGCCTTCACCGCCGGAACGCCGCTCATCGGCGGGACGGCGCAGCTCTTGCTGCGGCATCTCACGCTCGACTCCGTCAGCGAGCTCGCCAAGACCATCCCGGAATCGGTCTACATGACCTTCCAGATGACCTTCGCGATCATCACCCCGGCGCTCATCTGCGGCGCCTTCGCCGACCGCATGAAATTCTCGGCGATGCTGTGGTTCATGGGCGCCTGGAGCCTCCTCGTCTATGCGCCGATCGCGCATTGGGTGTGGGGGCCGGGCGGCTTTCTCGGCGACGCCGGCGTGCTCGACTTCGCCGGCGGCACGGTCGTTCACATCAACGCGGGGGTCGCCGGGCTCGTCGCCGCGCTCGTTCTCGGCAAGCGCAAGGGCTACGGGATCGAGATGTTCGCGCCGCACAACCTCACCCTGAGCGTCGTCGGCGCCTCGCTGCTCTGGGTCGGCTGGTTCGGCTTCAACGCCGGCTCGGCGACGAATGCCGGCGCCAGCGCCGGCATGGCGATGGCGGTAACGCAGATCGCGACGGCAGCGGCGGCGCTCGCCTGGATGGGCGCCGAGTGGACGCAGCGCGGCAAGCCCTCGGTGCTCGGCATCATCTCGGGCGCCGTCGCCGGGCTCGTCGCCATCACCCCGGCCTCGGGCTTCGTCGATCCCGCGGGCGGGCTCGCCATCGGCCTCGCCGCCGGCCTTGCCTGCTATTGGGGCGCGACCAGCCTCAAGCATGCCTTCGGTTACGACGACAGCCTCGATGCCTTCGGCGTGCACGGCGTCGGCGGCATCGTCGGCGCGCTGCTGACCGGCGTCTTCGCGGTGGCGGCGATCGGCGGCGAGGGCAAGGGCGGCCTCATCGACGGCCATCCGGGGCAGGTGCTGACCCAGGCCTATGGCATCGCCATTACCGCCGGCTATTGCGCGATCGCGAGCTACGTCATCCTGAAGCTCGTCGATGTCGCGATCGGCCTGCGCGTCGATGCCGAGACGGAGCGCGACGGCATGGACCTCGCGCTCCATGGCGAGGTCGTGCAGTAGGGCGCTCGGCGCCGCGGCTCGGCTGAGGACGGCGATCATCATTGAAGGGTGTCGCCGTTCCTCAGCATAATCGGCCGGCCATACGTGCCGGCGCCCAAGCCTCTCCCGCGGGCGGGCGCCTCGAAGAGGAGCCGATCATGCCCGACGACCAGCCGATCCCGCAGGTGCGCTACCGCAGCATGGCCGAGGCGACGAAGGAAGAGTACGAGCTCGTCTTCGCGGAGTTCCACGCCTTCCAGGCGCAGATCGCCGACCGCGTGCTGGCCGAGCTGAGGCGCCTCGAGCACAGCTATCCGGGCGAGCTCGTCGATCGCCTCGTCCATTCGCGGCAGACGGCAACGCGCGCCTTTCGCGACGGGCGCGACGAGGAATATGTCGTGGCATCCCTCCTCCACGACATCGGCGATCTGCTGGCGACGGGCAACCATTCGGAATTCGCCGCCTCGATCCTCAAACCCTATGTGCGGCCGCACACTTACTGGATGATCCGCCAGCACGGGCTCTTCCAGGGCTATTACTACTTCCACCATTTCGGGCTCGACCGGAACGCCCGCGACAAGCATCGCGGCCATCCCGCCTTCGAGATGTGCGTCGAGTTCTGCGACCGCTACGACCAAGCCTCCTTCGACCCCGATTACGACACGATGCCGCTCGCCGCCTTCGAGCCGGCCCTCCGCCGCCTCTTCGCCCGCGAGCCCTGGGGCGCCCATGCGAAGGAGCAGGGCGGCTACAGCGAGCGCTTCTGACCCGCGGCGCGGTTCCCTTGAGCGAGCCCGTCCTCTACGGCGCCGCCTACAGCGTCTATGTGCGGACCGCACGGCTCGTCCTCGCCGAGAAAGGCGTCACCTACCGCCTCGAAGAGGTCGATGTCTTCGCGCCGGGCGGCGCCCCGGCCGAGCACTGGGCGCGCCACCCTTTCGGTCGTATTCCGGCCTTCGAGCATGACGGCTTCCGCCTCTACGAGACGGGGGCCATCACGCGCTATGTCGACGAGGCCTTTGCCGGGCCGCCCTTGCAGCCCGCCGATGCGCGGCAGCGGGCACGGATGAACCAGGCGATCTCGGTGCTCGACAATTACGCCTACCGCTGCCTCGTCTGGGACATCTTCGTCGAGCGCGTGCGCGCCCCGGCAAATGGCCGCACGCCGGACGAGGCGCGGATCGCGGCGGCGCTGCCGCTCGCCCGAACCTGCCTCGCGGCGCTCCCGGACATCATGGGAGAAGCCCCCTTCCTCGCCGGCGCGGCCGTCAGCCTCGCCGACCTCCACGCGGCGCCGATCTTCGTCTATCTCGCGATGGCGCCCGAGGGGCGGGAGCTGCTTGCCCGCGAGGCGCCGCTCGCGGCCTGGTGGGAGCGGGTGAAGGCCCGGCCGAGCCTCGCCGAGACCCGCTCGCCCTTGGAGGCATGAACCACAAAATCTTGAGAGCCCGTCCGAGTCGGGCGCGGAACGTCCCGTGAACTCCGCAAGATGTTGTCGGCAAGTCTCGAAAGAGAGCGCGAATCGCGCCGCCGGAGGGCGGCCGAGAGGCGCAGGATCGCTCGCACAGGGGCGGCGGCAACGGCGCCGTCAGAGCCTTCATCTTGAGGTCGTGTCCCAATTTTGCCACAAGATGCTGTCGTGATCGCCGCGCCCGCCTTGTGCGGCATCGCGCCTCCCCTTATGATCGGTCACGTTTTGTCCCGCAGCGTTCCGGACGAAGGACGCCGCGCTTCGCAACCGCCGCCAGGATCACGCCTTTGACGATCAACCCACGGCTCGACGGCCTCGGCGAATACACCTTCACGCAACTCAATCAGCTCCTGGCGCCCATCGCTCCGCGCGCCAACGAGACGCCGGTCGTGATGTCGATCGGCGATCCGCTGCACGAGCCGCCGGCGCTGCTGCACGAGACGGTGATGCAGAACGCGCGCTTCTGGAACAAATACCCGCCGATGGCGGGGACGCCGGAATTCCGCGCCGCCGTTGCCGCCTGGCTGACACGGCGCTACAGGCTGCCGCCCGGCTATGTGACACCCGGGCGCCACGTCCTGCCGCTCGCCGGCACCAAGGAGGGGCTGTTCCTGACCTCGCTCCTCGCCGTGCCCGAGAAGAAGGCGGGGCAGCGCCCGGTCGTGCTGCTGCCCAACCCCTATTACGTCTGCTACCAGGGCGGCGGCGGCATGTCGGGGGCCGAACCCGTCCATCTCGACGCCTCGGCAGAGACGGGATTCCTCCCCGATCTCGATGCGATCCCGCGCGCCATCCTCGAACGCACCGCGCTCTTCTATCTCTGCTCGCCCTCCAACCCGCAGGGCGCCTGCGCCAGCCTCGACTATCTGAAGCGCGTCCTCGGCCTCGCCCGCGAATACGATTTCGTCGTCGCGCTCGACGAGTGCTATGCCGAGATCTACGACAAGGCGCCGCCCGTGGGCGGCCTCGAAGCCGCCGCTTCCTTGGGCGGCGAACCCGAGAAGCTCCTCGTCTTCCATTCGCTCTCCAAGCGATCGAGCGCGGCGGGGCTGCGCTCGGGCTTCGTCGCCGGCGACCCCGAGCTCATCGCCGGCTTCCTGCGCCTGCGCAATTACGGCGGCTGCCAGGTGCCGATCGCGATCCAGGCGGCGGCGGCGGCGCTCTGGAGCGACGAGGCGCATGCCATCGAGAACCGCGAGCGCTACCGACGCAAGATCGACGCCGCCGCGGATGCGCTGAAGGGCCGCTTCGGCTTCTACCGGCCGGAAGGCGGCTTCTTCCTCTGGCTCGATGTCGGCGACGGCGTCGCCGCAGCCGAGAAACTCTGGCGCGAGGCCGCGATCCGCACGCTCCCTGGCCGCTACATGGCGCAGCCCGATGCCCGGGGCCGCAATCCTGGCGAGCGCTATATCCGCGTCGCCCTCGTCCATGACGAGGCGACGGTCGCCGCGGCGCTGGCGCGCATGGTCCGCGTGCTCCAGGGGTAGGGAGGCGAGGCGATGGCGCAGTGGACGGACAGCCTAGGCGGCAAGGCCGGTCGCTTCTGGCAGCCGGCGCAATCCTTCTTGCGCCGCCGCCTCTCGGAAGCCGCCGGCCTCGTCCTCTTCTTCGCGGCGCTGCTGCTCGGCATCGCGCTCGTCACCTTCGACCGCGCCGACCCCTCCTGGAACCATGCGGTCGACGCGCCGACGCGCAATTGGATCGGTCCCTACGGCGCCTATCTCAGCGACGCGCTGCTGCAGACCGCGGGCGCGGCGATGCTGATCCTGCCCATCGTGCTCTTCGCCTGGTCGTTCCGACTGCTCCTCAATCGCGGCCTTCCCAATCTCTGGCTGCGGCTGCTCCTTCTGCCGCTCATGCTGCTGCTTTGGGCAACGGCGCTCGCCATCATCCCCGTGACGCCCTGGTGGCCGGTCGGCCGTCTCGGCCTCGGCGGCGTCCTCGGCGCCATCCTGCTGGAGGCGCTGGGCCAGCTCCGCTTGGTGCCGCCGCTCGCCGCCGCGATGGGCGCCGCCGCGATCGCCGGTCTCCTTCTCCTCTATGTCCTCGGCCTGACGCGCAGCGAGTGGCGCCAGATCGGCGCCGGGGCGGGACGCGTCGCCGCCGCCTCGGGCCGCGGCACGGCGGCGCTCGCCGGACAAGGCGCCCGCCTTGCCGCCGAGTTGCGCCGCCTCCGGCAGGAGCGCAGCCGGGCTGCCGCCGAGCGTCCCCTCCGCGCCGTCCCTCGCACCGCCGCGCGCCAGGAGCCGCATCTCGACGAGGGGCGGGCCGAGGAGCCGCCGGCGCCGCGCCGCCGCCCGCCGCCCGATCTCGTCGCGCCGAAGCCGGCGGGCGCGGCGCCGGGCCGGCGCGGCATCGAGTCGCGGCAGGCGACGCTCGACCTCGATCCCGATGACGAGCATGTGCTGCCGCCGCTCGATCTCCTCGCGGCGCCGCCGCCCGTCCGCGGCACCGCCGTCAACGAAGAGGCGCTGCAGCAGAATGCGCGCCTGCTCGAGACGGTGCTGGAGGATTTCGGCGTCAAGGGCCAGATCGTGAAGGTGCGCCCCGGCCCCGTCGTGACGCTCTACGAGCTGGAGCCGGCGCCCGGCATCAAGGCCTCGCGCATCATCGGCCTTGCCGACGACATCGCCCGCTCGATGAGCGCTGTCTCGGTGCGCGTCGCCGTCGTCCCCGGGCGGAACGTCATCGGCATCGAGCTGCCGAACACCCGCGCCGAGACGGTCTTCCTGCGCGAGCTCCTGGCGTCGGAGGCCTATGAGCGGACGGCGGCGCGGTTGACGCTCATCCTCGGCAAGGATATCGGCGGCGCGCCCATCATCGCCGACCTCGCCAAGATGCCGCACCTCCTCATCGCCGGCACCACCGGCTCCGGCAAATCGGTCGGTATCAACACGATGATCCTCTCGATCCTCTACCGGATGCCGCCCGACCAGTGCAAATTCATCATGGTCGATCCGAAGATGCTGGAGCTCAGCATCTATGACGGCATCCCGCACCTCCTCGCCCCCGTCGTCACCGACCCGCGCAAGGCGGTCATGGCGCTCAAATGGACGGTGCGCGAGATGGAGAACCGCTACCGCAACATGTCGAAGCTGGGGGTGCGCAACATCGAGGGCTACAACGCCCGCCTCGAAGAGGCGCGCAAGAAGGGCGAGACGCTGATGCGCCGCGTCCAGACCGGCTTCGATCCGGAGACCGGGCAGCCCATTTTCGAGGAGCAGCTCCTCGATTTGAACCCGCTCCCCTTCATCATCCTCGTCGTCGACGAGATGGCCGACCTCATGCTGGTCGCCGGCAAGGACATCGAGGCGGCGGTGCAGCGCCTGGCGCAGATGGCGCGGGCCGCCGGCATCCACATCATCATGGCGACGCAGCGCCCCTCGGTCGACGTCATCACCGGCACGATCAAGGCGAATTTCCCGACCCGCATCTCCTTCCAGGTCACGTCAAAGATCGACAGCCGCACGATTCTGGGCGAAGGCGGCGCCGAGCAGCTCTTGGGGCGCGGCGACATGCTCTACATGGCGGGCGGCGGCCGCATCACTCGCGTCCACGGCCCCTTCGTCGGCGACAAGGAGGTGGAGGCCGTGGTCGCGTTCCTGAAGAGCCGCGGAACGCCCACCTATCTCGACGAGGTCACTGAGGACGAGGACGCGCCGCTCGATGCCGTGCCGGGCGAGGAGGGCGAGAGCGGCGACGGCCTTTACGACCAGGCGGTGGCGCTCGTCTGCCGCGAGCGCAAGGCCTCGACCAGCTTTGTTCAGCGCCATCTCCAGATCGGCTACAACCGCGCCGCCCGCATCATCGAGCGCATGGAGCAGGAAGGCGTCGTCAGCGCCGCCAACCACGTCGGCAAGCGCGAGGTGCTGGCCCGGCATGTGGAGTAGGGGGTGTGTGCTCAACTTCGACGGCGCATCGCCCGGCGCTCTGCCCTCTCGCGAAATCCAGAGAAGCCAAGCTCTGAGAAGGTGGCGTGGACAGGCTCCGTGAGCGGTGACCCGATCTTGGCGTGCCGTCAACCGGTCACGCTTCGTCGCCCTCGTCGTACTCCCTTTCTTGTCCGCTCCGGCTCGGCCAGGCGCAGTCCCGCGTCATCGTCGGGACCACCCGAGATCTCATCGCCGAGCCGCGGCGGCTCTGTTCCGAGGCGATCAAGCAATGCGAGCGCCTCGTTCACATCGGCCCGCTGGCTGCGCTCGCGGAAGAACGCGGCGGTGCGCAGCGCCGACAGCTTCTCGGCTACGGCAACATTGATGAATTGATTGACGCTGGCGCCTTCCTTGGCGGCGAGACGACGGACCTCTTCCAAGAGCGAAGCCTGCAGGCGAAGTGGGTAGTTGCTCTGTGTCATGATCGCCGCTCCCTAAGAGGGCTCCATGCGGCGCCGGGCCTCCCGACATTGATGCCGAACAACTCGGCGCCACGAAAATCGTCGAGATTGAAGGTTAATATCCAGGCAGCATGCCCATTAACTGCGGTCTCCGATACCATCTCGTCGCCGGGATCACGCAAAGTCGGCCGCCACAGATAGGAGCCGTCGCCGGCTGAGCCTGCCGCAAGATCGCATCGAGAAGTTGATGCACCTGCTGCGCCTCAGCGGCTGCCCTCTTAAGATTCTGCGGCCGGGTGAGTACAGCCTCGTATTCGAGCGCAAGCGGCACCGATACAAGCATCTCGATCTCCCGCCGGAGCGCCGCGCGCAGCCCCAAACGTGACGCTCCGTGCGGGCTCACGAACCCCGAGAGAATGACATCCGTGTCGAGGACCACCCGCATTCGGCTGCGTATCATCTTCCGGAGAATATTGCTATTCCGACAAGAAAAAGAACTTCTTCCGCTCGCTCCAGTCGGCCTTAGCATTGCACAGGTCCGGTTTCACGCCGCTTGAGTCGACAGTGCCTCCGTTTGCCTGGCGCCGTACCATCTTCCTTCTCCCCACCCCCGGCGCCATATAACCCTCCTATGACCCTCGCCTTCGGACCGAGCCGGCGCGCCGGCCTTGCCGCGCTCTTCGGCGCCCTTCTCCTCGCCCTGCCGGCCGCGGCGGCGCCGCCGCGCGCTGCGGCGCTCAGCCCGCAGGACCGCGCCGACATTCAGCGCATCGAGCAGTTTCTGAACGGCGTCCACACCATGACGGCGCGCTTCCAGCAATTCTCGCAGGATGGCGGAACGGCGAGCGGCTCGGTCTATCTCTCGCGGCCGGGGCGGATGCGCTTCGAATACGACAAGCCCTCGCCCATCCTCATCGTCGCCGACGGCACCTTCGTCGTCTATCTCGACTACAGCCTCAAGACCTCGGCATATCTGCCGATCGGCTCGACGCCGGCCTGGTTCCTGCTGCGCGACCACATTTCGCTCAGCGACGGCGTCACAGTGACGCGCTTCGAGCGCGGGCCGGACGTCCTGCGCGTCAGCCTCGTCGAGACGAAATCGCCGGAGAACGGCACGCTGACCCTCGTCTTCAGCGACCATCCGCTGCAGCTCCGGCAGTGGACGATCGTCGACCAGGAGGGCAAGATGACGACCGTCTCGCTCTCGGATGTGCGCTACGGCGTGCCGCTCAACCCCAACCTCTTCACCTTCGTCGATCCGCGCGGGAAGACGCAGAACGAGAAGTGATGGGGGCTTTCCCGTGCTGACTGGTTGCGTCGGCGGCTCTCTTGCCGCAGATTGCGATGGTCGCAACAGATCCTGGGCGCCATGGCGAAGCACTCCTCCCTCCCGCTGATCGGCATCCCGAGCTGCGTCCGGGCGATCGGCGAGCACCCCTTCCATGTCGTCGGCGAGAAATACATCGGCGCCGTCGCGCAAGCCGCGGGCGGGCTGCCGCTCCTCATCCCGGCGCTCGGCGCCGCGCTCGACCCCGCGGAGGTTTTGAGTCGGATCGACGGCCTCTTCCTCACGGGCAGCCGCTCCAATGTCGAGCCGCGCCATTACGGCGGGACGCCGAGCCGCGAGGGCACGCTGCACGACCCGCAGCGCGACGAGACAACGCTGCCCTTGATCCGCGCCGCCGTCGCCGCCGGGCTGCCGCTTCTCGCGGTCTGCCGCGGCATCCAGGAACTGAACGCGGCGCTGGGCGGCACGCTGCACCAGCTGGTTCACGAGGTGCCGGGCCGGCGCGACCACCGCTCGCCGCCGGGCACGGTCGATGAGAAATACGCCCACACCGCCCATCCCGTGCGCCTCACCGCGGGCGGGCTCTTCGCCCGCCTCGCCGGTTCCGACGAGCTCATGGTCAATTCGCTCCACGCCCAGGGCATCGACCGCCTTGCCGCCGGCCTCGTCGTCGAGGCGGTGGCGCCCGACGGGCAGATCGAAGCCGTGCGGGCGGCGGGCGCCCCCTTCATCGTCGGCGTGCAATGGCACCCCGAATACCGCGCCCTGGAGAACGCCTTCTCGGCGGCGCTCTTCGCCGCCTTCGGCGAAGCCTGCCGCGCGCGGGCGGCGGGACGGCTCCGCGCGGCGTAGCGTGCGCAGCGAGACCGTTTCCCCCTCACCCAGCTCCGGGTAAGGCTCGGCCTTGCCTCGCCAACCCTCCGCAACTCTTTGCCCCGAAGGGGGAGAGGGAAGGGTGCGGGGCCGCGGTGCGTCTCACTGGCTTCGGGCGATGCGGTCGAGGAGGTCGAGGAGAAGGCGCTTTTCGGCCTCGCTGAGACCGCGGGCGATGCGGCGTTCATGGGCGCGGACGCGCTCCCGCAGCTCGCCGAGCAGGGCGCGGCCGCGCTCGCCCAGGGTGAGCGCGTAGGAGCGGCGGTCCTCCGGAACCGGGTCGCGCCGGACGAGGCCGGCGGCTTCCAGCCGGTCGATGACGGCGACGACGGTCGAGCGGTCGATGCCGAGGAGCGCGCCGAGCTCGCTTTGGCTGAGGCCGGGATTGGCAGCGATCACCTCGATGACGCCGAAGCGCCCCGGCGTCACCTCGAAGCCCTCCATGGCGGCGCAGAAATCCTGAAAGACGGCGATCTGCGCCTGGCGCAGCCGATATCCTAGAAGCTCCGGCAGCATGCCGAGCCGGTCGGTCTCGCCCGGCCTCGCCGTTCGCGCCGATCGCTTTCCGCGCCCCGCCATCCCGCATCCGCCCGTGACTTCGTGGCCTCGGAGAGTAGACCGTGGCGTCCGCCGCCACCAGTCGATGCCGCTGCCCCGCGCCGGCGGCTCCGGCTTGTGCAGCGAGATGCCCGATGGTTCCCGCGGGAGACATGCAGCGGCGTCAGCGATGCCATGCGCTTTCTGCATTTTACCGGGATCATGGCCCGCCCCACCTAACATTGGAGAAGCGGTCGGCGGACCCTCCTGCCGACTGCCCGGTCCGGTTCCCCTGCCGACCGGGTTCCCCCAACGGCGCTTCCCGGCGCCCGGTCACCCCCCCTGACCGGGCGCCTTCTATTTTGGGGTGGCGAGGCGGCGCTGAACCTCCCAGGCGGCCCAGGCGATCGTTGGGGACCCAAACTATTTGACGGACGGCCGGCGATCCGGGAGGATGGCGGAGGGAATTCGGCCATGAGCGTCTTCGTCTCGATCCGCCAGCATGCGACGCCGATCGCAGTCGAGCGCGGCCAGACGATCCTCGAAGCGGCGCTGGCGCGGGGCGTTCCCTATCCGCATGGCTGCCGCTCGGGGAATTGCGGCGCCTGCAAGTCCCGCCTCGAAGCGGGCGAAGTCGAGCTCGCCCCCTATTCCGAATACGCCTTGACCGAAGCGGAGCGCGCCGAAGGCCTCGTTCTCGCCTGCCGCGCCGTGCCGTGGAGCGACGTCGCCATCGCCTGGCTGGAGGCGGACGAGGTGGCGGCGCATCCGCTGCGCCAGCTGACCTGTCGCGTCGTCGCGATCGCGGATGCGACGCACGACATCAAGCGCCTCCATCTCGCCACCGAAGACGGCGGCCCCTTCGCCTTCTCGGCCGGGCAATACGCCGCCCTCACCTTCGCCGGACACCGGCCGCGCGACTATTCGATGGCGAACACGCCCGAGGAGCCGGTCCTCGAATTCCATATCCGCCGCACCGCCGAGGGCGCGGCCAGCAACTATGTCGCCGATCGCCTTCGCCTCGGCGAGCGGGTCGAGCTCGACGGCCCTTATGGCTCGTCCTGGCTGCGCGAGGGCCATCGCGGCCCGATCCTCGCGATCGCGGGCGGCTCGGGGCTGGCGCCCATAAAGTCGATCGTCGCGACGGCGCTGACGCGTGGCATGGCGCAAAGTATCGCGCTCTATTTCGGCGTCCGCGACGAGCGCGACCTCTATCTCGAAGCCTTTTTCCGCGCCCTAGAAGCGCGCCATCGGAATTTCCGCTTCGTGCCGGTCCTCTCGGACCCCGCCGGCGAGACGGCGCGGCGGCGCGGCTTCGTCCATGAGGCGGCGCTCGCCGATCATCCGGATCTCGACGGGACGAAAGCCTATCTCGCCGGTCCTCCGGCCATGGTCGAGGCGGCGACGGCCTCTCTCCTCGCGCGCGGCCTGCGGCGGCAGGACATTCATGCCGACGCCTTCTACAGCGAGGCGGAGAAGGCGGCCCTCGCCGCCACGGCGGCGCTGGAGCGCATCGCGTGACCGCCGAGGCCCCGCTCGCCGGGCGCGTTGCGCTCGTCACCGGCGGCGGCCGCGGCATCGGCCGCGCCATCGCCGAACGGCTCTACGGAGAAGGCGCAAGCGTCGTCATCGCCGATAACGGCACCGCGATCGACGGCGAGGGCGCCGACCCCTCGGTCGCGCGGGACCTCGCGGCCGCTCTCGGCGCGCGCGCCGCCGCCTATGTCGAGAGCATCGCCAGCCCGTCCGCGGCGGCGGCCGCGGTCGATCTCGCGCGGCGTCGCTTCGGCGCCATCGACATCGTCGTCAACAACGCCGCCATCCTGCGCGACGCGCTCCTCTTCAAGAGCGAGCCGCTCGCCTGGGACGCCGTCCTGCGCACCAACCTCTCGGCGGCGTTTCACATCCTCGCCGCCGCGACCCCTGCCATGCGCGAGCAGCGGAAGGCGGGGCGCGGCGGTGCCGAGGGCTGGGGTCGCATCGTCAACATCGTGTCGACGGCGGGCCTCTACGGCAATTACGGCCAGGCTGCCTATGCGAGTGCCAAGGCGGGGCTCGTCGGCCTCATGCGTGTCGCCGCGCTCGAGATGCAGCGGAGCCAGGTGACCTGCAACGCCGTCGCGCCTTTCGCGGCGACGCGCGTCACGGAGAGCATCCGCCCCGCCAACCCGGCGCAGGCCGCCTATAAGGAGCGCGCGCTCAAAATACCGGCGGAACCGGTGGCGGCGCTCGTCGCCTGGCTCGCCGGCCCCGAGGCGGCACGGGTCACGGGGCAGCTCTTCGGCGTCCGCGGGAAGGAGATCTTCCTCTTCTCGCAGCCGCGCCCCGCGGCGCGACTCGTCGGCGTCGCCCCTCGCGACCTCGGCGCGGCCGTCGCCGAGCGCCTCGCGCCGCATTTCACGCCGCTCGAGACCGACCTCGAAGCCTTCGCGCATGAACCAACACCTTAGCGCAGAGGACGCGGAGGATGCGCAGAGGACGCGGAGCGCAAATAGCTCGCGCCCACGGCGAAGCCTCTGCGACCTCCGCGCTAAAGAGCTTTCCCGAGAGAGAAACCGATGACTGCCAGCGTCGGCACCGCCGCCAGCCCCGTCAAATCCGTCGCCGAATTCGCGGCGGCACCCGCCGAGTACCAGGAGGCGGTGCGCAAGATCGTGCGCAGCCACTCGGTCAACGAGCTCTACGGCGCGCAGGTCTTCGACGAGGCGGCAATCGCGCTGGCGCCGACGCCGCATGCGAAATGGCTGACCTGCCGCATCGCCATGGAGGAATACGGCCATCACGTCCGCTTCCGGGCACTGGGCGAGGAGATCGGCATCCCGGCGGCGCAGCTCGTCCCCGGCGAGAAGCGGCCGCTCTCGATTTTCGCCTTCCCGCTCAAGAGTTGGGAGCAGTTCTGCGTCATCAAGCTGCTGGCCGACCTCGCCGAGATCCTGCAGGTCGAGGACCTTCTCGAATGCAGCTTCCATCCGCTGCGCAACCTCGCCCGCATGACCATGCCGGAGGAGCGCTTCCACGCGCAGTTCGGCAGGGATTTCTGCACCGAAATCTGCGCGACGCCCGAAGGACGCGCCGCCGTGCAGGATGCGATCTTCCGCTACTTCCCGCTGCTGCCGTCCTTCTTCGGCGCCAGCCACTCCAAGAACAACGCGACCTTCCGCCGGCTCGGCATCAAGCAGCGCAGCAACGAGGCGATGCGCGCCGACTATCTCGCCCGCGCCCGCGCCCTTGTCGAGGGCGAGCTCGAGCTGCGCCTCCCCGAGGTGGGCGAAGCCGTCTGAGGCGCTGAAGAATCGGCTGCCGCGGCGGGCGAATCTGAGCTATATCGCGCCGGGAGAATGCGGGCGCGATTGCGCGCCCGGCGACCTGCTCCGGAGACGACGCCCTTCATGGCCTATGCGATCCCCGCCCCGCCGACCGCCGTCATTCCCGTTCTCGGCGGCGCACCCTTCCCGGTCCGCCGCATCTATTGCGTCGGCCGCAACTACGCCGCGCATGCGCGCGAGATGGGGCACGACCCGGACCGGGAGGAGCCGTTCTTCTTCATGAAGCCGACCGACGCCATCGTCGGCAACGGCGCCGAGATTCCCTACCCGCCGATGACGAGCGACCTCCACCACGAGATCGAGCTCGTGGTGGCGCTCGCCAGAGGCGGCAGCGACATCCCCGTCGAAAGCGCGCTCGATTGCGTCTTCGGCTATGCCGTCGGCCTCGACATGACGCGGCGCGATCTCCAGGGCGCGGCGAAGAAGCTGGGCCGGCCGTGGGATTTCGGCAAAGGCTTCGACAACGCAGCGCCCTGCGCCGCCATTACGCCGGCGGCGAAGACTGGCCATCCCGGCGCTTGGGCGATCTGGCTCGAAGTCAACGGCAAGCTCCGCCAGAAGAGCGACCTCTCGAAGCTCATCTGGAACATTCCGGAGACGATCGCCTATCTCTCGCGCTACATGACGCTCGCGCCCGGCGACATCATCTTCTCGGGCACGCCCGAAGGCGTCGCCGCCGTCGGGCGCGGCGACCGGCTGCTCGGCCATGTCGACGGGCTCGAAGACCTCGAAGTGAGCTACGTCTGAACGCCGAGACCCACCACCCCGCATCTTCGGAGACGACTGCCTTGGCGCTGACGCTGGCCACCTGGAACATCAACTCCGTTCGCTTGCGCCTCGACAATGTCCGCCGCTTCATCGCCGAGGCGCAGCCCGACATTCTCTGCCTCCAGGAAACGAAGACCCCGGACGAGTTCTTTCCGCGCGACGCCTTCGCGGCCCTCGGATACCGCGACATGCTGGTGCACGGCATGAAGGGGTATAACGGGATCGCCGTGCTCTCGCGCCTGCCGCTCGGCGCCACGGCGACGCAGAGCTGGTGCGCGCGCAAGGATTGCCGCCATGGCATCGTCGCCCTGCCCGGCGGGATCGAGCTCCACAACGTCTATGTCCCGGCCGGCGGCGACATCCCCGATCCCGAAGCCAATGAGAAATTCGCCCACAAGCTGCAATTCCTCGACGAGCTGACGGGCTGGTTCGGCGCGGCGCAGCGCGAACACCGCAAGATGATTCTCGTCGGCGATCTCAACATCGCGCCGCTCGAGACGGATGTGTGGTCGCACAAGCAGCTCCTCACCGTCGTCAGCCACACTCCGGTCGAAGTCGAGAAGCTCGGGCGGCTGCAGGGAGCCGGCGCCTTCGTCGATGCCGTCCGCCATTTCATCCCGCCGACGGAACGCCTCTACACCTGGTGGAGCTACCGCGCGCGCGACTGGCTCGTCTCCAATCGCGGCCGCCGGCTCGACCATGTCTGGGTGACGCCGCCGCTGATGCGCGAGCTCGCCGCCGCCGAAGTCTTGGCCCCGGCGCGCGGCTGGGAGCGCGCTTCCGACCACGTGCCGGTGGTCGTCCGCTTCACCTGAGGCCGGCCGGCCACCGCCGCGATGCGCCCCGATCTCGCGCCCTTCTTCGCGCCGAAGAGCGTCGCGGTGTTGGGGGCGGGAGAGCGGCCGACCTCCTCGGGCGGCGCCGTGCTGCAGAATCTGCGCAAGGCCGCCTTCGCCGGCCAAGTCATTCCCGTCAACGCCAAGGGCGGGACGATTTTCGGTCTTCCGGCCAGGCGCTCGCTCGCCGAGCTGGAAAGCCCAGCCGATCTCGTCGTCATCGTCATCCGCCCCGACCTCATTCTCGAAGCCGTGGACGCGGCGGCGCGGTCCGGCCATCGCCACCTCCTCATCCTTCCCGGCGGCTTCGCCGAGGCCGGGGCGGAGGGACGCGCCCGCGACGCGGCGCTGCGCGCGCTGGTGCGGCAGCACGGGCTCGTCGTTACCGGTCCCAATTGCGCCGGCATCATCCATCTGCCGGCGAACGGGCGCTTCGCCGCGACCTTCCTGCGCGACCTGCCGCCAGGACCCAACACGCGCGGCGGCGTCGCTCTCATCAGCCAGTCGGGCGCTCTCGCCGAAGAGGCGATCGCGGCAGCCAATGCGCGGCGTCTGCCGCTCGGCACGGTCGTCTCGGTCGGCAACGCGATGCAGCTCGGCATCGCCGATTTCCTCGAGCATCTGGGCGGCGATCCCGGCATCTCGGCGGTGCTGCTCTACATCGAAAGCATCGACGACCCGGGCCGTTTTGCCGCCGCGGCACGGCCGGTCGCGGCGCAGAAGCCCGTCATCGCGCTGATCGGCGGGCGGACCCCGGCCGGGGCACGGGCGGCGATGGCGCATACCGGCGCGGCGGCGGGCGAGGAGGCGGCGCTCGATCGCCTCTGCGCCGAGAACGGCGTGCTGCGCGTCACCAGCCTCCGCCGCCTCTTCCTCGCCGCCAAGGGCTTCGGCAGCTTCCCTTCAGGGCTCGGCCGCCGCATCCTCATTCTGTCGAATTCCGGCGGACCCGGGGTCCTCTGCACCGATCAGGCCGCCGCCGAAGGATTGGATCTCGTCGCGCTGCCGGAACGGATGCGCCGCACGCTCGCCGCCGCCCTGCCGGGCGAGGCTTCGATCGCCAACCCGCTCGATCTCCTCGCCGATGCGCGCGAGGATCGTTTCGCGCTCGCTCTCGACGCGGCGCTGCGCGAAGGCGCCGCCGCTTTCGATGCCATCCTCGGCATCCATGTCGTGCCCTTCATGGTGGATGCCGAGCCGGTGGTGCGGGGCCTCGCGGCGGCGGGCGGCGCGGGCGCGCTGCCGATGATGCATGCGATGATGGGGACCTTGCCGGACAAGGCCGCCTGGTTCGCGGCGCTCGAAGCCGCCGGCATTCCCGCCTTCGACGACGTCGAGGCGATGGCCGAATCCGCCGGCCTTCTCGCCCGCTACCCGGCGCTGCGCGCGCGGGCGGGATCGAGCGGCGAGGGCTGAGGAGGCGCGTCCTCCACGCCCCGTCTCTGCCCGCGAGCCCCCGCCCTGCCCTCCCCCGCAAGCGGGGGAGGGTCGGGAGGGGGTGGGCGAGGTCTTGGAAAGGGGAGCGGTTGAAGAGGCGCTCCGCCCGCCGGCTACCCGGCGAACTTCTCCATGTTCCAGTAGACCGGGCTCGACATGCCGATGACGCCTTTGAGGCGGTCCTTGCGGTAGGCGACGGGCGGGAAATACTGCCCGGCATAGGCGTAGGGCGCCTCCTCGAAGAAGTGGAGCTGGATCGCCTCGATCGCCTTCTTGCGGTCCTCCGCCTTCTTCGCCGCGAGATAGGCGAGGCGCAGCTTCTGCATTTCTTCGTCGCACGGCCAGCCGAACCAGTTCTTCCCGTCGCAGCTCGAATCGAGCGGCGGGTTATTGAGCGGGTCCATCATGGTGGCGCTGGGCCAGGCCGTCGGGAAGATGTGCCAGCCGCCCTTGTCCTGCGGCGGCGGCGTCTTGATGGCGCGGCGCGAAACGAGGGTCGACCAATCCATCGATTGCAGATCGACGTTGAGGCCAAGCTCCTTCATGTGGCCGTTCAGGACCTGCGCCACGAGGTGGAGGTGGGGCTGGTCGGTCGGGTCCATGAGGACCAGCGGCTCGCCCTTGTAGCCGCCTGCCTGGAAGAGCGCCTTGATCTTGGCAGGGTCATAGGTCTTGAAGCGCTCCGTGCCGACCGCCGTCTCGTTGGGCGAGCCGCAGATGAAGGGATCGAGGCAGACCTTGCCGAGGTCGCCGATGAAGCCGGTCGCCGAGAGGTAATCCTGCTGCCGGCTCTCGACGAGCATCTGCAAGCCTTGCCGCGTCTTGGCGTTGTCGAAGGGCTTGGCGAGCGAGTTCATGCGCACATGGAGCTGCCAGCCGAGCGGATCGAGGAGCCCGATCTGGACGTTCGGCGTCGATTTGAGCTGCGGCACGATGTCGGCGGTGGGGTTGGTGAGATAGTCGAGCTCGCCCGTGGCAAGCGCCGAGGCCTGCGTGCCTTGATCCGGGATCACCGTCCATTCGACGCGATCGACATGGACGACCTTGCCGCCGGCATAGCCCGAGGCGGGTTCGGAGCGCGGCTTGTAATGCGGGTTCTTGGCGTAGACGACCTTGGCGCCCGGCCGCCACTCCTCCTTGACGAACATGAGGGGGCCGGAGCCGATCGTCTCCTTGATCTGGGTGAAGGGGTCGGTCGACGCTTCCTTCTCGCGCATGATGAAGCAGGCCTGCGTGCCGTTGCCGAGGGCGTCGGCGACGGGGCCGAACGGCTCCTTCAGCTTCAGCGTGAAGGATTTCTCGTCGACCGGCTCGAGCGAGGCGGCGCGGCTCATCATGAGCTGGCCTTCGCTGAAGCGCGCCCCCCAGCGCTTGATCGAGGCGACGCAGTCCTTGGCCGTCACCGGCGAGCCGTCGTGGAAAGCGAGACCGTCGCGCAGCTTGAAATTGTGCGTGAGCCCATCCTCGGTCGCCTCGTAGGTCTCGACCATCTGCGGATGGACCTTGTATTCGTGGTCGATGGCGAAGAGCGTGTCGTAAATCGCCCAGCCATGCGTCTGGGTGATGGTCGCCGTCGTCCAGATCGGGTCGAGGATCTTGAGGTCGACCTCGGGCGCCACCTTGACCACTTTCGTATCGGCGGCAAGAGCGCTGGCGGCGCGGCCGAGGATCGCCGGCATGGCGAGCGTGCCGGCGAGCGCCGTCCCGCTCTTCAACACGCTGCGCCGGCTCACCGCCGGCGTGGAACGCTTGGTCGTCATTGCGTCATCCCTCCCTGATTGCGGTTCCGATGGTCCGAGACTACAAAAGTTGCGGCGGGTCGGCGAATGGAAAGACGCGCTCGCGCGGCACATGGCGGTAGGGCAGGCCGGTCAAATCCGCCGGCCCCCAATCCGGCGTGTCGACGATCAGGATCTCCGCGGCGAGCGGCTCGTAGACGGCGCGGAAATGCGTTTTGGAGCGCAGCACGATGATCGGGAAATCGGCAGCGCGCATGCCGAACTCGGTGAAGCAGTCCTCGTCGATTGCCGTATGCGCGGCGCGCGCGGCAAGTGCCGGGTCGCCATCGGCGACGGCGACGACGGAGAAGCCGCAACTCGGCGCATCGGCATAGGAAAAGCCGGCGAAGAGGCTGACATCGACGAGGCCCGGCTTTTCGCGCGGCAAGGCGAGCGAGCGGCGGACGAGGCCGGCCAAGGGCTCCAAGTCGGTGGCGCTGAAAATGCTCGGCACCATGACGCCGGGCTTGGCGATGGCCGTAACCGGGCGCATCTCGCCCCGCAGCGTCGCAAGGAGGCAGCGCGCGGCGCGCTCCCCCGTCTCGCCCATATCCGTATGCGGAGAATAGTGATAGCCGAAGACCGCCGTCGCGTACTTCAGGATGGCCGCGTCGAGGTTGCCGTGATAGTCGAGCGCGACCATGATCGGCAGCGCCGGACCCATGATCGCCCGCAGGCCGGCGAGGATCTCGGTCTCGGGATCGGCGCGGCTCGGCGTCGTCATCGCGCCATGGAGAAAGAGAAGGATGCCGTCGATACGGTCGTTCTCGGCGGCGATGCCGCGACAGATCGCGTCGCTATAGTGCCGGAAAGCCTCGTCTGTCGCCGAGCCGGCGGCGCCGGCATCGCTGCTGACGATGCCCACCATCTCGGCGCCGGCCGCTTCGCAGACCTTGACGAAGCCGCCGATCGCCGTGTTGGTGCCGCGATGCGCCGCGATTACAGCTTCGCCATAGCAGGCGCGTCGCTCGAAATCGGCGAGCGTCGTCGGGACCGGCAGGAAGCTCACCGATTCGAGGGCGAAGCCGGCAATGGCGACGCGCATCACGCCCGCTGCGCCGGGCGGCGCAGCGCTTCGATCTCGGCGACGGCGGCGCGCAGCTTCTGATTCGAGGCTTCGAGGCGGAGCGCCAGCTCGCGCATGACGGCGACCGCCATTTGCGGGAACTCGTTGATGAGGCGGAGGAAGAGCTCCTTGGCGATGCGCAGGCAGACGAGCCGCTGCCGCGCCCGGACGGTGGCAGTGCGCGGGACGTCGCAGAGGATCGCGATCTCGCCGACGAAGGCGTCGCGGCCGAGCACGGCCACGGTGACCGGTCCGGCCGGCCCGTCCACCAGAACCTCCGCCTCGCCTTCGATGATGATGTAGGCGGCATCGCCCATATCGCCTTGCCGGAACAGCACCTGGCCGCCCTCGAAGGCGACGCGCTCGCTGGTGAAGGCGAGGAGCTTCAGCTTCGACGCCTCGATATTGGCAAAGAGCGGGATCCGCCGCAGCAGATCGACTTCTTCCTTGAGGCTCACGCGTGCCCTCCCTGTGCCGGAGCTTGCGGCCGCTCCTTATTCGCTGGCAAGCAGCTTGTTGAGCGCCGTCCCCGGGCGGTCGAGCTCGGCGAAGGTGCCTTGCTCGACGATGCGTCCCTCCGCCATGACGATGACCCGATCGAAATGGCGGGCGAGGCTGGCCCGGTGCAGCGACCAGATGAGGCCGCGCCCGACGCATTCTTCCTTGATTCCGGCCATCACCTTGGCCTGCATCTGGCCGTCGAGGGCCGCCGTCGCCTCGTTGAGGATGACGATGTCCGGCCGCTTCAGCAGAATGCGGGCGAGGGCGGCCTTCTGGCGCTGGGCCGCGGAGAGGCGCGAGCCGCCGCTGCCGACTGCGAAGTCGAGCCCGATCGCGGTGATCGCATCGCGCAGGCCGAGCGCGTCGAGCACGCTGCTTATCGCCAGCGGTATGCGCGCAGGCGCCGCCGCCTCGCCATAGGCGACCTTGCCGAAGAGCACGTTGTCCTGGACGGTCGCGGCGGCGTTGTAGCGGGCAGCGTCGAAGAACTCGATCTGCGAGCGCATGGCCGCCGGCAGATCGGCTGCGAAGATCCGCCGCGCCGCGAGAATGCGTGCCTCGAGCGCCGCATCGAGAAGGCCGAGGCGATGGCGCGCGGCAATCAGCTTGAAGGGGAGCGACAGGAGACGGGTGCGGTCGTCGGCTTTCAGCTTGTCCCGGCCGGATTTCTGGGCGCGGGTCAGAATCGCCTGGAACTCGTGCAAGTCGCCCGCGCCGATGAAGCTGTACTGCTCGAAGAATTCGTGCTCGGGCGGCAGGTCGGCAAAGAGCTCGATCATGGTCTTTGCCACCTCGCCGCCCATGGCGACCAGATCCTCGGTGAGCCCGGCCTTGTCGAGGACACGCAGGACGTAGGTGTTGCTGGCGAGCTGGTCGAAGTCGAAGGCGGGGCCGACCGGCGTGCCGAACAGCAGATTCTCGGCGAGCGAGGCATTGCTGTTGTAGCGGTCGGCGGCAAACGGCTCGACGAGATGGGTGATGCCGTCGGCAGCAAGGCGCTGGGCGAGGGCCCGCCGCGCCTCGAGCAGGCGCTCGGCGACCTCCGGCCGCTGCCTCGGATCGAGCCGGCCGCGCAGGCCGAAGGCATAGACGTCCTCGGCGAGGTCGAGGCGCCGCAGCAGCTCGACGGTGCGCGCCGCCAGCCCGGCCGCATCGGCGACCCCGGCGGCGGCGTAATCGGTCCAGTCGGCGCCGAGATCGAGGTCGATATTCCCGGCTTGGCGCGCTTCGGCCAGGATCTTGCTCACGGTCCGGGCCCGCAGCGGCTCGTAGCGGGCCGGGACGACCGGGCGGTTGCGCAAGCTGAAGTAGAGATTGTCCTGCATCGAGCCGGCAAAGAAATGCGGCGTCGCGCTGGCATAGCCGATGCGGCGGCCAACCACGGCGTCATGCAACCCGGCGAGATCGGCGCCGCCGATGGTGATGCGGCCGCCGGTCGGCTCGATGAGCCGCGCCAGAAGCAGCGCCAGCTCGTAGCGGCCGCTGTTACTCGGCCCGACGATGGCGACATGCTCGTTGGCGGCGAGCGAGAAGCTCACGGCATCGACGACGCGCGCCCGCTCGTCCTCGGCGAAGCTGACATTGCTGGCGACGATCGCCCCGGTGAGCGGCGGCACCGTCTCCGGCGGATTGAGCTGACGGGTGCGCTCTATGAGGCCCGGCGGCCGGAACTGCTCGATGACCTGCTCGTATTTGATGTGCGAATCCTGCATGAGCTGATAAAAGTCGAGCAGCTCCTTCCAAGGCGAGGCGAGGTCCTTATACGCGGCGAGCACGGCGACTAGGGCGCCGAAGGAGAGATTGCCGCGGATCACCAAGTAGCCGCCGATCATGTAGAAGAAGAAGGGCGTGAGCTGGCCGATGAAATTGTTGAGGAATTTGACGAAGAACTTGCGGTTGTAGATATCGAAGCGAATGCTGTAGATGGTGCCGAGGAGGTGGGCGAAGCCGGCGAGCTGCAGGCGGACGCCGTCATTGGCGCGGATCTCGATGATGCCGGCAGCGCTCTCGCCGACCCGGTCGGCGACTTGGCGCACGGTGCGCACCCGCTGCTTCGCCAAGAGGTTGATGCGGCGCTGCAGCTTCGGGATGACATAGCCCTGCACCGGGTAGAGCGCGACGGCGGCCGCGCCCAGCACCGGGTCCTGCGCGAACATGAAGATGATGATGGTCAGCAAGGTGCCGCCCTGGAAGACGGGCTGGACGAAGGCGTCGCCGATGAAGCCGCCCAGCGTCTCGACCTCGGCGGTGATCATCGGGATGACCTCGGCCGCCGAGACGCGCTTGAACTGCCCGACCGGGAAGCGCAGCACGCGATGATAGAGCTCGTAGCGCAGGCGGCGCAGCATGCGCTCGCCGAGCTGCCCCTTATACAAGTTGATATAGAATTTGAAGGCGCCGTTGATGAAGACGAGGACGAGGAACAATCCGCACAGCGTCAGCAGGTACGGAATCTGGTCGAGCTGCCAGAAGGCGAATTGCTGCGGAAATTTGTGGCCGCCGATCGCCCGGTTGATGATCGTCTTCGGCAGCGACAGGGAATAGTAGAGGAACGGGAAGGAACCCAGCGTCAGCGCCAGGATCACGAGCTGGCGCTTGTAGCTGTGGCGGATGATGAAGCGATAGATGGTCGGCTCGATCCCCGGATCATCGCCTTCGCCGGGCGCCGGCGCGGCGCCGGCGCGCGAGGCCTCCGTGTTGCGATCGGCCCAACGCGGCCAGCGCAGCTTCAGGGTTTCCGACATCGCCTTCATCAAAAGATGATTTTCTATCGCCTAAACGTTGTGCAATAGTCCGAGGGAACGAACCGGGGGGCCGTGAGGATGGACGACCGCCGCCACAAGCGGGTCCTCATTTACAGTCATGATTCGTTCGGCCTCGGCCACCTCCGCCGCTGCCGCACCATCGCGCACTCGCTCGTCGAAGCCGACAAGGACGTCTCGGTCCTCATCCTGTCCGGTTCGCCGATCATCGGCAGCTTCGACTTCCGGGCGCGCGTCGATTTCGTGCGCATCCCGGGCGTCATCAAGCTGCGAAACGGCGAGTATACATCCCTCAACCTGCATCTGCATATCGAGGAGACTCTGCGGCTCCGGGCTTCCATCATCACCCATACCGCCGAGGCCTTTCGCCCCGACCTCGTCATCGTCGACAAGGAGCCGCTGGGGCTTCGCGGCGAGGTCCAGGAGACGCTGGAGCTGATGCGCGAACGCGAGGTGCCGGTGATTCTCGGCCTGCGCGACGTGATGGACGAGCCGGCGCAGCTCGCCCCGGAATGGTCGCGCAAGAATGTGGTTCCGGCGCTGCTGCGCTACTACGACGAGCTCTGGGTCTATGGTCTTCCGCATATCTGCGATCCGCTGGAGGGCATCGCGGTGCCGAGCGCGGTCCGGCAGAAGATGCGCTATACGGGGTATCTGCGCCGTCAGGTCCCGGCGCACCATCCGATCGACCCGGCTACCGATTTCGCCGGGGCGCCCTTCCTCCTCGTCACGCCGGGCGGCGGCGGCGACGGCGCCGAGCTCATCGACTGGGTGATCTCGGCTTATGAATCGGATCCGGGGCTGCCGCATCCGGCGCTTCTCGTCTTCGGTCCCTTCATGCAGCCGGAGCAGCAGGCCGAGTTCCAGCAGCGCGTCGCCCGGCTGCCGCGCCTCAAGGCGATCACCTTCGATGCGCGGATCGAAACGCTGATGAAGCGGGCGTTCGGGGTCGTCGCGATGGGTGGCTACAACACCTTCTGCGAGATCCTCTCCTTCGACAAGCGCGCTCTCATCGTGCCACGGACGCGCCCGCGCCTCGAACAGTATATCCGCGCCGCGCGCGCCGCCGAGCTCGGCCTCGTCGAGATGCTGGTCGATGACGGGGCGCGCGACCCGGGGCTGATGGCGGCGGCGCTGCGCCGCCTGCCCGAGCAGCGGCCGCCCTCGACGGGCGTCATTCCGGGTCTTCTCGACGGGCTCGACAGCGTCAACCGCCTCGCGGCGCAGTGGCTCTATCGCCAGGCGGCGCAGCCGGGGCTGATCGCGCTGCGCGGCTGAGGGCGTCCGCCGCTTTACCCTCCTCTGCGCCTTGCGCCCCATCGCCTTCATCCTCAAAGGCTACCCGCGGCTGTCGGAGACCTTCATCGCGCAGGAGATCGAAGCTCTGGAGCGCCAGGGGCTCGACATCCGCATCGTCGCGCTCCGCCGCCCGACCGATCCGCACCGCCATCCCGTCCATGACGCGATCCGCGCGCCCGTCCTCTACCTGCCGGAATACCTCCATCGCGAGCCGCTGCGCGTGCTGCGCGCCGCCCGCTACGGCCGGAATTTGCGCGGCTATGCCGCGGCGCGCGCGGTCTTCCTGCGCGATCTCGCGCGCGATGCGACCGCCAACAGGGTTCGTCGCTTCGGCCAGGCGCTGGTCCTCGCGCGCGAGCTCGCGCCCGAGGTCGGCCAGCTCCACGCGCACTTCCTGCACACGCCCGCCTCGGTCGCCCGCTATGCGGCGCTGCTGCGCGGCCTGCCCTGGACCGGCTCGGCCCATGCCAAGGACATTTGGACGATCCCGGAATGGGAGAAGCGCGAAAAGCTCGCCGCCTGCCGTTGGCTTGTCACCTGCACGGCGACGGGTCAGGCGCACCTTGCGGCCCTGGCGCCGCCGGGCCGCGTCGAGCTCGTCTATCACGGCCTCGACTTCACCCGCTTCGCGCCGCCTCCCGAGGCCGAACACCCCCCGCGCGACGGAAGCGAGGCGGCGCGGCCGGTCCGCATCCTCTCCGTCGGGCGCGCCGTCGCCAAGAAGGGGTTCGACGACCTTCTGGCGGCGCTCGCCTTGCTGCCGCGCGAGCTCCATTGGCACTTCACCCATATCGGCGGCGGCGCGCTGCTGAAAGCGCTGCAGCGCCAAGCGGCGGCGCTCGGCCTCGGCGAGCGGATCGCGTGGCGCGGCGCGCAGCCGCAGGAAGCGGTCCTTGCCGCCTACCGTGCCGCCGACATCTTCGCGCTGGCGAGCCGCGTCGCCGAGGACGGCGACCGCGACGGTTTACCCAACGTTCTCATGGAGGCGCAGAGCCAGCGCCTCGCTTGCCTTGCAACGCGCACGCCGGCCATCGGCGAGCTCATCGAGGACGAGGTGACCGGCACGCTGGTGCCGCCGCGGTCGCCGCCGGCGCTCGCGAAGGCGCTCGAGCGCTTGATGCGCGATCCGGCCCGCCGGACTGCGCTCGCCGCCGCCGGCGAAGCGCGCGTGCGGCGGGACTTCGCGATGCGCAAGGGCATCGCCGCGCTCGCGGCCAAATTCGCCGCCATGTGAGACGGAATGCGCATCGCCTTCTACGCGCCGCTGAAACCGCCCTCGCATCCCGTCGCTTCGGGCGATCGCGCCGTCGCCCGGCTTCTGATCGAAGCTCTACGGCGCAGCGGCCATGAGGTCGAGATTGCTAGCACTTTCCGCAGCCGCGAGGGCGCCGGCGATCTTCTGCGACAGGAGCGCCTCAGCCGGCTCGGCACGCGCCTTGCCGAGCGCTTCCTGCGCCGCAAGACGGCCCGCGGCAAGCGGCCCGATCTCTGGTTCACTTACCATCTCTACTACAAGGCGCCGGACTGGCTCGGTCCGGCCGTGGCGGCGGCGCTCGATATCCCCTATGTCGTCGCTGAAGCCTCTATCGCCGAAAAGCGCCGCGTCGGGCCCTGGGCGCTCGGCCATGCCGCGGCGCTCGCGGCGGTGCGGCGCGCCGATGCCGTCATCGGGCTCAACAGCGCCGACCGGGCCGGGCTCGTCGCCCATCTCGCCAGCTCCGACCGTTGGCACGCGCTGAAGCCGCCGGTCGAAGTCGCACGCTTCGCCGCCGCGGCGCGGCGCCGCGACACGACGCGGGCGCAGCTCGCCCGGCGCCACAGCCTCGACCCCGCCGCCGTTTGGATCGCCGCCGTCGCCATGATGCGGCCCGGCGACAAGCTCGCCTCGTACCGGCTC
>JAJPHB010000123.1 GCA_021325525.1 Alphaproteobacteria bacterium
CTCCGCCTCCTCCTTGCGCCAGCGCAGCACCGGCTTGCGCGCCGCGCCCGTCTCGTCGAGGCGGCGGCGGGGCGTCAAATACGGCGCGCCGTGGAACCAGGCGGCGGCGTCGCCTCTCTTCGCGCGCTCGGCCAGCGCCCGGCAGACGGCGATGAAGCGGTCGAGGCTGTCCTTGCTCTCGGTCTCGGTCGGCTCGATGAGGAGGGCGCCGTGGACGACGAGCGGAAAATACATGGTCATCGGGTGGTAGCCCTCGTCGATGAGGGCCTTGGCGAAATCGAGCGTGGCGACGCCGGTGTCCTTGAGGAAGCCGTCGTCGAAGAGCGCCTCGTGCATGCAGGGGCCGGGGAAGGCCGGGGTCATCGCGGCGCCGAGCGCGGCGAGGATGTAGTTGGCGTTGAGGACGGCATCGCCCGAGACTTGCCGCAGCCCGTCCGAGCCGTGGCTCATCATGTAGGAGAGGGCGCGGACGAACATGCCCATCTGGCCGTGATTGCCCTTGAGGCGGCCGAAGGCCTTCTTCGCCGCGCCCTTCTTGCGCTCGATGAGGGCGAAGCCCTTCTTGCCGTGGACGATCCAGGGCAGCGGCGCGTAGGGGGCGAGGCTCTCTGCGAGGACGACGGGACCGCTCCCCGGGCCGCCGCCGCCATGCGGCGTCGAGAAGGTCTTGTGCAGATTGATGTGCATGCAATCGATGCCGAGATCGGCCGGCCGCACGCGCCCGACGATGGCGTTGAAATTGGCGCCGTCG
The DNA here is from genome assembly GCA_021325525.1 of Alphaproteobacteria bacterium. Taxonomy (GTDB): domain Bacteria; phylum Pseudomonadota; class Alphaproteobacteria; order ATCC43930; family CGMCC-115725; genus URHD0088. Next base: position 752 of record JAJPHB010000123.1, read on the forward strand.
CAGTAGAAATAGGCGCCGGCCGCATGGACGGCGCGGGCGATCTCGATGATCTCGTCCTCGAAGAGGCCGCAGGTATTGGGGTTGGTCAGCATCAGCGCCGCCACATCGGGCCCGAGCTTCGCCTCGAGCGCGGCGCGATCGACGCGGCCGCGCGCATTCGCCGGGATCGCCTCGACGGTGAAGCCGCAGGCGGCGGCCGTCGCCGGGTTGGTGCCATGCGCCGATTCCGGCACGAGGACGCGGCGCCGCGTCTCGCCGCGGTCGTCGAGCGCGGCGCGGATCGTCATGAGGCCGCAGAGCTCGCCATGCGCGCCCGCCGCCGGGCTCATCGCCACCGCCGGCATGCCGGTCAGCGTCTTCAACCAATGCGCCAGGCGGTCGATGAGCTCGAGCGCGCCCTGCACCGTCGATTGCGGCTGCAGCGGGTGGAGGTCGGCGAAGCCCGGCAGCCGCGCCATCTTCTCGTTGAGGCGCGGATTGTGCTTCATCGTGCAGGAGCCGAGCGGGTAGAGCCCGCTGTCGATCGCGTAATTCTTCTGCGAGAGCCGCGTGAAGTGGCGGACGACCTGCGGCTCGGAGAGGCCGGGCAAGCCGATGGGGCGGGTTCGCTTGGCGGCGCCGAGGCGGCTCGCCACCGGCGGCGGCTCGGGCAGATCGACGCCGCAGCGTCCGGGCGCGTCCTGCTCGAAGAGGAGCGGCTCCTCGATCTGGAGCCCGCGATTGCCGCTGTAGGTGCCGCCCTCTTTCGGCGGCGCGCTCGAGAAGGCGCTCAGCGCCTGGCTCCAATCATTCATCGCAGCACTCCTTCGAGCGTCGAGGCGAAGGCCTCGATGTCGTCATCGGTATTGGTCTCCGTCGCCGCGACGATGAGGAGATCGGCGAGGGCGGGATCGTCGGGGTAGAAGCGGCTGACCGGCACGCCGGCGAGGATTCGCTTCTTCGCCAGCTTGTCGACGATGGCGGCGGCCGGCTTCGGCAGGCGCAGCGTCATCTCGTTGAAGAAGCTCGCGTTGAGAATGCGGACGCCGGGGACGCGGCCGAGGCGCTCGGCCAGCTGCACCGCCTTCGCGTGATTGAGGGCGGCGAGCCGTGTGAAGCCCGCCTCGCCGAGAAGCGCGAGGTGGATCGTGAAGGCGAGGGCGCAGAGGCCGGAATTGGTGCAGATGTTGCTCGTCGCCTTCTCGCGGCGGATATGCTGCTCGCGCGTCGACAGCGTCAGCACCCAGCCGCGGCGCCCTTCGGCGTCCACCGTCTGGCCGGCGAGACGGCCGGGCATCTGCCGCACATATTTCTCGCGCGTCGCGAAGAGGCCGACATGCGGCCCGCCGAAATTAAGGGCATTGCCGAGCGACTGGCCCTCGGCGGCGACGATGTCGGCGCCCATCTCGCCCGGCGATTTGACCGCACCGAGCGACACCGCCTCGGTGACGACGACGACGAGCAGCGCGCCTTTCGCCTGGCATGCTCGGCCGAGCTCAGAATAGTCGCGGACATGGCCGAAGACATCGGGGTTCTGGACGACGACGCAGGAGGTATCGGCATCGACCCGCGCCATCAGATCCTCGGCGCCTTCGGGCGCCGGCGGCGGCGCGTCGAGGCGGAAGGGAAGGAAGCGCGCATAAGTCGCGGTCGCCTCGCGGTAATGCGGATGGAGGCCGCCCGAAAGCACCGCCTTCGAGCGCCGCGTCAGGCGGTTCGCCATCATCACCGCCTCGGCGCAGGCCGAGGCGCCGTCATAGAGCGAGGCGTTTGCCACCTCCATGCCCGTGATGAGCGCCACCTGCGTCTGGAACTCGAAGAGCATCTGCAGCGTGCCCTGCGACACCTCCGGCTGATAGGGCGTGTAGGAGGTGAGGAACTCGCCGCGCTGAATGAGGTGGTCGACCGCGGCCGGGACGTGGTGGCGGTAGACGCCGGCGCCGATGAAGAAGGGCACCGAGCCGGCGCTGACATTCTTGGCGGCGAGCGCCGAAAGGCTGCGCTCGACCTCGATCTCGCCCATCGCGGTCGGCAGGTCGACGGGAGCGTCGAGCCGCGCCGAGGGCGGCACGTCGCGGAAGAGGCTCTCGACGGAGGGGGCGCCGATCGCCGCCAGCATCTGCCGGCGATCGGCTTCGGTCAGGGGAAGGTAGCGCATGATCTCAACTCTAAGAAGAAACCCTTCGACTCGACCCTTCGGGCCGGCTCAGGGTGAGGGTCGATCGATATCGGCAACGTGCTACCCTCGTCCTGAGCCGTCCGCGCAGCGGACGAGTCGAAGGACAAAGGAGCGGCGCATCACGACAGTCCGGCGATGAAGCTCTTATAGGCGGCCTCGTCCATCAGCGCGTCGAGCTGCTGCGGATCGCTGAGCTTCAGCTTGAAGAACCAGCCGGCGCCTTCGGCCTCGGCATTGACCTTGCCGGGCTCGCCCGAGAGCTCGTCGTTGACGGCGGTCACCTCGCCCGAGACCGGGGCGTAGACCTCGCTTGCCGCCTTCACCGATTCGACGACGGCGGCCTCGCCGCCCTGCTCGACCTTCTTGCCGATCGCCGGCAGCTCGACGTAGACGACATCGCCGAGCTGGTTCTGCGCATAGTCGGTGATGCCGACGGTGGCGCTGTCGCCTTCGCGCCGGATCCATTCGTGGTCCTTGGTGTAGCGGGTCTCGGCCATGGACGTATCTCCTCCCGAACGGGGTCTCTCGTGGCTCACGCGCCGCGGTGGTAGCGCGGCGCGACGAAGGGCAGCTTGACGATCTTGGCGGGGCGCGGCGTGCCGCGGACGACGAGCTCGACGGCGGTGCCAGGCGCGGCGAAAGCCGTCTCGACATAGCCCATGGCGATGGGGCCGTTGACGCTCGGACCGAAGCCGCCCGACGTCACCTCGCCGATGCGCCGCCCGCCCGCGACGATCTCGGTGTGCTCGCGCGCCGGCGCCCGTCCCTCGGGCAGGATGCCGACCCGCTTGCGCGGCGCGCCCTCGGCGAGCTGCCGCTGCAGCACCGCCGCGCCGGGGAAGCCGCCCTCCACGCGGCGGCGCTTGCCGAAGGCCCAGGCGAGGTCGGCCTCGATGACCGTCGTCGTCGTGTCGATGTCGTGGCCATAGAGGCAGAGCCCGGCTTCGAGACGCAGCGAATCGCGGGCGCCGAGCCCGATCGGCGCAACTTCGGGCTCGGCGAGGAGCCGTCGCGCCAGCGCTTCGGCGCGGTCCGCCGGCACCGAGATCTCGAACCCGTCCTCGCCCGTGTAGCCCGAGCGCGTCAGGAAACAGGGAATGCCGGCGAGCGACGCGGAAGCCGCCGTCATGAAGGTCATGGCGGGCGTCTCCGGGGCGAGGCGCGCCATCACCGCCGCGGCGGCCGGCCCTTGCAGCGCGAGAAGAGCGCGGCCGCCCAGCACCTCGATCTTGGCACGGGCGCCGATCCGCGCCTCGAGATGGGCGATATCGGCGGCTTTGCAGGCGGCGTTGACGACGACGAAGAGATGGTCGCCGGCATTCGTCACCATGAGATCATCGAGAATGCCGCCCGCCTCGTTGGTGAAGAGCGTGTAGCGCTGGCGCATCGCGCCTAAGCCGCGGATGTCGCCGGGGCACAGGGTTTCGAGCGCCTCCGCCACGGCGGCGCCGGACAGCTTCACTTGGCCCATATGGGAGACGTCGAAGAGCCCGGCCTTGCTCCGCGTGTGGAGGTGCTCGGCGAGAATGCCCTGCGGGTATTGCACCGGCATCTCGTAGCCGGCAAACGGGACGAGTTTCGCGCCGAGGCTGCGGTGGAGCTCGTAGAGCGGCGTGCGCTGCAAGGGTTGGGACGAGAGTTCCGCCATCTCGGGCTCCGGAAAGCAGGGCCGCCGCACCGCAACCCATGCGCGATGCGAGCCCCCTCTGTCCCGGAACCTGAAAGATTGGCCGGCCGCATGGCCGAAGCCGTCGCGGCGCGGTTTACCTCTTCGGTGAGGCCGGGTTAACTCGACGGCCCGGCCTGCTTTCCAGAGCTGCCATCCTCCTCGCGGTCCTTTTGCCTGAGAGTTTCCGGGGCGGTTGCTCCTTCGGCTCCGGCGGGCGAGCCCGCCGGCCTCTCCCGCGAGGGCTTAACGGCGGCCGAAGGATGGTCCGTGTCGGGCGAGAAGTCAATGACGGCCGCGACGCGCCAACAACGCGCCGTGCTGCTCGTCCCAAGGAAGATCAGCGCACCAGGACGATCTCGAACCCCTCGATCGCCGCCCATGCCCGATCGGCGGTGAGCACACGGAGACCGCGGGTTCGAGCGGTCGCGAGGCAGGCCCGGTCGCCAAGAGAAAGCCCGAGATGTCTGGTCGGACCTCTCCGTCGCAAGCTTCGAGCACGACATCGGAGCCCGGGCGGATGCCTGCGGCGGCGCGCAATTCGGACGGTATCACCAGCCGTCCTTGCTCGTTCACACGCGCTCTGTATGCCGCCATGGCCGCCGCGACGGCCGTGTCACATGATCCAATAAGTGATATCGGCAAATGACAATACGCCGTCGCGCAAGCGATGGACTCCACATCTCGACGCCTCGGCAGACAGGCCGCTGCTACTCGCGGCGCTGCTTCTCGTTGAAGTCGATTTCCTCGGGGGTGAGCTGGAAGCCGAGAATGATCGTATGGTCCTCGGCCGAGGGCAGCGGATCGAGGGGCGAGCCGATCGGCTTCAGCGGGATGCGCTGCTCGAGCTCGTCGTCGAGCTGCGCCTGGCCCTTGTCCGAGAAGGCGAGCCGACTGGTGAAGTTGCGCTTGGCGACGATGTTGCGCTTGCCGTCGGTGATGGCGACGAAGTAGGTGACGTCGCCTCCCGGGAGCTTGGCGCCGGCGCGCCCGCGCTCGCCCTGAATCGATACCGTCATATCGACGACGACGCCGGCCTTGTCGTATTCGCATTGCGATTTGGCGTCGCTGATGCGTGCGGCATAAAGCACGTCCGACGGGTCGCGGCCGGGCCCGTCGGCGAATTTGATGAGGCGGCTCAGATCGTCGACGATCTCGACGCGCGGACAGCCGCGCGCCTCCTTCTTGCTGGAGCATGCGGCCAAGGGCATCGCCAGCGCGAGAGCGGCGCCGAGGACCGCGCCGAATCCCGAATACCGCCGCATCAGAGCTTGTTGTGGGTGCCGTCGCAGAACGGCTTGTCCTTTGTCGCCTTGCAGCCGCAGAGCCAGACCTCGCCCGATTTCTCGGCCGTGAACATGACCGGCGTCAACGCGGTCGTCTTGTGCGAACCGTCGCAAAAGGGTTGCGTGGCGCTGCGCCCGCAGGCGCACCAGAAATACGTCTTGCCCGCCTCGGCGGTCACGGCGTAAGGCGCCTTCTGGGCCGGGATGGCTCCGCTCATAATGTCTTCCTTAAAGGCTGAGACCTATACTAGTACTAGCTTGGCCTGCGGCGGCTCCGATGCCGCGGCGCCCGGGCGCGAGGACTGTATGCGACGGTCGCAGGCCGCACAAGAGCGGCGAGGCTCGCCGATCGCGCCCGGAAATGTCACTTTCGCGAGGACACGACAGATTATGCCGAAACCGGCGCTGACGCTTCTGCTGGCGAGCCCTCGGGGCTTTTGTGCCGGTGTCGATCGCGCGATCCAGATCGTCGAGCGGGCGCTGGAGCGGTTCGGCGCCCCCGTCTATGTCCGCCACGAAATCGTGCATAACCGCTTCGTCGTCGAGAGCCTCGAGCGCAAGGGCGCGGTCTTCGTCGAGGAGATCGATGCGGTTCCCGACGGCGTGCCGGTGGTCTTCTCGGCGCATGGCGTGCCGAAGAGCGTCGCCGCCGAGGCGCGCCGGCGGCATCTCGTCACGCTGGATGCCACCTGCCCCCTCGTCAGCAAGGTGCATCACGAGGCCGAGCGCCACCATGCGAAAGGCCGCCGCGTCATTCTCATCGGCCATGCCGGCCACCCCGAGGTCGCGGGGACGATGGGCCAGCTTCCCGAAGGCGCGGTGCTTCTCGTCGAGACGGTGGACGATATCGAGCGTCTCGCGCCGGCGCCCGGCGACGATCTCGCCTATGTGACGCAGACGACGCTGTCGATCGACGACACGGCGACGATCGTCGCCGCGCTGCGCCGCCGGTTTCCTGCCATCCACGGCCCCGGCAAGGACGACATCTGCTACGCGACGACGAACCGTCAACAGGCGGTGAAGTCGATCGCGCCGCGCTGCGATGCGATGCTGGTCATCGGCGCCCCCAATTCGTCGAACTCGGTTCGCCTCGTCGATGTCGCGCGGCAGAGCGGCTGCCCGCGTGCGACGCTCATCCGCGAAGCCTCGCGGATCGATTGGACGCTGATGGCCGGTTTGCGCCGGCTCGGCATTACCGCCGGCGCCTCGGCGCCGGAGATTCTGATCGAAGAGGTGATCGAGGCGTTCAAGGCGCGCTTCTCCGTCGTCATCGAGCAGATCGCCGTGACCGAGGAGCGCATCCGCTTCAACCTGCCGCGCGCCTTGAGCGCCTGAGCGCGGGGCGCGATGGCGGTCTATACCGACGTTCCCGACGACGATCTCCGTGCCTTCGTCGCCGAATACGATCTCGGCGAGGTCGTCTCCTGCAAGGGCATCGCCGAGGGGGTCGAGAATTCGAACTTCCTGCTGCGCACGGAAGCCGGCAGCTTCATCCTGACGCTCTACGAAAAGCGCGTCGATCCCAAGGATCTGCCGTTCTTCATCGGCCTCATGGAGCATCTCGCGGCCAAGGGCTTCGCCTGTCCGACGCCGATCCGCGCGCGCGACGGGATCGCCTTGCGGCGGCTGTGCGGGCGGCCGGCGGCGCTCGTCACCTTCCTCGACGGGATGTGGCCGCGCCGGATCAGGGCCTTCCATTGCGCCGGCGTCGGCAAGGCCCTCGCCGCGCTGCACCGCGCCGGCCGCGATTTCGCCATGCGTCGCCCGAATGCGCTGTCGCTGGCCGGCTGGCAGGCGCTCTTCGCGGCCTGCCGCGAGCGCGCGCACGAAGTCCGCGCCGGCCTTGCCGAGGAGCTCGAGGCGGAGCTCGCGGCGATCACGGCGGCGTGGCCCGCCGGCCTGCCGAGCGGCGTCATCCATGCCGATCTCTTTCCCGACAATGTCTTCTTCCGCGGCGAAGAGGTCACCGGCGTCATCGATTTCTATTTCGCCTGCACCGATTTCTTCGCTTACGACCTCGCCATCTGCCTCAATGCGTGGTGTTTCGAGACGGATGGGAGCTTCAACGTGACGAAGGCCCGCCTGCTGCTGTCGAGCTACCGCGCCGTGCGGCCCATCGCGGCCGAGGAGCTGGCGGCACTGCCGCTGCTGGCGCGCGGCGGCGCGCTGCGCTTTCTGCTGACGCGTCTCTATGACTGGCTGAACCACCCACCGGGCGCCTTCGTCCGCCCCAAGGACCCGCTCGAATATTTGCAGAAGCTGCGCTTTCATCGCAGCGTCACCGGGCCCGGCGCCTACGGCCTCGCGTGAACGGTCCCGTCGTCGACATCTTCACCGACGGAGCCTGCAGCGGCAATCCGGGGCCAGGCGGCTGGGGCGCCATCCTGCGCTACGGCGCCGTCGAGAAGGAGCTGTCGGGCGGCGCCGACCAGACCACCAACAACCGCATGGAGATGATGGCGGCGATCGCCGCGCTGGAAGCGCTGAAGCGCCCCTGCCGCGTCCGCATCCACACCGACAGCCAGTATCTGCGCGATGGCATCACGCGCTGGATCCGCGCCTGGAAGGCGCGCGGCTGGAAGACGGCGGAGAAGCAGCCGGTCAAGAATCTCGATCTCTGGCAGCGCCTCGAAGCGGCGATGGCCCCGCACGAGATCGAATGGCTCTGGGTGCGCGGCCATTCCGGCCACCCCGAGAACGAGCGCGCCGACGCGCTGGCCCGTGCCGCCGCGGCCGTGGCGCGGCGAGGGTGAGCAGCATCCGGGGGTATCTCACACGATCTAGTCCAACTAGCGGTTTTGGATCGAAAGATGGCGCCATATCTCGCGGATCGCTCGGGCGGAAATAGCATCGAAACTACGATTCTCGGGCGCAATCTGCGTATCGCAAGATCGGAAAAGGCCGGACAGCTTTCCCTGACGAAACTGATTTCGCAACCATGTCCCGTAACCGTGATGTAGCTTATAAAGCTCATTCTCTTTCAGGTTTCTGAGCGATTTGCGAATTTCTGCGCTGAGCAGCTCGACGAGAGTCTCGATATCTCGTTGCGCTCCCGTTGCACGATCGTCGCTGTTCATCATGACCCTTGTCCAAGTGCCGGCCATCGACTGTGAGCCCTCCGACTTCGCTCCGGTGAGGATGGCTGCGCGTGCCACTACGACGACGAGCAATGCCACACTCACCTCATCCTCACCCTGAGCGAAGTCGAAGGGCGCAGGATCGTGGGGCATTCCGATCGCGGCCACGCGCGAGTAGCCGGAGCGCATCGAAATCGCCTCGGATCAATGCTTCCTTCTTGGCGCGCGTCCAGCCTTTTACCTGCCGTTCCGCGGCGATCATGTCGGTAATACGATCGAATTCTTGATGGAAG
>JAJPHB010000080.1 GCA_021325525.1 Alphaproteobacteria bacterium
ATGTTGCCGCTTTGCCTCCAGACCGCTGGGATGGTTTTTGGACAACGGGTTTGCTATGCAGGACGGCCGCGGAGATAGCGCGGCCGCCGCAGCCGCGCATGATGCGACGCGCGAGAATGGTCAATCCGAGTTCACCGCCCGGAAACGGCCCGACTGGGTTATAGTCGGCGGAGCCAGTCGCAAGCATCGCCGCTCGACGCGATGTTCTGCCGGAAATCGCCGCCGAGGGCCGTGCATGGTTTCGATCAAGCGTGTTTGTGTCTATTGCGGCTCGTCCGACCGGGTCGATGCCGCCTACCGCGACGCGGCGGTCCGGCTCGGCACGCTCCTCGCCGAGGCCGGCATCGAGCTCGTCTATGGCGGCGGGCGGATCGGCCTGATGGGGCTCGTCGCCAATGCCGCCCTCGCTTCCGGCGGGCGCGTCACGGGGATCATCCCGGCCCATCTGCACGATGCCGAAGTCGGCCATCACGGCGTCAGCCAGCTCATGGTCGTCGGCAGCATGCATGAGCGCAAGCAGCGCATGTTCGAAATGTCGGACGCCTTCGTCAGCCTGCCGGGCGGGCTCGGCACCCTCGATGAGACCTTCGAGATGCTCACCTGGAAGCAGCTCAGCCTCCATGACAAGCCGGTGATCGTCGTCGATGTCGCGGGCTATTGGGCGCCGCTCCAGCAGCTTGTCGAGCATGTCGTGGCGAAAGGCTTTGCCGGCGCCGCCTCGCTCGGCCTCTACCGCATCGTGCCCAGCGTCGAGGACGTGCTGCCAGCGCTCGCCGAGAGCCGCGAGCCGGCGGTGTCGCCGCAGCCGCGCCTCGTTTGAGCCCGAGAGGGCTGCGCCGCGCGGCGGCGCTCGCCGCGCTCGAGGAAGCGTCCGCCCCGCCCCCGCAGAGTGCCGGATTGCGCGGCTTGAATCGCGCCGCTCAGATGCTATGGTCCGGCGCCCCTACGAGACCTTCAGGAACCCGCGATGGCCAAGATCAAGGTGAAGAATCCGATCGTCGAGCTCGATGGCGACGAGATGACCCGCATCATCTGGCAGTTCATCAAGGACAAGCTGATCCTGCCCTATCTCGAGGTCGACCTGAAATACTACGACCTCGGCATCGAGCATCGCGGCAAGACGGATGATCAGGTCACGGTCGACGCGGCGGAGGCGATCAAGAAGTACCGCGTCGGGGTGAAGTGCGCGACGATCACGCCCGACGAGGCGCGGGTGAAGGAATTCAACCTCAAGAAGATGTATCGCTCACCCAACGGCACGATCCGCAACATCGTCGGGGGCACCATCTTCCGCGAGCCCATCATCTGCAAGAACGTGCCGCGCCTCGTCCCGGGCTGGACGGCGCCCATCGTCATCGGCCGCCACGCCTATGGCGACCAGTACCGCGCGACCGATTTCGTGGTGCCGGGCAAGGGCAAGCTCACCCTCACCTTCACGCCCGAGGGCGGCGGCAAGCCGATCGAATATACGGTCTTCGATTTCCCCGGCGGCGGCGTCGCGATGTCGATGTACAATCTCGACGACAGCATCATCGGCTTCGCCCGCTCCTGCTTCAATTACGGGCTGCAGCGCGGCTGGCCGGTCTACCTCTCGACCAAGAACACCATCCTCAAAGCCTATGACGGCCGCTTCAAGGATCTGTTCCAGAAGGTATACGACGAGGAATTCGCCGCCGAGTTCAAGAAGAAGGGCCTGACATACGAGCACCGCCTCATCGACGACATGGTGGCGGCGTCGCTGAAATGGAGCGGCAATTACGTCTGGGCCTGCAAGAACTACGATGGCGACGTTCAGTCGGACACCGTGGCGCAAGGCTTCGGCTCGCTGGGTCTCATGACCTCGGTGCTGCTGACCCCCGACGGCAAGACGGTCGAAGCCGAAGCCGCGCACGGCACGGTGACGCGGCACTACCGCCTCCACCAGCAGGGGAAGGAGACTTCGACGAACCCGATCGCCTCGATCTTCGCCTGGACGCGCGGCCTCTACTACCGCGGCACCTTCGATGGCACGCCCGAGGTCGTCCGCTTCGCCCAGGCGCTCGAGAAGGTCTGCGTCGAGACCGTCGAGGCCGGCCGCATGACGAAGGACCTCGCCATCCTCATCAGCCCGGACCAGCCCTGGCTGACGACGACGCAATTCCTCGACACGCTCGATGCCAATTTGCGGAAGGCGATGGCGTGATCACCGCCCTTTCAACGTCGCGGCGAGACGCCATCCCGGATTGCTGCCCGCGCCGGCGTAAGCACCGCGAAAGCAGCGATCGCCCTTGCTCGTGCCGTTGAAGTCGCGGTCGAAATCGAGCTCGCCCGCGAAAGGTGAAAGATCGAGGGGGCGGCCACGGACAGCGGCGCCGCGCGGAAAAAAGTCCATTTCGCCGAGGCGCGCCGAAGGCGCGTTGACAAACCGCCGGGCCGCCGTCGGCCGCGCCAGAATGTTGCTCTCGGGCGGCGACGCCGCGCCGAGGAGCGGGGTTTCGGCGAAGACGAGATTGCCGAGAACGACCTCGCTCTCGCGCGCCCGGCTTCCGAAGACGATCCCGAGCCGCGCGGTGAAGACCGTGTTGTTGTAAACATGGGCGAGCTTCAGCGGCAGATCGTGGTCGCGGAAGACGGCAGCGGCCGCGCCGCCATCGACGAGGATGTTGTCGTGAAAGCTGATCCGCCCCGAGCCCTGAAACAGCGCCTCGCGCGGGTTGCGGGCGAGAAAATTGCCGTAGATCTGGTAGAGGTCCTGCGCCCCCGGCCCCGCATCCGGAAAGCCTCCCACCAGCAGATTCGGCCGATCGCCGTCGGGTGAGGCGCGCCCGTTCTTGATGAAGACGTTGTTGCGAATGACAGTGGTCTGCGGCCCCTCAGGCATGCCCGGCAATCGCGGCCGCGATATCTGGAACTTGATCTCCATGGCGTAGCCGATCGGGTCGATCACCAGATTGCCTTCGATGAGGCCAGCGATGAAGGGGTCGCTCCCGTCGGAATTGCCGAGATAGATGCCCGTCCCCGCGCCGATGATGGTGTTGCCGCGGATGATCCAATCCCACGTCGGCGTTTTCGTCGAGAGGCCGTCGGTCTGCTGCGTCGCACCCGCGCCGAGGATCGTGTTCCCTTCGAGGACGATGTGGTGCGTCGGCTCGCCAGCGGACTGCCCCGCCTTGATGCCGTCGGCGCCGAGATAGCCGTGGCTGTCGATCACGAGGTCGTGGATCGCGAGATAGCTCGAATCGGCAATCTCGACCGTATTGCGCCCGAAGCTCCCGTCGATGATGGTGCGCCGGCCGCGCTTCGGGCCCGCGATGATGATGCAGCGACCGGGCGCGCCGCGCAGATTGGTGAGTGTCAGGCGATCGTAGTGACCGGGCGCCAGATCGAGCATGTCACCGGGTCGTAACGAGACCAGCAGGTCCCGGTAACTCGCCGGGGTGGCGTGGAGGACGCGACCACGCACGGCGGCGCTGCAGAAATCCCGCGGCTCGGCATAAGCCGGTTGCTCGGCGGCACCTGCGGGACACAGAGTCGCCACCGCCGCGACGATCGCGAGAAAGGCGCACCAATGGCGCCCGGCCTTATGGCCGGTCTCGATAGCGCGCAATTGCTACTCTGCGGCCTGCGCCAGGCCGGCGACGGTAGCCTCGAGCGCGGCGATGGCGGCTTCGGCCTTGCCGGCGTCGGGACCGCCGGCCTGAGCCATGTCCGCCCGTCCGCCGCCGCCTTTGCCGCCCAGCGCCTCGGCGGCGATCTTGACCAGGGCGACGGCGTTGAAGCGCGCCGCCAAATCTTGCGTCGCCCCGACCACGACGGAGGCCTTGCCGCCCTCGCGGGAGACGACCGCGACCACGCCCGAGCCCACCTCTTTCTTGAGGTCGTCGGCGAGCGCCTTCAGCTCGCGGCCCGGCACGTTGTCGACGATGCGGGCGGCGAATTTGATGCCGGCGATCTCCTTCGCTGCCGGCCCCATGGCGCCGCCGGTCGCGAGCTGGCGCCGCAGCTCGGCGAGCTCGCGTTCGAGGCGCTTGCGCTCCTCGACGAGGCCGAGGACGCGCGCCGGCAGCTCGTTCGGTGTCGCCTTCAGCGCCGATGCCGCTTGCCGGAGCAGCGCTTCCTCCTGCGCGACATAGGCTTCGGCGGCGGCGCCGGTCACCACCTCGATGCGTCGGACGCCGGCCGCGACGGCGCTTTCCGAGACGATCTTCGCGAGGCCGATATCGCCGGTGCGGCGCACATGCGTCCCGCCGCAGAGCTCGACGGAGAAGGGGCGCTTGCCGGCGGGTTCGGCGCCGCCCATGGCGACGACCCGCACTTCCTCGCCGTATTTCTCGCCGAAGAGCGCGAGCGCCCCCGCCTCGACGGCCTTGTCCGGCGTCATCAGCCGCGTCGTCACCTCGCTGTTCTGGCGGATGCGCGCATTCACCTCGTCTTCGACCCAGCGGATGTCCTCGGGAGACAGCGCCTTCGGATGGCTGAAATCGAAGCGCATGCGGTCGGCAGCCACGAGCGAGCCCTTCTGCGTCACATGCTCGCCGAGGCGCCGCCGCAACGCCTCGTGCAAGAGATGCGTCACCGAATGATTGGCGCGGAGCGCGGTGCGGCGCGGCAGGTCGATGCGGAGCTCAACGGCGTCGCCCGTCTTCAGCGTGCCGTGCGTCACGGTGCCGAGATGGACGAAGAGCTCGCCCGCCTTCTTGACCGTGTCGCGCACCGCGAACTCGCCGCCGCCCGGCGAGAAGAGCACGCCGCTGTCGCCGACCTGCCCGCCCGATTCCGCGTAGAAGGGCGTCTGGTTGACGACGATCGCCGCCTCCTGCCCGGCGCCGGCCGCGGCGACCTGCTTGCCGTCGACGACGATCGCCTGCAGGCTCGCCTCCGCCGTATCCGCCTCGTAGCCGAGGAACTCCGTCGCGCCCAGCTTCTCGCGCAGCTCGAACCAGAGCTGCTCGGTCGCGGCCTCCCCCGACCCGATCCAGCTTCGCCGCGCCTCCGCGCGCTGCCGCTCCATCGCCGCCTCGAAGGCGTCGGTCGCGACCTTGCGGCCGCGCGCGCGCAGCACGTCCTGCGTCAGATCGAGCGGGAAGCCATAGGTGTCGTAGAGCTTGAAGGCGACCTCGCCGGGGAAATCATGGCCGGCGCCGAGTCGCGCTTCCTCTTCATCCAGAAGCTTAAGACCGCGTTCCAAGGTCTGCTTGAAGTTGGTTTCTTCGAGCTTCAGCGTCTCGGTGATGAGAGGCTGGGCGCGCACCAGCTCGGGATAGGCGCCGCCCATCTGGCGGACGAGCGCCGGAACGAGGCGCCACATCAGCGGCTCGGTGGCGCCGAGGAGGTGGGCGTGGCGCATCGCCCGCCGCATGATGCGGCGGAGGACATAGCCGCGCCCTTCCTTCGACGGCAGCACGCCGTCCGCGATGAGGAAGGAGGTGGCGCGCAGGTGATCGGCGATGACGCGGTGCGAGACCGCGTGCGGCCCGTCCGGATCCTTGTGCGAGGCCTCGGCCGAGGCGAGAATCAGCGCCCGCATCAAATCGGTGTCGTAATTGTCGTGCTTGCCCTGCAGCACGGCGGCGATGCGCTCGAGGCCCATGCCGGTATCGATCGAGGGCTTCGGCAGCGGCTGGCGCTTGCCCGGCTCGAGCTGCTCGAACTGCATGAAGACGAGATTCCAGATCTCGATGAAGCGGTCGCCATCGGCCTCGGGACTGCCCGGCGGGCCGCCCGGAATCTTGTCGCCATGGTCGAAGAAGATTTCGGAGCACGGCCCGCACGGGCCGGTATCGCCCATCTGCCAGAAATTGTCGGCGGTCGGGATGCGGATCACCTTGTCGTCGGAGAGGCCGGCGATGCGCTTCCAATGCCCCGCCGCCTCGTCGTCCTCGGCAAAGACGGTGACGAGGAGGCGCTCCTTCGGCAGCCCGAACTCCTTGGTGACGAGGTTCCAGGCGAGCTCGATCGCGCGATCCTTGAAATAATCGCCGAAGGAGAAATTGCCGAGCATCTCGAAGAAAGTGTGGTGCCGCGCCGTATAGCCGACATTCTCGAGGTCGTTGTGCTTGCCGCCGGCGCGGACGCATTTCTGCGAGGTCGCGGCCCGCACATAGTCACGCTTCTCGAGGCCGGTGAAGACGTTCTTGAACTGCACCATCCCGGCATTGGTGAAGAGCAAGGTCGGGTCGTTGCGCGGCACGAGCGGGCTCGACGCCACGATCTCGTGGCCATTGCGCGCGAAATAATCGAGGAAGGCGGCTCTGATGTCGTTCGCGGTCTGCATGGTCGAAATGTGGGTCTGTTGGAGCGCGCGGCCAAGCCGCCCGGCGCCGATGCACGGCCGCCGGGCGCAACTGACCGCTTGTAACGTGCGGCGCCGCACATTGTCCAGCCGCGGCGGCTGGGCAGGAATCGTCAGGGCGAGCCCAGCGAAGCCATCCCGAGAGGTTGGCGAAAATCCGAGCAGATCGGCCGCGATCTCCAGCAACCGTTTCAAAGGCCGCGCTTTTCCCGCCGCGGCGGCAACGGTTCTTAAGGATTGAAGCGGCAAGATGCGAGGGTGCCCCGCCGCAGAGCAGGTGACGAGCGTGGACCACATCGAGACGCAGCCCATCGACGCGCCCGCTGCGCCCTGCCTCGACCGGCAGGAGCGCAAGATCGGCATTGTCACGGCCGTCTCCGGCTTCCGCCTCTCCTGCCTGCTCTCGGTCGCCGAGCCCGGCAGCGCCGTCAGCGCCGCCTATGGCGCGGCGCAGATCGGCGCCATCGTCAAGGTGCCGACGCCGCGCTCGGTCGCCTTCGGCTTCATCGGCAGCCTCACCCTGCACAATTCGGGCTCGGAAGATTCTGTGCAGAGCTTTGCCGTCGCCGAGATCGACCTGCTGGGCGAGATGGTGGAGTCGCGCACCGGCGCGCCGGTCTTCGCCCGCGGCGTTTCCGTCTTCCCGGTGCTGGGCAGCGCCGTCTTTGGCGCCAATCCCGCCGATCTTTCGCTCATCTATGCCCGGCCGAGCGCCTGGAACCTGCCGATCGGCACGATCCACCAGAACGCGGCGCAGCCCGCCTATCTCCTCTCGCAGGAATTCCTCTGCAAGCATTCGGCGATCCTCGGGACGACGGGCTCCGGCAAATCCTGCGCGGTGACGCTCATCCTGCGCTCGCTCTTGACCGCCCATCCTAACGGCCATGTCGTTCTGCTCGACCCGCATGGCGAATACGCGACGGCCTTCGCCGGCATGGCCGAGATCATCACGCCGCAGAATTTGCAGCTTCCCTATTGGCTCCTCAGCTTCGAGGAAATCGCCGAGGTGCTGTGCAGCCGCGATCCGGCGAGCCGGAGCCGCGAGGAGGGCATTCTCAAGGACCTCATCGTCCTCGCCAAGCGCGACTTCATCGGCGAGGGCGGGCAGGACGCCTTCATCACCGTCGACACCCCCGTTCCCTACCGCATCAACACGCTGGCGCAGCGCATCTCCGAGGCGATGGGCCGGCTCGACAAGCCGGACAGCACCCTCCCCTATCTGCGCCTGCTGACGACGATCGAAAACCTGCGCAAGGACCGCCGCTACGCCTTCATGTTCTCGGGTCTCACCGTGCGCGACAACATGGCCGAGATCCTCTCGCGCATCCTCCGCATCCCGGTCGAGGGCAAGCCGATCACCATCTTCGACATCTCGGTCATCCCCTCCGAGATCGTCGAGGTCGTGGTCGCCCTGCTCTGCCGCCTCGTCTTCGACTTCGCCCTGTGGAGCGACCACTCCGAATCGATCCCGGTGCTCCTCGTCTGCGACGAGGCGCACCGCTACATCCACGCCGATCACAGCATCGGCTTCGAGCCGGCGCGGCGCTCGATCGCGCGGATCGCCAAGGAGGGCCGCAAATACGGCGTCTCCCTGTGCCTCGTCAGCCAGCGCCCGTCAGAAATTTCCGAAACGATTCTATCGCAGTGCAGCACGATCTTCGCGCTGCGCATGAGCAACGACAAGGATCAGAGTTTCGTCCGCCGCACGCTCCCCGAAAGCGCCGCCGGCCTTCTCAACATCCTGCCGGCGCTGCGCCAGCAGGAGGCGATCGTGGTCGGCGAAGGCGTTTCGCATCCGATGCGCATCCGCTTCGCCGATCTCGCCGAGGCGCACCGGCCGCGCGGCGAATCGACGAACTTCCCGCAGGCCTGGCAGGAAGACAGCAACACGCGCGATTTCACGGCCCGCATCGTCGAGCGCTGGCGCCGCCAAGCGCGGTGACTGTCCGCGTAGACCTCATTATTCTGAACCGTATAGGCCCGCGGGTTCAAACAACTGACCGGTGGCGGGATATGAATACCCCTTCACTGGTTCCCATATCTTCTCAACTTCATTTCCCCAGTTCGACCACCCGATCCTCCGCTGACAAGCAAACATAATCGGCGGCCTACTCCTCCGCCCCGCCTTCGCTCGTCGGCGCCGCCATCATGGCGTCCGCGACGAGGCCGGCGTTGCTGCGGATGGCGCGCTCGATCGCCTCGCAGATTTCCGGATTGTCCTTGAGGAAGGCCTTGGCGTTCTCGCGGCCCTGGCCGATTCGCTGGCCGTCATAGGAGAACCAGGAGCCGGATTTCTCGACGACGCCCGCCTGCATGCCGAGATCGATGAGCTCGCCGCGCTTGGAGACGCCCTCGCCATACATGATGTCGAACTCGACGACCTTGAAAGGCGGCGCCATCTTGTTCTTCACCACCTTGACGCGCGTCTGGTTGCCGATGATCTGCTCGCGCTCTTTGATGGCGCCGATGCGGCGGATGTCGAGGCGGACCGAGGCATAGAATTTCAGCGCGTTGCCGCCGGTCGTCGTCTCGGGATTGCCGAACATGACGCCGATCTTCAAGCGGATCTGGTTGATGAAGATGACCATGCAGCGCGAGCGCGAGATCGAGCCCGTGAGCTTGCGCAGCGCCTGGCTCATGAGGCGCGCCTGCAAGCCCACATGGCTGTCGCCCATCTCGCCTTCGAGCTCGGCGCGCGGCACCAGCGCCGCGACGCTGTCGACGACGAGCACATCGACGGCGCCGGACCGCACCAGCGTGTCGGCGATCTCGAGCGCCTGCTCGCCGGCATCGGGCTGCGAGATCAGGAGATCGTCGATGTTGACGCCGAGCTTCTTCGCATAGGCGGGGTCGAGCGCATGCTCGGCATCGACGAAGGCGCAGGTGCCGCCCTGGCGCTGCGCCTCGGCGACGACATGGAGGGCCATCGTCGTCTTGCCCGAGCTTTCCGGCCCATAGATCTCAATGATGCGGCCGCGCGGCAGCCCGCCGATGCCGAGCGCGATGTCGAGCCCCAGCGAGCCGGTCGAGATGACCTCGGTATCGGCGGCGGCCGGGCGCGAGCCCAGCTTCATAATCGAGCCCTTGCCGAAAGCGCGCTCGATCTGGCCCAGCGCCGCGTCCAATGCCCTTTGCTTGTCCATGCCGTCCCTGCCAACGAGGCGCAACGCGGTCTCAGACATCCGCCGCTCCTTATTTCATAGGGTCATGAGCGATGCAATGCGGCGGAGTGTACATGGTTTGTTCTCAGATGCAAGCACTACTTATAGATGTTATGGCAGGGCGATCGGGGCGGCCGCCATGAACGCCAAAATGGAGGCCGATGCTTCGGCCGATGGCGGGGTCCGGTAGCAGCCAAGCGCGCCCAGATGCTGCACGGCGCTCGCCGCCAGTTCCCAGTCCTCGCCTTCATCGACCTCGAACGGGTCCTCGCGATGAAAGGCGGCCAACACGGTCACGGCGCAGAGCTCTCGCAGCGGGCCCGCCGCCTGCCGCATCGCCGGCAGGACCGAATCGTTGCACCATGCCCATTTCCAGGTGTGCGAGAGCGGCGAGTAGCTCCCGATATCGTTGAAGCTCGTGTCGAGCCGGAGACAGCCTTCGCGGTCGAAGAACTGCAAGCTCGCCGTTTCCTGGTCGAACCACCACCGCGCGAATCCGCCGATGCCGTAATCGTCCTGCAGCCGCCTTTGCTTCTCGCGCAGCTCTTCGATCGCGCAAGCGCGAAACGCCTCCCACTCGTCCAGCTCCATCGCCCTAGCTCGCCCCGCCGCTCATCACCTCCTTCACCTTGCCGGCGAGCTGCTTCAGGCTGAAGGGCTTGGGGAGGAAGTGGATCTCGGCGTCGCTGTCGAGGCGCTTTCTGAAGGAATCCTCGGTGTAGCCCGAGATGAAGATGACCTTCATGTCGGGATGGGTCTCGCGCACCTCGCGGATGAGGCCGGGGCCGTCCATGCGCGGCATGACGACATCGGTGATGAGGAGATCGATCGCCTCGGTGCCGCGGTTGATGACTTCGAGCGCCGCCTCGCCGCTCTTCGCCTCGATGACGCGGTAGCCCTTGTTGCGCAAGGCGCGCGCGCTGAAGAGGCGCACCGGGTCCTCGTCCTCGACGAGCAGCACCGTGCCGGCGCCGGTGAGGTCGCGCGTCGTGACGCCGGCATCGGCGAGCTCGTTCTTCGCCGCGACGGCGGTCTCGGTCGTCTGGTGGCGCGGCAGGTAGATGGTGAAGCTGGCGCCCCGCCCCGGCGCGCTGTCGACGAAGACGAAGCCGCCCGTCTGCTTGACGATGCCGTAGACCGTCGAGAGGCCGAGGCCAGTGCCGGAGCCCACCTCTTTCGTCGAGAAGAACGGCTCGAAGATGCGCGCCAGATTCTCCTTCGGAATGCCGATGCCGGTATCGGTCACCTCGATGATGACGTAGTCGCCGGGCGGCATCACCTCGTGGCCGAGGCGCAGAGAATAGCTGTTCGAGAAGTTGCTGGTGCGGATCGTCAGCGAGCCGCCGCCCAGCATGGCATCGCGCGCATTGACCGCGAGATTGATGATGACCTGCTCGAGCTGGCCCTGATCGACCTTGACGAGGCCGAGATCGCGGCCATGCACCATTTTGAGCTCGATATTCTCGCCGATGAGGCGGCGCAGAAGATGCGAGAGCTCGGCGAGGACGTCGGTGATGTTGAGGACCCGCGGCTGCAGCGTCTGCTGACGCGAGAAGGCGAGGAGCTGGCGGACGAGATTGGCGGCACGGTTGGCGTTCTGCTTGATCTGCATGATGTCGGCGAAGCTGGGATCGCCCGGCCGGAAGCGCAGCAGCAGGAGGTCGCAGAAGCCGATCATCGCCGTCAGCAGATTGTTGAAATCATGGGCGACGCCGCCGGCGAGCTGGCCCACCGCCTGCATCTTCTGCGACTGCGCGAACTGGACTTCGAGGTTCTTCTGCTCGGTCGCGTCGATGAAATGGAGGATGAGCCCGCCATCGCTCTGGTCGCCGGCGTCGAGCCGGCTGACGAAGACCGCGGCCGTCTTCTCGCGCGCCCCTTTGAGGCGCACCTCGACCGGCGCCGACAGGGTCCGCCCGCCGGCGACCTCGGCGAGCTTCGCCGCGACCGTGGCGCGGTCCTCCTCGCTGACGAAGCCGATCAGCGTCTCGCCAATGAGATCCTGCGGCGAGCTGTCGAAGAGCGCGCCGAGGGCCCGGTTCGCCTCGTCGAGGCGGCCTTCGCGATCGAGCAGGGCGATGCCGACCGGCGCATTGGCGAAGAAGCGCTGGAAGCGCTGGCGCGACAGGCGCAGCGCCTCCTCCCATTCGCGCTCCGGCGTCAGGTCGCGCACGACCGAGCGCGTGCGCAGATCCTCGCCGACTTGCACGATGCTCTGGCTGATCGAGGCGTAGATGATGCGGCCCTGCCGCCCCTTCAGCACCAGCTCGCCCGCCTGCGGGCCGCCCGCCGCCGGGTCGAAGGGCGCATGCGCCGGCGTACCCGCGGGAATGTCGCCGCTGATGAAATCCTGCAGCCGGGCGCCGCCGCGGACGATGTCGTCGGGCGAGCCGCCGAGCCACTGCGCCAGCGTCTCGTTGATGAAGAGGAAGCGCCCCTTGCCGTCGACGGAATAAAAGCCGATCGGGGCGTTGTCGAGAAAGTCGACGAGCTTGTTCTGCTCGTCGCGGATCACCTCCTCCATCTCGTGGCGGGCGGTGATGTCCTGGAAGCGCCAGAAGCTGTAGCCGCTGCGTCCGGCCAGCGGATGCACCGAGACCGTGAACCAGCCGCTCGCCTCGCCCGGCTCGCGGATCGGCAGCGCCGCCATCGCATGCCGACCCGCGCGCGCATGGGCGATGAGACGCTGGAATTCGTCCTGCGACTGGGCGCCGCCTTCGAGCCGCGCCGCGATCGCGTCGAGCGGCGCCGCCGCGAGGTCGGGAAAGAGGGTATGGAAGGTGGAATTGGCGTAGGCGAGCTTCTCGTTCGCCGCCAGGATGAGCTGGGCGTCGGACGAGGCTTCGAGGGCCTGGCTGAAGAGATCGAGCCGCTCCAAAAGAATGGATTGCGTGCGGTGCGCCGCGGCGGCCGCCGCCGCAGCCAGCCCGGCGAGGGCGACGAAGAGGATGGCCGCCGGCCAGACCGCCGCGCCGCTGACGACGTCGGCAAGCCCGAAGAGGCCGATGAGCCCCGCCGCCACCGCGCAGAAGACCGCGAGGCGGCCGAGCCGGCCGACCCAGACTTGCTCCTTCCGCTCGGTCAGCTCCGTCGAGACGGCACCGTCTCGCCGCTCGGCGCCGAGCACGGTCATGGATACGCTCGTTCCTGGTAGCGCATGGCTGCGCGATGCATGGTCCATCTTTACCATAAAATGAGCGCCGGCGAGCCGTCTTCCGCGACGCTACCCCTTCGCGAGCTTGCCCTTGAGGCGGAAGACATAGCTGATGATCTCGGCGACGGCTTTGTAGTGTTCGGGAGGAATTTCCTCGTCGATCTCGACCGTGGCGTAGAGGGCGCGCGCGACGGGCGGATTCTCGACGATGGGCACGCCATGCTCGCGCGCGATGTCGCGAATGCGCGCGGCGATGAGATCCGCGCCCTTGGCGACGACCCGCGGCGCCCCGGCGCTCGCCATCTCGTATTGCAGCGCGACGGCGAAATGCGTCGGGTTGGTGACGACGACCGAGGCCTTCGGCACCGCCGCCATCATGCGCTTGCGCGCCCGCTGGGTGCGGATCTGCCGCAGCTTGCTCTTGATGAAGGGATCGCCCTCGGTCTGCTTGAACTCCTCTTTCAGCTCCTGCTTCGACATGCGCATCGAGCGCAGGAAGCTGAGGCGCTGATAGATGTAATCGGCGATCGCGATCGCGGTCAGCACGGCAACGACGCCGCCGGCGAGGCGCAAGGTCACGTTTTCCATCTCGCCGGCGAGCGCGCCGACGCCGATGCTGGGCAGGATTTGCAGGCGGCCCAGCTCCGGCATCAGGAGATAGGCGGCGACGAGGCCGACGACCGCGAGCTTCACGAGGCCCTTGGCGAATTCGACGACGGCGCGCAGCGAGAACAGGCGCTGCACGCCTTCGAAGGGCGAGATGTGGTCGAGCTTCGGCACCAGCCTGTCCGGCGCGAACAGGATGCCGGTTTGCAGCACCGAGCCCGCGATCCCCATCGCCATCATGATGGCGATGGGGAAGAGAACGGCGGGCGCCAATTCATGCAAGGTGTCGAGGATCGCGGAGCCGAAGGCGGCGCCGTCGAGGCGCAGCGAGCCCGATTGCTCGACGAAGCGCGCCATCACCCGTTCCATGGTCGTGGCGAGGTTGGGCGCGGCGAGGAGAACGCTCGCCGCCATGCCGGTCAGCACGAACCAGTTGGTGACCTCGCGCGACTGCGCGACTTGCCCGCGGCTGCGCGCCTCGTCGAGCTTGCGCCAGGACGGTTCTTCGGTCTTTTGGCTGTCATCGGCGTCTTCGGCCATGGCGACCTGCCGCTCAGAGAGGCAGCGCCTGACCGAAGACGGCGGTGAAGCCGCCGAGGAACCAGCGCATCACCGCATAGAGCGTGATGGCGAAGACCGCGAGCCCGCCCGCGATCTGCACCGGCAGCACGACGAAGAAAATCTGCAGCTGGGGCATGAGGCGCGAGAGCAGGCCCATGGCGACATAGAAGATCGTGCCGACGACGATGACCGGCGCCGACAGCTCGACGCCGAGGCGGAACGCATCCGCCACCACATGGGCCACCGTGTTGGAGAGATCGCCGATGACCGGAAAGCCCCCCGGCGCGAAGAGGTCGTAGCTGCCGACGAGGGCGCGCAGCATCAGAAGGTGCGTGTTGGTGAGGAAGAGGACGAGCACGCCGAGCACGGTCATGAAGGCGCCGGTGATCGCGCCCTGCTGTGCCGCCGCCGGGTTGAAGACTTGCGCCGCCGATATGCCGAGCTGGAAAGCGATGATCATGCCGGCCGTGTCGAGCGCGCCGAGGAGAATGCGGCCGATGGTGCCGAGGAAGACGCCGACGACGATCTCGCCGCCGAGAAGCTGGAAGAGCTGCGCCACCTCGCCGGGCGGCGCCGGCAGAAGGCGGCCCAGCGCCGAGGCGACGAGCGCCGACAAGAGCAAGGCGAGAAGAAGGCGATAGCGCTGCGGCACGTAGAGGTCGCCGAAGCCGGGCAGCAGCATCAGCGCCGCGCCGGTACGGCAGAAGACGAGCATGACGGCGAAGACATTGGCCGGCAGCAGCTGCGCCAGCGCCGCCGTCATCCCGAGATGACCCGGTCGAACAGCCGGTCGGTGAAGTTCTGCAGAGTCGTCAGCATGAAGGGCAGCAGCACGAGCAGCGCCAGCATGATGGCGACGATCTTCGGCACATAGGTCAGCGTCATCTCCTGAATCTGCGTCAGCGCCTGGAAGAGCGAGATGACGAGGCCGACGGCAAGGGCGAGGAGCATGATCGGGCCGCCCAGCTTCAGCGACACGATGATGGCATCGCGGCCGATATCCATGGCGTCGTTGGCGGTCATGCGGCGCGCTGCCCCTGTCCCTCGATCGGCGATGCCTCAGATCGGCATCCGCATGATGTCCTGATAGGCGGAGATGACGCGGTCGCGCACGGCGGTCACCGTCTGCAAGGTGAGCTCGGCATTGGAGACGGCGGTCACGACCTCGCTGATATCGGCCTTGCCGGCGAGCGCCTGCGCGCTCACGCTCTCGCCTTCCTTCAGGGTTCCGATGGCGCTCTCGGCCGCCTGCTTCAAGAGGTCGCCGAAGCTGCCGCCGCTCTCGCGCGCGGCCAAGCCCGGAGCTGCGGGTTTGGCCGCATTGGCATAGGCGGCCGCGGCGCTGGCGAGTCCGATCGTCATGGCGAAGATCCTCCTAAACCGCCGCCAAACCGATCAGCCATGCAGCAGGTCGATCGCACGGCTGATCATGCTTTTGGCGGCATCGATGACATTGAGGTTCGCGGCGTAGCTCTGCTGCGCCTCCCGCATATCCATCATTTCGATGAGCGGGTTGACATTGGGCATGAGGACGTAGCCCTGGGCGTCGGCGGCGGGGTGCGTCGGATCGTATTTGCGCTGGAAATCGCCGCCGGCCGCCTGGACGGTGCCGGGCTTCACCTCTTTGACGCCGTAAGTCCGGTCGAGCACGCTGCGGAAGGTGATGACTTGCCGGCGGTAGGGTTCCGCCCCCGGCGTCGTCCCCGTCGAATCGGCATTGGCAAGGTTCTCCGCGATGACGCGGAGCCGCGCGCTCTCGGCCGTCAATCCCGAAGCCGCGACGCGGATCGCATTTTCGAGTTCCATCGCTTCCGCCCCGCCCCGGCTCACTCGCTCTTGCCGAGCACCAGGCGCAGCATGGCGAGGTGCTGGCGATAGAGGTTCGTCGTCAGCGCGTAGTCGTTGGCCGTCCCCGATACCTTCAGCATCTCGCTCTCGATATGGACGGCATTCCCCGAGGGAGAGACTTCGCCGGTCTTGTCGGTTTGCTCCGCGAAGGGCGAGGCGTCGCCCTGCCCGGCGAGATGGTTCGGCTGGGTCGCCGCCAGCCGCAGCTTGCCGCCCGTTTCGCCGATCAGCTCGCGAAAGCTCGGCACTTTCAGATCGCGCGGCCGGTAATTGGGCGTGTCGGCATTGGCGACATTTTCGGCCAGCACCTTCTGGCGCTGGCTGAGCCACGCCATGCGCTGCGTCATCGCCTTGAAGAGCGGAATGTCGTTGAGGTCCATCGGCTGGTCGGCGCGGCTCCGGGCGGGGCGATGCCCGATCCTGTCCGCCTCTGATTAAGAAGCGGTAAAACCACGGCGCGAGCAGCCCTTGCGCGAAGCCACGTAGCCGGATCGGCGCGTTAAACGGAAAATTAAGCGTAATGGCGCAATTTTTCGGCGATCTCTTCGCCGCGCCGGACTCCTCTCCTTGCCTCACGACAGCGCCGCCGCCAATCGGAAGCCCGGGCAGACGATCGCCGTCGCCCTGGAGCACGCGCCGGACTCGGAAGCGGCGCCGCGCGTCGTCGCCAGCGGTCGCGGCTTCACCGCCGACCGCATTCTCGAAATCGCCTTCGCCAAGGGGGTGAAGGTGCGCGAGGATGCCGACCTCGCCGAGATGCTGGCGGCCGTCGACATCGGCGCCGAGATCCCCTTCGCCGCCTTTGCCGCGGTCGCCGAGATCCTGTCCTACATCTACCGTGCCAACCAAGCCGCGCCCGAGGCCGGCGCCGAGGCGCGCGCGCCATGAATGCGCGCCAGCTCTGCCGGGGCTGCACGGAGAGCATCGCCGCGGCGCGCGCGAGCGTGGCGGCAGGCGCCGTCCTCGACCTGGCGGGCCTCGATGCGGAAACCGCGCGCATGTGCGAGGCCCTTCCACAACTCCCCCCCGCCGAGCGGCAAGCGGCAGCGCAGGAGCTCCGGCAGCTCATCACCGAGCTCGACCTTCTGACCGAAGCGCTGCGCCAGCAGCACGACCTCTTCGAAGCCGCCGCGCGCCGGAATGCCCGCGATCGCGCGGCCGAGGCCTATACGCAAGCCGCCGCGAGCGGGCGCGAGGACAGATGAGCATCGGCCTCTACATTCAGTCCGTTCTGGCGCTTGTCGCCGTGCTCGCGCTTCTCGCCGTCTGCGGCTGGCTCGCGCGCCGCTACGGCGTCGCCGGGCGGGCGCTCGGAGCGCGGGGGCAGCGGCGCCTTTCCGTCGTCGAAGTCGCGCCGATCGACGGCAAGCGCCGCCTGGTGCTGCTGCGGCGCGATGCAACCGAGCATCTCGTCCTTCTCGGCAGCGACAGCGCCACCGTGATCGAGCGCGGCATCGCGCCGCCGCAAGCGGCTCCGGGATTCGCCGCGATGGTCGAGGGAACGAAGCGATGAGGCGCCCTCACCCGGTGCGCCTCTTTCCCGCGGCGGCGTTGGCGGCTCTGCTCGTCCTGCTCCTCGTCGAGCCGGCGGCCGCGCAATCGGTGACGCTCGACCTCGGCGAAGGCGGCTCGGCGACCGGCCGCATCATCCAGCTCCTGGCGCTCATCACGGTGCTGAGCCTCGCGCCGGCCATTCTCGTGACCGTCACTTCCTTCACGCGCATCATCATCGTGCTCTCGTTCCTGCGCAACGCGCTCGGCATCCAGCAGACGCCGCCCAATACCGTCCTCGTCAGCCTCGCCCTCTTCCTCACCGCCTTCGTCATGGCGCCGACCTTCGAGGCCTCCTACCATGACGGCATCGCCCCGCTCATCGAGGACAAGATGAGCGAAGGCGAGGCGATGACGAAGGCCGTGGCGCCGCTCCACGCCTTCATGATCCGCAATGTGCGTCCGCACGATCTGAAGCTCTTCGCCGACATCGCCAAGATGGAGCCGGTGGCGGCGCCCGAGGACGTGCCGCTCCGCGTCCTCGTTCCCGCCTTCATGATCAGCGAGCTGCGCCGCGCCTTCGAAATCGGCTTCCTTCTCTTCCTGCCCTTCCTCATCATCGACATGGTGGTCGCCTCCATCCTCATGTCGATGGGCATGATGATGCTGCCCTCGGCGGTCATCTCCCTGCCCTTCAAGATCATCTTCTTCGTCCTCATCGACGGCTGGTACCTCGTCGCCGGCAGCCTCGTGCAAAGCTTCGCGGGGGCGGGCGGGTAGAAGGTTCTCGGCCGCTTCCTCGCCTCACGGCGGCGACGAAGGCAGCATCGCGGCATTCCGCAGAGGCCGGGGCGTACGCCCCCTAATTGATCGCGCTCAGCGATTTCGCTGACAGCTTCTGGCGGTAGCCGGCCATGAAGCTTTGGAGATCGCCCACTTGCGCCACCTTGCCGACAAGCTGGCGGATGTCGCCCTCCGCCGCCGACGGATCGCCGGCGACGACGCGGAAGGCTTCGCGGAAGGGGCTCGCATCCATCGCCGCGGCATAGGTCTTCGCCAGCCGCGCAACGCCGTCGCGGTCGCCCGTCAGGGTGAGCGCCGTCGCCCAATCGAGGATCGTCTGAGCATCGTCCTTGGCGAGCTTGCCGGCGGCGTCGGGGAGAACCGCGAGGCGCTCGAAAATCTGGGCCGCGGCATGCCAATCCTTGGTCCGCCACGCAATGTCGGCGCGCAGGCGCTCGGCATCGCGGCTGTCGTCGCCCTCGAGGATCTTCAGCGCCTCCGCCGTCTTGCCGAGATCGGAGAGCGCCCGCGCCCGCAATTGCTGGCGCTGGCGTTCGAGGTCGGGATCGATGGCAGTCCCGACATCGATGTCGAGCGCGGCGATCGCCTGCTGCGGCTTGTGGTCAAGCAGCCGCACCAGGGCGAGGCGGGCGGCGACGCGCGCCTTGTCGCGCCCGGCGAGGCGGTTGCGCACCTGATCCTCGAGAAGAGTTGCGGCACGATCCAGCAGATCCATGGCGACGAGGCGGTCGGCAAGGCGGCGGATGATCTCGTCGCCTTTTCCGCCGCTCGGCATCAGACCCTTGAACTCGTCGTAAAGAGCGAGGGCCTTCAGCGGCGGAATGCTGTCGGCGTCATTGCCGATGAAGATGTCGGAGAAGGCATCGCTGAGCTGCTGCTGCACGGCGCCACGCTCGGGATGGTTCGGAAAATTCTCGAGCGCCTGGCGCAGCGCCGCGAAGCCGGCGCGATAGTTGCCGTCCTTGATCTCGAGCTCGGCGAGGCGGCGCAGCAAGGTCAGCTCGAAATCATCGCCTCGCCAGGCGAAGCGCAGGGCGTCGAGCGCCTTGATGGCGGCGCCGCGCGAGATCTTGCCCTCGCCGAGATCGTCGAGCGTGCGCGCGAGCTGGGCGCGGGCGCGGGTCTCGCGGTCATTGCCCATGGCGAGGCGATCCAGAATGGCCCGTGCGGAATCGCCCTCGCCGCCGAGCTGGAGAGCGCGCGCGACGAGGAACTTCGCCTCCGCCGCCTCGCCCGGGTTCGGCGCGTCCTTGACGAGGGCGAGGTAGTCTTGCGCGTCGTCCGGCTGGCCGATGGCGATCGCGGCCTCGGCGGCTTCGAGCGCGAAGCGGTGGCGCAGGCGCTTCGGATAGAAGCGGAGAATTGCCGCCGCCTTGCCGAACTCAGCGGCCGCCCGCGGAAAATCGTGCTTCGCATAGGCGACGCCGCCGCGCCATAGCCCGATCTCGGCCTCGCCATCGAGCGCCGGCAAGCCGAGCTCGCCTCCCGCCTCGTCCGGGCGGTCGGTCAGCAAGAGCGCGCCGCCGGTGACGGCGCGCACGCGCGGATCGGCGGCGAAAGCGGGATCGTCGCGCTGAATGGCGGCAAGGACGCCGAGCGCCTCGGCGCCGAGACCGTGCGCGAAGTAGAAATGCGCGAGGTCGAGGCGGGCGCCCGAGCGCGCGGCGGGCGCCGCCGCGACGATGTTCTGCTCGAGCGCCCGCCGTTCGGCCAGGACATCGCCGTCCCTGGGCCCGTACCAATCGGCGAAATCGAAGAGCCGCTGCGGCGTGTCGCCGCGGCGCAGCGCGCGGTCGTGCTCGCCGGAAAGGATGAGGCCTGTCGTGCTCGTGACCTCGACCCCATTGGGCAACGGCTTCGCTTCGATGCCGTCGCTCGCCGGGCGCAAGGCGATGCCTTGTGCCGTCATCAGGAGGGTGACGTCGACGAGGTCCTGCTCGCGCGCGACGCCCTGCCCCGCCTGCACCACGGGAACGGCGATCAGGGTTTCCCCCAGCTCCGGATCGCGGAAGCGCACGGGCGCGCCCGGCTCGTGAATGCCGAGGAGGATGCGCGGCGGCTGCGCCGTCGGCTGGATGCTGACGCCGATCGGCGCGTCCGGCTGCAGCAATTGCCGCCGCAGATCGACGACCCAGCCGGTCTCGGAGCGGCGGACCGAAGGGTTGAACCCACCCGCCGTGGCGACGCGCAGGATGGTGGCCGCATCGCTCGGCACGCGGTCGATGCTGCGGACCACATCCTGGCCTTGGGCGCGCAGATCGGCGAGATCGATCGCGACCGGCGCGCCGAAAACGATCCACAGGGCGGCGCCTTCGCGGAAGATCGCGGCAGGCACGGGCTTGTGGAGCTCGAAGCGGAGCGTCGCCCCGTCATCGCTCGTCGCCACCCGCGGCGGCAATGGCGCCGGCTCGTCCGGCAGGGCGGCGAGGCCGGCGGAGGCGTCGGGCGCTTCGGCCATCGCCGCCGCTGCGGCGACCGGCATGGCCGGCGGAGCGGCTACGCGGGCGGCCGGCGGAACGAGCGGGGTCGGCGGGGCCGCGGCGGGTTTCGGCACAGCGGCGGCAGGCGCCGGCGCCGCCGGCGCCTTGTCGTCGGCGCCGCCTTTGCTTGCCGCCGTCGTGATCATCGCCACGACGCTGCGGCCCTCGCGGACGGCCTTGATATGGCTGCCCGGCGGCAGGCGAAGCGTCACCGTGAGGTCGCGGCCATGTCGCTTCGCCTGCGGCGACAGATCGGGCGCCTCGGCGGCGAGGTGCGCGATATCGGTCGGGCCCGATCGCTTGAAGCGCAGCTCGGCCTCGCCGCCTTTGACGGTCAGCGCATAGGCCACCTCTTTCGGCCAATCGAAGACGATGCGTCGCCCCCCTGCCTCGGTCGCGACCTCGATCTTGGCAGAGGCGGGCGCCGCCTCGTGCGCGGCGGCATCCGGCGACCGCGGCGGCGCCGGCTGCGCGCCGGGCTGGTCGAGAAGATCGACGACGACCTTGTCCTCGGTCGCGAAGCTGCGCAGGGCGACAGACCGGCGGAGCGTCGCCACGACATCCGAATCGCCGTTCTTCGCCACGGTTTCGACGTAGTCGTCGATGCGCCGCGCGATGACGGCGAGATCGGCGGTGAAGGGCCGCGCGAAGTGGATCGCCAGCTTGCCGCCCTCCAGCTTTGCCGCAAAGCCGACCTTCGCCGGCCAGGCGAAGACGATGCGCGCATAGCCGTCATGGAGGCCGGCATCGACGCCGACCCGCTCGCCGGCCGCGGCCGGCGCCGCGAGCAGCAAAAGGGCGAGCGCGGCCGGCGCCAGGCGATATGCCGCGCCTCGCCAGCCCCGCATTGCCGCCCGCCCTAGTCGAAGCTCGCCAGGATGGCGTCGATATCGGCCTGCGAATTGGTGGCGGCCGATGGCAGCGCCGGCCCGTTGAGGAGCTTGTCGTCGGCCGCCTCCGCCTCGGCCGGCGCCGCGCCGACGAGATCGGCGCCGAAGACGGCGAGCAGCGCGTCGATCTTGCCCTCGATGTGCTTCAGCGCCCGCACCACCTTGGTGATGCGCTGACCCGTGATGTCCTGGAAGCTGCAGGCTTCATAGACGCGGACGACGGCATCGGCGATCTGCTTTGCCTGTTTGGGCGGCAGCTCGGCTGCCATCCGCTCAAATTCTTCCATGGCGCCGAGGATGATTCCCGTCGCCTCGGCGGTCGCGCTGACGACGGCGTCGAGCTCGTCGGTAGCCATCGGAATATGGCGCTCGCGGATGTCGTCGGGACGCACGCCCGCGATCTCGCGGCGCGCCGTCTGGATGTATTCGGCGAGGGTCTCGACCTCGCGATAGAGCTGCAGATCGGCCAGCGAGACGCCGCCGGAGAGGCTCGAGACGACGCTCGCCACCATCTGCTCGAGCACGGCGGCGTCCGGGGCGGGCGCCGCCGGACGGCGGAGTTCGCCGAGGCGGGCTTCGAAACGCGTGTCGGACGCAACACGGGATGCGCTTGATCGAGCCATGGTGGACCTTGCCTGCGCGCCCATCGCCGCGGCGCGCCGGCCGTCGGCAGGGTCGGTTGAATTTGCCCTATATTTGATCGATTTAGGGTTAAGCGCCCGTTAAGTCCGGCCACCCCGCCCATCGCCCGCTATGGCTGCTTGAGCTCGGGAGACGGCCGGCGTTCGGCGAGGGCGAGCGTCACGGCCTTGGCTTTTCCGGGATTCATTGCCGCAAGAATGGGCGCCGTCTTGCGCTCCTTCATGCGTTCGAGGACCTCGAGCAGAACGGGCATGTCGAGCTGCTCGAAGATCCGCGCCGCGTCCTGCGGCTTCATCGTCTCGTAAATCTTGACGAGGCTCTGGAGCTTCGCGTCGTCCTGCTGGTCCTGCTTGGTGAAGGCCGCATCGATCGCCTTCTGCATCTCCTGCAGCTTGGCGATCTTGTCGTTGATGCGCTGCTCGGCGGCTTGCAGCAGCGCCTCGCGCTGATCGACCTCGCCCGCGCGCTTGTCGAGTTCGTCCCGCCGATGCGCGAGCGCCTGGAGGAGCGCGATTTCCTGTGGGCTGAACTGCGTCGGGTCTTCGCCGGATTTCGCCGCAGCGCCGGCGCCGGGTGCCGCCGGAGCCTGGGCGGAGGCTTCGGCCGGCGCGGCCGCCGCAGAGGGCGTGGCCGCAGACGGCTTCGCCGGCGCCGCCGGCGCGGTCTGGGCCCGCGCGGCGCCCATCGGATCGAGGCCAATCGCGAAGCCGAGATCGACGACCTTGGCGCAGAAAAGCACCGCCGAGGCGCCGATGAGCGCCGGCAGGAGCCGCAGATGCCCGCGCATGACGAGCGCTACCGCCGCGTCTCGAGCGCCCGCCGCAGCAGGCGTTCGGCGCGCGAAGGAAAGCCGGCGACCCGGGACGGCGCGTCATCGCCTTGGCGGGCCCCCTCGTCGTCGGCGGAAGGCAGCCCGTTCGGCGCCGGCGCGGCCGCGCTGTCGCGGCGACGCGGCTTGCCGGGCGCATCGGCCAGGGCGGCGTCGCCCGTCGCGGCGGCCGGCTGCTTCGCGCCCTCGCGCTTGGCGCGGATCACGCCTTCGAGACGGTCGGCGAGATTGCCGCCCAAATCGATAATATAGCCGAGGTCGGCTTTGAGGCTCTCGGCGCGGTCGAGACGCTGCTGCAGCTGCCGACCCATCTCATCGGCCGCGGTGCCGAGGGCGGCGATGCCGCCTTCCGCTCGCCGCACCGAGTCATCGAGGCTGCGGACCAGGGCTTCGAGCTGCTGCTTGTCGTTGCGCAACGCCCCGAGGCGGCGGCTGAGGAGCATCGCGTAGACGATCGTGACGACGAGCAATACCGCCACAACCGCGTCGAGAAAAACCGTGAGGCTCATGGCGTGTTCCGGCTCTTCTCGATCTTCTCGGCGATGCGGACCGCAATATTGCCGCCCCGGCGTCCCATCTTGCCGGAGAACATGGGGACGTCGCCGCAGAGGAGGCGGATGTCGCTGTCCGGCGTCGCATTCAGCGTCAAGCGCGTGCCGACCTCCCAATTGATGACGTCGCGCAAGGAATATTCGAAGGTGTCGAGCACGGCCTGCAGCGGCACGTTGGTGTTCCAGAGCTCGCCGGCCAAATGCGCTTCCCAGATGGAATCGCGGCCGAACTTCTCGCCCATGAACATCTGGAGGAGAAGCTCGCGGACGGGTTCGAGCGTCGCATAAGGCAGCAGCAGTTCGAGGCGGCCGCCGCGATCCTCCATGTCGACGCGCATGCGCGCCAGCACCGCGGCGTTTGCCGGCCGCGCGATGGTCGCGAAGCGCGGGTTGGTCTCGAGCCGCTCGAAGCGGAAATTGACCGGGCTCAGCGGATCGAAAGCGGCGGAGAGGTCGGCGAGGACGACGCTCACCATGCGCTCGACGAGATTGCGCTCGATCGTCGTGTAGGGCCGCCCCTCGATGCGCATCGCGGCGGTGCCGCGGCGGCCGCCGAGCAGCACGTCGACGATCGAATAGATGAGAGCGCTGTCGATGGTGAGGAGGCCGTAATTGTCCCATTCCTCGGCGCGGAAGACGCTGAGCATCGCCGGCAGCGGAATCGAGTTGAGATAGTCGCCGAAGCGGATCGAAGTGATGTTGTCGATCGAGACCTCGACATTGTCTGATGTGAAGTTGCGCAGGCTCGTCGTCATCATGCGCACGAGGCGATCGAAGACGACTTCGAGCATCGGCAAGCGCTCGTAGGAGACGAGCGCCGAATCGATGATCGCGCGGATGCCGGAATTGTCGCGATTGGCGCCGTCGCCATCGCCGAAGCCGAGGAGGCTGTCGATCTCGTTCTGGTTGAGAACGCGCGCGGTCGTCCCGGCGGCATCGGCGCCCTCCGCGCCATCGGCACCGCCGCCCGCCATCGCCGCCCAATCGGCGGCGATCTTGTCGTCCTCTTTGAGCGCCTCGTCGGCCATTCGCCTTCCCTATTCCCTGCTTGCCGCGACGCCGGCCCGCTGCCCGCTCACTGGACCAGCATCTCCTTGAACAGGACATCGTCGATCTTCGCCGGGGCCGCGGCGGCGTTGACGCGGATCAGCAGCTCTTCGCGCAAGCGGTAGAGCCCGGCCGATCCTTTGAGGTCCTCGACGCGCAGCTCGCGCAGATAGACCTGGAAATTGTCGATGATGCGCGGCATCACCGCCTGGACGCGCGCGACATCCACCGGGTTTTCGAGCTCGAGGCTGACCGACATCTTGAGGAAGCTCGGCTTGCGCCCCGGGCTGTTGAGATTCACCAGCAGGTCGGGCAGGTCGTAGAAGACCGCCTGCTTCGGCGCCGCCGGCTTCTCCTCCGCCGCGCTCTTGCCGCCGACGAAGCGGCCCAGCACGCCGGTGAAATAGAGGCCGGCGACGATGAGGAGCAGCGCCAGCACCGGCGCCGCGACGAAGATCAGCAGCTTCTTGCGGTCGAAGCGCGGCGCAGCTTCCCTGACCTCCTGTTCGGCGGCTTCTTCCGCCTCCTCGGCGGTGATCGATTGATCGGTCATTGGCAGCGGCTTCGCACCCTCGGCGCCGCGCAAGCGGCGGCGGCGAGGATAGAAAGAGGGTCGTTAACAACTGATTGAGGGAGGCTTGCCCAGCTCGCGCCGCCGGCGCGCCTGCCGACCCGGCAAGAACTGCCCGGCAAGGCCTGCCCCGGCGCCCCCGCCGGAGCGCTGCGGCGAGCGCGCCGGGCCGCGGATTGCTTGCTCCCGCACGACGCCTTCGGCTTGGCACGCGGCGTGCAACGAGGGCAGCGACGCCACACGAGGATCAGCGAAACCGCATGCAAGCCGCGACTTATATCGCCCTTTCGAGCCAGATGGCGCTCAGCCGCCAGATGGACGTCGTCGCCAACAACCTGGCGAATGCCTCGACGCCCTCCTTCAAGGCCGAGCGTGTGCTCTTCGCCGAATATCTCGACCGGAAAGGCTCGACGCCGCTCGCCTTCGTGCAGGATTTCGGCTCGTCCCGCGACACGAGCCAGGGACCTCTTTCGCGGACCGGCAACTCCCTCGACATCGCCTTGCAAGGCGAGGGCTATCTGAAAGTCGACACGCCCTTCGGGACGCGCTACACGCGCAACGGCCGCCTGCTGCTCGATGCGACCGGCCAGCTCGTCACCGCGCAGGGCTACGCCGTGCTCGGCGCCGGCGACCAGCCGATCAACATCCCGACCAACGCCAAGAACATCGCGATCACCCGCGACGGCACGATCTCGACCGACCAGGGCGAGGCCGGACAGATCGAGATCGTGCAATTCCCCGATGAGCGCGCGCTGCGGCCCTCCGCCGGCGGGCTCTACGTCACCGAGGCGCAGCCGGTTCCCGCCAGCAACACCCTCGTCCTCCAAGGCATGATCGAGGGGTCCAACGTCGAGCCGATCATCGAGATGACGCGGCTGATGAAGATCGCACAGAGCTACAGCTCGGCCAAGGATTTGATGGATGGCGAGAACACGCGCATCACCAACGCCATCGACAAGCTCGGAAAAGTTGCATAGCGCTCCCAGGAGATCCCAGCAATGCGCTCCATGGACATCGCCGCGACCGGCATGCTGGCTCAGCAGCTCAATGTCGAGGTCATTTCCAACAACATCGCCAACCTCAACACCACCGGCTTCAAGCGCAACCGCGCCGAATTCCAGGATCTGCTCTATCAGAACGAGCGCAAGGTCGGCTCGAACTCCTCCGACCAGGGGACGATCGTGCCCGCCGGCGTGCAGGTCGGCATCGGCGTCAAGGCCGCCGCCGTCTACCGCATCACCGAGCAGGGCAACCTGTCGCCGACCAACAACCCGCTCGACGTCGCCATCCAGGGCCGCGGCTATTTCCAGATCAAGATGCCAGACGGCACCACCGCCTATACCCGCGCCGGCTCCTTCCAGCTGAGCCCGACCGGCGAGATCGTCACGGCGGACGGGCTCGTCGTCCAGCCCGGGATCACCATCCCCGCCGACACGACCGCGATCTCGATCAATGCGAGCGGTCAGGTGCTGGCGACGATCTCGGGGCAGATCCAGCCGCAGACCGTCGGCCAATTCGAGCTCGCGACCTTCGCCAACGAGGCGGGCCTCAGCAATCTCGGCAACAACCTCCTGGCCGAGACCCCGGCTTCGGGCTCGCCCGTCACGGGCGCCCCCTCCTCCGTCGGCTTCGGCGCCTTGCAGCAGGGCTTCCTCGAAACCTCGAACGTCAACGTCGTCACCGAGATCACCAACCTCATCACGGCCCAGCGCTCCTACGAGATGAACTCCAAGGTCATTCAGGTCTCCGACCAGATGTCGAACACGCTCAACAACTTCCGCTGATCCGCCGGAGGAGAGAACCGCCATGCGGATGCTGCTGCTTCTGGCCGCCCTGCTGCCGGCCGTCATCCTGTCGCCCGCTGTCAGCGCCGAGCCGGCTTTGCGCCCGAACATCGTCGTCTCGGCCCCGGTCGTCCGCCTCGGCGATCTCTTCTCCGATGCCGGCGCCCATGCCGACGCGGCGGTCGCCCCGGCGCCGCCGCCCGGCGGCAAGGCCGTTTACGATGCCGCCTGGCTCGCCGCCCGGGCGCGCGAGCAGGATCTCGATTGGCAGCCGCGCTCGCGCTACGACCAAGCGACGGTCGAGCGGGCGAGCCAGACGATCACCGCCGAGGCGATCGCCGGCGAGCTGAAGCGCGCCCTCGGCAGCCGGCTGCCGCAAGGGCCGGTCCGCCTCGACCTCGACAATGCGGCATTGCGGCTCTTCGCGCCGGCCGGAGCGGCGCCGACGCTCGCCGTCGACAATCTCACCTATGATGCACGCAGCGGCCGCTTGTCGGCACTCGTCTCTGTGCCGGTCGATGGCGACACCATCGAACCTGTACGCGTCACCGGCCGCGTCTCCCGCATGGTCGATCTGCCGGTGCTGGCGCGGCCGGTCGCGCCGGGCGAGATCATCGCCGCCGGCGATCTCGACACCGTCGAGCTGCGCGCCGACCGGATGACCGAGACCTATGTGACCGATTCCGCGGAGCTCATCGGCAAGACTCCGCGCCGCGCCATCCGTCCGGGCGAGCCGGTCCGGCCGAGCGATGTCCAGATGCCGATCGTCATCCGCAGGGGTGAGCTCGTCACGCTCGTCCTGCAAACCCCCACCATGCTTCTGACCGCGACGGCGAAGGCGCTCGAAGACGGCGCCGAGGGCGCCGCGATCCGCGTCAGCAATACGCGCTCCGGCCGGATGCTCGACGCCGTCGTCACCGGACCCGGCCGGGCCGCCGTCACGGTCCCCGCCGCGTCGGCCGTCGCCGCGCGCTAGGAGAGAAGCCATGCCGACCCCCTCCCCGCTCCCGCGCGCCTTGGCCCTCATCGGCCTTGCCGCGCTGCTCGGCGGCTGCAATGCCTTGACGCGGATCTCCGAGATCGGCGAGGCGCCGCCGCTCACGACCATCCAGGACCCGCAGCGGCAGCCGGGATACCGCCCGGTGTCCCTGCCCATGCCGGCGCCGATCACGGCCGAGCGCCGCCCCAACTCCCTCTGGCAGGCCGGCACCCGCGCCTTCTTCAAGGATCAGCGCGCCTCGCAAGTCGGCGACATCCTCACCGTCGTCATCAACATCAACGACCAGGCGAAGCTCTCGAACGAGACGGTGCGGAACCGGACGAACTCGGAGAATACCGGCATCAACAATGCGATGGGCTTCGAAACGCAGCTTCAGAAAATCCTGCCCCACGCCGCCAACCCGGCGAGCCTTCTCAACGCCAGCACCAACAGCAAGTCGGACGGCGTCGGCTCGATCGCGCGCACCGACCAGGTCACGGTCGAGATGGCGATGCTGGTCACCCAAGTGCTGCCGAACGGCGACCTCGTCGTCATGGGGCATCAGGAGATGCGGGTCAATTACGACATCCGCGACCTCCAGATCACCGGCGTCATCCGGCCGCAGGACATCAGCGCCACCAACACCATCACCCTCGACAAGATCGCCGAGGCGCGCGTCTCCTATGGCGGCCGCGGCCAGCTCATGGACGCGCAGCAGCCGCGCTACGGCCAGCAGCTCTTCGATATCATTGCGCCGTTCTAGGAAAGCGGCGGATCAGGGGTCGTTGCAAGAAGGCGAAGCAACCCGTCCGGGGCGGCCGCCCCGTCAATCGTCGCGGTGGGTGCGCTCCATGCGCTCATGCCGCTCCTGCGCGTCGAGGCTGAGCGTCGCGATCGGCCGCGCCTCGAGGCGGCGCAGGCCGATGGGCTCGTCCGATTCCTCGCAGAAGCCATAGCTGCCGTCCTCGATCCGGCTCAGCGCCGAATCGATCTTGGCGATCAGCTTGCGCTCGCGGTCGCGCGTGCGCAGCTCGATTGCCCGCTCCGTCTCCAACGACGCCCGGTCGGTCAGATCGGGCTTCAGGAGGCTCTCCTCTTTGAGGTGCTGGAGGGTTTCCGTCGATTCCGCCAGCAGCTCGGCCCGCCAGCGCAGCAGCTTTTGCCGAAAGTACTCGAGCTGCATGGGGTTCATGAATTCTTCGTCTTCCGATGGACGGTAGTCCGGGGGAAGCTGCGGGCGCATCAACGACTCCGTAAGGACCAACAGGCGCGGAAGCTGAAAAATGCGCGCGGGAGTATATGAATCGCCATGGCTCGGGGCAAGCGCCACGATCTTGAAAATTCAAGCGGATTTTGCAGACCTACAATGCATCCGAGAGCTTCGCCAGCTCGACAGCGGCGCGCAGCTCGATCTCGTCGAGCAGCTGCTCGAGGCCCGGATCTGCCGTTTCCGACCGGGCCGCCTTGGCCTGGGCGGCGAGATCGGCGAGCGCGCTGCGGTCGAGGGTGCCCGAGAGAAGGCCGTGCTGAAGCTCGCGAAGGCGGTCCAGGATGCGGCCGCCGCGCGCCACCGCCTTGCGCCGTTCCGCCGTCGCATCTTCGACTTCCTGCAGGGCGAAGAGGCCGCCGACGGCGCAGGCCGGCGCCGGTTTGGCCGCCGCGGCCGTGGGTTCGCTGCCGAGCTGCTCGGCGAAGCCGCCGCCGCCGATGCTCGCCGCCTTGTCGCCGCGGCGGCCGATGGCGGGACGGAGCGGGCTATTCGCATCGACTCTCATTCGCAGTCCTCTCGACCCGGCGGCACCTTCGCAACCGTGAATTAAGAATGGCTTAAGCCTGGCGCACGCGTCGGCAGAAATTGCCGGCGGTCCCGGCAGGTTCTGCCCGGCGGCGGCAACCCGTGGGCCCAGCGAGCGCGGCCGGCCGCGGCGCCGGCGCTGGCACGGATTTCGCATGTGGCCCGGTATGAAGATTTTCTCCAGAGGCCCGAGCGCGATGACCGCGAGCCGCCGCGTCCGCCGCCTTGCCGCGCCCTTGCTGCTGGCCGTGACGCTCGCCTGGGCCACCTCGGCCACCGCCGCCTCGCGCGTCAAGGATATCGCGGATTTCGAAGGCATCCGCGAG
Source organism: Alphaproteobacteria bacterium (assembly GCA_021325525.1). GTDB lineage: Bacteria > Pseudomonadota > Alphaproteobacteria > ATCC43930 > CGMCC-115725 > URHD0088. The sequence goes on from JAJPHB010000080.1 coordinate 29,791, forward strand.
AACATGCTGGTCGGCTACGGGCTCGTCGTCGGATTGAACGGCACCGGCGACTCCCTCAACCGCTCGATCTTCACCCGCGAGAGCCTTATCGGCATGCTGGAGCGGCTGGGCGTCAACGCCCGCGACGACTCCCTGCGCACCGCCAATGTCGCCGCGGTGATGGTGACGGCGAATTTGCCGCCCTTCGCGCGCCAGGGAACGCATATCGACGTCACCGTCTCGGCCCTCGGAGACGCCAAGAGCCTCTTGGGCGGGACCCTGCTCGTCACGCCGATGCTCGGCGCCGATGGCGAGGTCTATGCGGTGGCGCAAGGCTCGGTGCAGACAGGCCTCGTCGCCAAGGGAGCCGCCGCCTCGGTCACCAAGGGCGTGCCGACCTCCGGGCGCGTTGCCAATGGCGCCATCGTCGAGCGCGAGATCGCCTTCGAGATGGCGAGCCTCAAAAGCGTCAACATCATGCTGCACAACCCCGACCTGACGACGGCGCGGCGCATCGCGCAGGTGATCAACGGCTATCTGCGCGCGCCGGCGGCGCGGCCGCTCGACCCGTCGACCGTGCTTCTCACCCTGCCGGCGAACTTCCAGGGCGACATCGTCAGCCTCGTTACCGACATCGAGCAGCTCCGCGTCGAGCCCGACCAGCCGGCGCGCGTCGTCATCGACGAGCAGAACGGCGTCATCGTCATGGGCGAGAACGTCCGCATCAGCACCGTCGCGATCGCCCAAGGCAACCTCACGGTCAAGGTCACCGAGACGCCGCAAGTCTCGCAACCCAACCCCTTCGCGCCGACGGGCCAGGCTCCCGTCGTCGACCCGGCGACCGGCAAGCCGGCGGCCGGCGGCAAGGGCGGCGTGCAATTCGCGCCCAATGGCGGCGGCCAGACCGTCGTCGTGCCGCGCACCGAAATCCAGGTCGACGAGCAGTCCGAGCGGCGCATGGCGGTCTTGCCCGAAGGCGTGAGCCTGCAGGAGCTCGTCAACAGCCTCAACGCGCTCGGCGTCGGACCGCGCGACATGATCAGCATCCTGCAGGCGATCAAGGCGGCGGGCGCCCTGCAGGCCGATATCGAGGTCATGTGATGGAGGCGGGCAAGCCGATCGCGGCGCCGCTCGCCGCCGCTCCCGCCGCGGCCTCGCCCCGCCCGTCCGCCGAGGATGCGCGGAAATCGGCCGAAGACTTCGCCGCCTTCTTCTTCAGCCAGAGCCTCGAGAGCATGTTCTCGAGCATCGGCAGCGACACGCTCTTCGGGGGCGGCAGCAGCGAGGCGGTCTATCGATCCCTGATGCTGCAGGAATACGGCAAGGTGGCGGCCCGCTCCGGCGGGCTCGGCATCACCGATGCCGTGCAGCGCGAAATTCTTCGTCTACAGGAGGGCAAATGACGCAAGACCCGGCGAGCGCCGCGCCGCAGGAAGGCGCCGCTCCATCGCCATCGGCAGAAGCGCTTGCCCGGGCCTTGACCGGCCTTGCGGCGCGCCTCGGCGAGCTCATGGTGAAGGAAACGGCGCTGCTGCGCGCCGGCCGCCTCGGCGAGATCGCCGTGCTGCAAGCGGAGAAGAAGGATCTGGCGCGGGCCTATGCCGGGCGCTGGGCGCAGCTCAAGGCCGATCAAGCCGGCGCATCGAGCCTGCCGCAGGGCCTCGCCGATGCCCTTCGCGCGCAGGTGACGCGCCTTGCCGCGGCAACCGCGGAGAACGAGAAGGCGCTTCGCTTGATGCAGAACGCCGTCAACCGCGTCCTCGGCATCATCGCCAAGGCGGTGCGCGAACAGCGCGCGACGATGGCCGGCTACAATGCGCGGCGGACACGGCCGCGCCGCACGCCGGAGATTCTCGGCGTCAGTTGCGATCGAAGCCTGTGAACGCCGGTCAGACGACGAGCGACAGGCGCGTGCCGGCGGTGGCGGCGCCTCCGGCCGATGACGAAGAGCGGCCAGCCAGCGCGGCCTCGTCCTCGCTGCGCAAGGTCGCCTCGGTCGGCACCTGATACGATTCCTCTCCGGTCGCCGGGTCGCGATGCTCGACGACAACGACTTGCGCCAGCGCGTCGAAGCGGACCACCGGCGTCGGATAGGTATTGTTCGAGATCTGCATTGGACGTCCCCTGCGGCGCTCGGCGCCGCCCGATCGATATCTCCCCATTAACAGGATGGCAACATCTTTCAGAATATATTTGAACATGATCTCGTTTTCAAGCGGTGAATACTTATAGTTAATCTCGTATTAATTTGGTTATTACTTCACATGTGAGCGCAGGATACGGAACATGGTCACCGCCGTCGGCCTTCCGGTCGTCGATTTCCAGCTTGCTCAGCAAAACCAGGCGCAGCTCCTGGCGCAATTCCAGAGGACGCCGAGCTATGCGCAGTCCGTCGCGTATTATCAGGCCAATATCGGCAAGGTGAAAACGGTCGACGACCTCATGAAAGACCCGCGGCTCCTCGCCGTCGCCTTGTCCGCCTTCCAGCTCGAGGACGCCGCCAGCGAAACCGGCATCATCCGCAAATTGCTGAGCCAAGACCCGAATGCGAAGGGCTCGCTCGCCCAGCAGCTCATCGACCCGCGCTTCCTCGCCTTCGCCCGGGCCTTCGCGTCGCTGCGCGGGGATGGGGGAGCGGCGATCAGCAGCGCTGCCGGCATCAATACGGTCCTCGCGAAATACCAGGAGAACCAGTTCCAGATCTGGCTCAGCAACAATGACGGCGACCCGGCGCTCCGGCAAGCGCTCTTCTTCCAGCAGACCATCGAGGACACGATCGACTTCTCCGATGCGGGAAAGCTCTTCGCGCAATACCAGCAATCCTCGGCGACCGCGCAGGCGGCGGCCGCTTTCAAGCAAGGGATCGGCTCGATCACCTCGATCACGCAGCTCGTCAACAACCGGTCATTGCTCGATTTCGCCCTCACCGCCTTCAACATCGATCCCTCGACCGTCTCGACCGACACAGTTCAGCAGATCATCGCTGAGGGTCCCAATTCCGGAGATCCGCTGCTCGCCGAGGATCCGCGCTATCGCCAATTCGCCCAGGCCTTCGCCGCTCTCGCGCAAGGCACCGCGCTCTCGCAGAGCAGCATCGATGAAATCGTCGCCGCGTCCGAGACCGCCTCCTTTGCGCAGCTGGCTGCGGGCGGCAATTCGGCAGCCGTAACCGCAAGTCTCGGCAGCGGTGGCGCAAATACGATCAGCACTCTCTTGACCGATTTCCGGAACAGCTCCGGCGTCGGCCAGGCCATCGCCTATTATCAGAGCCATATCGGCCGCGTCACCTCCGTCGATCAGCTTGTCGGCGACGCGCAGCTCCTCAACGTCGCGCTCGGCGCCTTCAATCTCGATTCGACGAAAGTCTCGGCCGCCGTCGCGAAGCAGCTCATCCTCGATGACCCCAACGCGCCGGCGAGCGTCCAGGCGCAGGCCAACGCCCTGCTGCTCAACGATCCCGATGTCGCGCGCTTCGTTCAGGCATTCAGCGCGCTCAATCCCGGGGGAAAGACGCAGCTCGCCCAGATCGGTGGCCTCTATCAGCAATTCACCAAGCTGTCGAGCGTCGCCCAAGCGGTGGCGAGCTATCAGCAGAACATCCTGACCATCAAATCGGTCAGCGATTTCACCAACAATTCACAGGTGCTCAACTTCGCGCTCACCGCCTTCGGCATCGATCCGTCGAGCGTCTCCAGCACGACGATCAATCAGATTCTGACCGAGACGCCAGCGCAGCAAGCGACGGACCCGCTTCTCACCTCCGATCCGCGCTTTGCCCAGTTCGCGCATGTCTTCTCCTCGCTGAACAGCGACGGGGGCACGCTCGTCCATCAGCAGAGCACGATCAACTCGATCGTTACCACCTATCAGACGAACCTCTTCGCCCAGACGCTCGCGACCGGGAGCCAGAACACTCTCTCGGCCGATTTCGGCGCGTCCGGCGCCGCGACGGTGGGGGCGCTCGTCGCCGCCTTCCAGAGCAGCACGGGCAATTCACAGGCCGTCAGCTACTACGAAGGCAATATCGGCGGCGTGACGGGCGTCAGCGACCTCGTCAACAATACGCAGCTTCTCACGGTCGCGCTCGGCGCCTTCGGCATCGGCCCCAACGACATCCCGACCAGCACCATCAGCCGCGTCCTCACGGAGACGCCGGCGCAGCAGGCCTCCGACCCGCTCGTCACCGCCAATCACAACTTCGCCAAATTCGTGCAGGCTTTCGGCTCGCTCAACACCGATCATGGCGCGGCCATCCATCAGGCAAGCAGCATCAGCAGCATCACCGCCAGCTTCACCACGAACCAGTTCCAGCAATCGGTCGCGGCGCAGGCCGAAGAGATCGCCGCCAACCCGGTCCTCGCCTCGCCCGGGACGACGCCGGTCACCGCCGCGAGCGCTGTCGCCGCGATCACCGCCGCCTATCAAGCGAACCAGTTCCGCAACTCGATCGCCGCCCAGGTCCAGGCGGTCCTCTCCAATCCGGCCAACGGCAAGCTGTCGACCATTCAGCTTCTCGGCAACCGCACGCTCTCGGCGGTGACGCTCGGCGCGCTCGGGCTGCCGCCTCAGACCGGGGCACTCGATCCCAGCCAGCAGATCCAGATTCTGACCAATGCCGGCTTCGATCCGAAGAAGCTGCTCGACCCGAAATTCCTCAACACCTTCATTCAGCAGTTCCTGGTCAATGCCGGGCCGCAGCAAGGCGCGCAGGGCACCGATCCGGCGAGCGTCGGGCTCGCCGCGCTCACCGGCATCACCGCGGGGGGCGGCGGCACCGATCCGGGGAGCGTCGCGCTCAGCCTTCTCGCCGGGATCGGGGGCGGCAGCGGGAGCGCAGGCGGCGGCAGCAGCGCCGGCCCGGTGCCGCTCGACCTCTCCTTCCTGGCGAATGGCAGCAGCGTCAACCTGATCGCCTGACGGCGCGCCGCGCGAAGCGGCGGTCAGCCGCGAGGCGCGGTCGCGACATGCTCGACGAGCGCGCGGCGTACATCCTCGATGACGCGTTCCCACGACCGGTCCGGGCGCTGGCGGAAGATCCGCATGCTCGGGTACCACGGGCTGTCCGTGCGCCGCAGCAGCCAGCGCCAGCAACCGTCGAGGCGCGAGAGCATCCAGACCGGCCTTCCCATGCCGCCGACGAGATGGCAGACTGAGGTGTCGACGCAGATGACGAGGTCGAGCACCTCGACCAGCGCCGCCGTATCGGCGAAGGTCTTGAGCTCGGGATCGGCATCGTAGACGCGCCCCGCCCCGGCCGCGCGCAATTGCGCGGCGCCTTCACCCTTCTGCAGCGAGACGAAGCTGACGCCCGGCACTTCGAGCAAGGGCTGCAGCGCCGCGAACTTGATCGAGCGCCGGGCATCGGGGCTGCGCATGTCGAATTTGTAGGCATGGCGCGGATTGCCCGCCCAGACGAGGCCGACGCGCAGGTCCGATGCCGGCAAGTGCTGCAGCCGGGAGCGCCATTCGGCGACCTTGGCGGGGTCGGCGCGCAGATAGGGCGCCGCCGGGATCGTCTGCGGCGTCGTTCCGAAGATGCGCGGCAGGCTCAGCAGCGGGCAATGCGCATCGACCGGCGGCAGTCCGCTCATGCCCGGATAGTCGGTGGCGAGCCGCACGACTTCGACCGCCTCGGAGCCGAGGCTGAACGCGATGAGCGACAAGAGCTCCGGCTGCACTTCGAGAATGACGCGATGGCCCCGCGCCGCGACCATCGGCGCGTATCGGCAGAACTGCAGCGTGTCGCCGAGGCCTTGCTCGGCATGGAGGAGAATTGTCCGCGGCTCCGCCGCTCCCTCCCAGCGCGGCACCCCGTCCGGGCGGCGCAGCTCCTTCAAGATCGCCTGCCAGCGGTATTCGTACTCGCGGAACCCCTCGCCGTATTCGCCGAGCTGCAGCAGCGCCGTGCCGAGGTTCATGTGGATCTCGGGCATGTCCGGCTTCAGCGCCAGCGCCCGGCGGAAGGCCGCGACCGCATCCTCCGTGCGGGCGTAGATCATCATCAGATTGCCGAAATTGTTCCAGGCGGCGTAGGAATTCGGCGACAGGCGCAGCGCCTCCTGGAAGAGATGGAAGGCCTTGTCATACTCGCCGCGGGCCTTGACGACGACGGCAAGGTTCTCGAAGGCCTCCGGCAAGTTCGGATCGAGCCGGATCGCCGCGACCGCCGCCGCGACCGCCTCGTCCCAGCGCTCGAGGGCGCGCAGGCATCCGGCGAGGCAGTTGAACGCCACTGCATCGCGCGGATCGAGGCGCGTCGCCAGGCGGAAGGCCTCGGCCGCCTCTTCGAACATCTTCAGCTCGTTGAGGGTGACCCCGAGATTGCGCAGCGAGCTGGCGCTCTGCGGGTCGGCAGCGACGGCGCGGCGAAAGTAGTCGAGAGCGCGCGGCAGATCCCCTTCCTCGAAGGCGATGCCGCCGAGGCAATCGAGGCTCTTGGCGTGGCCGGGATGCGCCGCGACGATGCGCTCGAAGGTGCGGCGCGTCGCGGCATGGTTGCCCTTTTCGTAGAGCTTGAGCGCCTTGGCAAATTCCGCATCGGGCGAGCGCCCGTTGCGGTGCCGGCGCCGGCCTTCCTCGACGAATGCCGCTGACTGGCTCATCTCGCGCTCTCTCCTGCCGAACACAGAAAAACAGGAGAATCCACACTGCGCGCGATAGCTTAAGGCGCGATTAAGCGCGGCAGGTTTCGCGCCGACCGAAGGAAACGGCGCCGGCACTGTCGTGCCGGCGCCGCCTGCTGGACCTATGCTACGCGGTTTACCGGAACAGGGACAGGACGGCGCCCGGCCCCTGGTTGGCGATCGAGAGAGCCTGAATACCGAGCTGCTGCTTCGTCTGCAGAGCCTGGAGGTTGGCGCTCTCCGCCGCCAGGTTCGCATCGACCAGGTCGCCGACGCCGGTCGTCAGCGAATCCGTCAGGGTGGTGACGAAATTCGCCTGCGTCGTGATCTGGTTGCTCGCCGTGCCGAGCTTGCTGAGCGCGGTCTTCACGGTGTTGATCGCCGTGTTGATGGTGTTCAGCGCAGCGCTCGCATTGGCGACCGTGCTGACGCTGATCGTGCTGATCGAAAGACCGGTCGTGCTCGACAGGTCTTCGGCCGCGACGGTGATGAACGCCGCGCTGACGACCGTCGAGGAGGTCCGGTTGAGGGACGACAGGAAGGTCTGGGCGGTGGCGCCGGTCTTCAGCAGGTTGACGCCGTTGAACTGCGCCGCGGCCGTGGTCGAGTCGATCTGCGCGATGAGCGAGCTCACGTCCGTCTGAAGGGCGTTGCCGTCCGAGGTCGGGTCCTGCGCCTGCACGGCCTTGGCCTCGAGCTCGTTCAGGATGTTCGAGATCGTGGTCGCACCCTGGAGAGCGACGTTCACCGCCGCGGTCGCCTCGCCGAGCGCGTCGCTCACCGCCTGGAAGCCGGCGATGTCGCCGCGCTGGCCCTGGGCGATGGCGAAGGTCGAGGCGTTGTCGGCAGCGCTCGAGACTTTGAGGCCGGTGCTGACCCGGTTCTGAGTCTGCGTCAGCTGCTGCTGCGTGAGGTTGAGGGTCTCGAGAGCAGCGAGGGCGTTCGTGTTGGTGTTGACCGAGAACGTCATAAAAATCTCCCGTGTGGAGGCTATCCGGCGCCTTGTGGACCGGAACCGGACAAATGTCCGATGCGGGAGATTTGATCCGAAATGTTTTAAGCGGAGCTAAATAATATTAGTTAAGGCAAGATTAATTTCGGAGGATTGTCTATGATTTTATCTATTTACTTTGAGTGATCTGCCAATGCCGGAGCGTATACGGGAACAGTTAAGCCAATGCTCACCGGCACCGGCGCGGCGATCCGCGCCGGCGCCGGTGCCGGTTTACGCCGGATCGAGCCTAGGCGACGCTCGGCGGCGGCAGGAAGTTGACGAGGCTGAGGCCCTGGAGGCTGGCGACGATGTGGTAGGAGGCCTGGAGCTGCGTCTGAAGCTGGGTCAGCCGCGTCGAGGCATCGGGAAGGCTGACGAGCTCGATATTGTCGATCTGCGTCTGCAGGATCGTCAGCGTCGCGTTATGCGTATTGGTCTCGTCGCTCAGCATCTTCTCGTTGTCGCCGTTCTTCTCGACCAGGCCTTCGAGCTGCGAGAGGCCGCTCGAGATCTGGCTGGCGGCCGCTTGCGCCGTCGCATCGAACTGGCTGTCGGAGATATTGGGCGGCGCCGCCACCGGCCCGACCGGTTGCGGCAGCGCCGCCAGCGTGTAGAGCCCGGTCAGAATCGTGAGGAAGGCGGGGTCACTCGCGGTGATGCTGTCATTGATGGTGAGACCCTGGTCGATCTGGGTCGGCGGATAGGCGGGGCCGCCCGTGTAGTAGGCGGCGGCCGAGGAGAAGACGCCGGCCACCGCCGCCTGAATCGCCGCCGGAACGTTGGGCGGCCCGCCCGCCAGCGCCGTATTGATCGCGGTCTGCACCGTCGGCAGCAGGGTCGCGAGGCCGATCATCGGGTTCCCCAGCGTCTGGGTGCCGCCGAAGAGGTTGCGCCCGTCGGCCGCCGCCTGAAGCTGCTGCGTGATCTGATTGATCGCCGCCTGCGCCGAGCTCACCACCTCGATGCGCTGCGATGGCTGGTTCGAGACGAAGGCGAGGTTCTGCACGTTGAGCGCCGAATCGTGAATGATGTTGAGGCTGGACTCGATGAGCTTGGTGCGCACCTGGAGCTGGCTGATGGTGTTGTTGAAGTCGTCGATCACATCGGCCTGCTGCCGGAGATTGATGTCGAGAGAGGCCTGCGCGCCGAGGTCGCCGAAGACCTGCGCCTTGTCGCCCGTCGCCACTTGATTCTGAACCTGCTGGATCTGGCCTTGCAGCGCCGTGAACTCGCTGCGCAGGAGGTCATTCTGCCCGAGCGTCGAAAGGGTTGCGACCATCAGGGTCTCCCGTCACCTGTCAAGCCATCGACTGGAACAAGATGTCGAACAAGGCCTTGCTCGTCGTCAGCACGCGCGCATTGGCGGAATAGGCATTCTGCAAGGCCTGGAGCTGCGCCACCTCGTTGTCGATATTGACGCCGCTCTGGGTCGAGATCTTGTTCTTGATCGTCTGGATCAGCGCATTCTCGCTGTCGAGCGAGCTCTGCGTATTCGCCCGCAGCGCCGAGGTCGCGGTCACGAATTGGGTGGTCACCTGGACGAAGCTGCCGCTCGCCGGCAGGCCAGTCGTGGCCGTGAAGGCGATGTTCGTCCGGTTGAAGAGGGCGAGCGCATTGTTGATGACCGTCGTGTCGCCCGGGGCGAGGGCCGGCGCCGCGGCGGTCAGGTTGGGCGGCACCGCGCCGTCATGCAGGATGGAGGGCGTCGCGACCACCGCCAGATTGACGGCGATGCGGGCGGCGTAGCCTGTCACCTGCGCCGGGTTGGCGGGATTGGTCTCGGTCGCGGGCTGTGCCGCGAATGCCGTCCCGTTGAGAGCCGAGGTGCCGCCGTCGCTGAAGAGCGGCACATTCACCGTGTTGAACTCGACCGTGAGCGCGCGCGCGATGTCGTCGAGCTGCGACTGGATCTGCGGCAAAGTCGTGTTCTGGAGACCGAGAAGGCCGGCAAGCGTCCCGGTCGAGACGGCGATCGGCAGCGGCGGCTGGTTCGGGATCGACCAGGTGATGCCGGTCGTGCCGCCGACCGCGAGCGTCGCCACCGTCGCATCGACGAGCGGCTTGCCGTCGGTCGTATAGACCGCGAGCTCGCCATCCGCCTTGGTGAAGGTCGTCACGCCGATGAGCCCGGACAAGGTGCTGACGAGCTGATCGCGCTGATCCTCCTCGTCCGTCACATCCTCATTGCCGGTGTGCTGCGCGATTTGCTGATTGATGTCGGCGATGCTCTGCAGCGTCGTGTTGATCGTCGTCACGTCCTGCTGGATCTGCTGCTGGGCATCGGTGTTCGTATCCGTCACCGTCTGCGAGAGCTTGTTGAGAGTGCGTGCGAGGGTGCCCGCCGCATTGATGACCGAGGTCAACCCCGCGCTCTGCTCGGGATTGGTCGAGAGGTCCTGGAAGGCGTTCTGCAGGTTCGAGATCGAGGCGCTGAGCGAGGTGTCGGCATTGGGCGCGCCGAACGAGGATTCGATGTTCGACAGCAGGTTGACGGTAACCGTGAGCTGGTTCGCGTTCGCCGTCGCCGAATTCAACGAATTCTGGAGGAATGCGTCGACGTTGCGCGTGACCGGCGACAGTTCGGCAACACCGAGCGTCCCCGTCGTCTGCGCCTGCGTCTTTTCGGTGTAGCCGGGATTCTGCGCGTTCGAGATGTTGCGCGCCAGCGTGTCGATCCGGGCCTTGGTGACGTCAATTCCGGCGAGCGCGAGGGTGAGCGCGTCGGTCGAGGTCATCGCGGTTCTCCTTTACCGGGCGGCGTCATTGGGCCGCGTCGAGCAGTCGCCGCTCCGCCGGCAGGGCGGCGCGCAAGGCGCTGAGCGCGCGGTAGAAGTCGCCGGACGCCACATGCGTCAGCGTCTGGGTGATGGCGCCTCTGATCTGCGCGTTGGAGGTCGCCGCGAAGAGCTCGGTGGCGAACTCCATGAACAGCTTGCGGTGGTTCTCCGCGCCCTCGGCATCGAGATACATGCATTGAAGGGCGAAATAGGTGCGCAGCAGCGGCGTATTCGCCTCCTCCGGCAGGAGCACGTCCTTTTGCTGGAGGAGCTGCGCCTTGTTGTGGAAGGTGAGCGTGACGGCGCGAGGCGAGTTGTTGCTCAGCACCGCGCCGTTGACGATCAGCTTCTCCTGCGGCTTCAAGGTGAGGTTCAGCGGCATTGTGCGCTCCTTCCCGTCTCCGATCGGCGCGCCCCCTTCTGGGGCGCGCGCATGCTGCATGGTATGCGGAAATCATTACCAATTCAGACTACTGGATGAGGTTGTTGGTTTCCTGAAGGAGCTGGTTCGTCGTCGTCACCACCTTGGTGTTCGCCTCATAGGCGCGCTGCGTCTGGATGAGCTTCGTGAACTCGGCGGCGATGTCGACATTGGAGCCCTCGACGCTCGACGGCACGATGGTGCCCGTGCCGTTGTCGCCCGGCGACTGCACCGAAGGCGTGCCGCTCGCCACCGTCGTCGAATAGGCGTTGCCGTTCTGCGACTGCAGGCCGTTCGGGTCCGAGAAGCTGGCGAGCGGAACCTGAAACTCGGTCTTGCGCGCGCCATTGTCGTAGTTGAGCGTGATGTTGCCGTGCGAATCGATGTTGAGGTCCCGGAACGAGCCGGGCGGCAGACCGTCCTGCTGCGCCGAGATGAAGTTGATGTCGGTGCCGGTGAACATCGTCGTCTGCGAGGCGATGCCGTAGCTGCCGAGGTTGAAGTTGATGGGCTGGCTGGTCGGCGTCGTGCCGTTGAAATTGACGGTGAGCGGCACCGTCGCCGCCGTGCCGACGCCACCCGCTACGCCGTTGATGCTCTTGATGCTGCCGGCCTTGGCGCCGGTCAGCGCATTGTCGACGACGTTGAAGACGACGGTCGTCGGCGTGATCGGCAGGATGCTCGTGATGGTGGGGTCGGTCGAGGTATAGGTCACGGTGTAAGTGTCGTTGGTGCCCGAGACCTTCGTCCAGTTGACGTTGACGACATGCGCCGCGCCTTGCGCGTCGAAAAAGTTGACCGTGCTCGGCGCGAACTGGATGTTGGCGGGAATCGTCGCCGCGGAGGTCGTCGTGCCGGCGAGGGCCGCGCCGCCCGTGCTCACCGCGGTCACCGGGTTCGAGGGCGTCCCGTCGATCGTCAGGTTCGAATTCGAGGCGTCGATCGAGCTTGAAAAGCCGTTCTGGGTCAGGCTGGTGGCGAGGAGGCTCAGAATCTGCGAGGGCGTGTTGGTGACGCCGCCGACATTGAAGTTGACCTGCACCTGGCCGGGACCGGCCGTCGCGGCGCCGGCGCCGAGGCTCTGATCGCTGAGCACGAAGGTGACGGCGGGCCCGGTCGTCGGCGTCACGGTGATCGTGTTGCCGTTGGCGAAATTGGGGGCCGAGGGTGTCGTCGGCCAGGTCAGGGTCCGCCCGACCGTGATCGGCGCCGTCGGGCCCGTATTGAGCGTCGACGGCGGGTTGGTCGGGAGATTGGCGGAATAGGTGATGTTCGCGGTCGCCACGGGATTGGTCTTGAGCTGGTTGAGCTGAATGGGCACGACCGCATTCTTCAACACCTGGCCCGTCTTCTGGTCGATGGCGAAGCCGTTGAGGACGTAGCCGGCGTTGTTGACGAGGAAACCGTTGTTGTCGACGCTGAAGTCGCCGGCGCGAGTGAAGAGCGGATCGGGCGCGAAGCTCGGCAGGCCCTGGCCGTTCACCGAGGTGATCTGGCTCACCGAGAAGAAGCCGTCGCCGGAGATGGCGAGGTTCGTCTCGACGCTCGTCTGCTGCACATTGCCCTGAATGCCGTTGGTGTAGAGCGGCTTGCTGGTGACGCCGCCCGGATCATGGACGAGCGCATTGGAGACGGTCAGCAGCGTCGAGAACTGCGTGTCGACCCGCTTGTAGCCGGTCGTCTGCGAGTTGGAGATGTTGTCGGAGATCGCTCCCAGCGCCTGCGACTGGGCATCGATGCCGGTGACCGCCGAGGTCAAAGCGCCGCTCAAACTCATGGTCTACTCCTCTTTCTGAGGGATGCCGCTCCGCAGGTCCCCCTGCAAATCGCAGGCCAGATCGGAACGTCCGGCATCGCCTCGCTTGGTTGCCAGTTGAGGCCCCTTGCCCGGCCCTTCCGGCCGAGCTCCGGGCAAAACCTGCCGCCTCGTCACGAGGTGATCGCGACGATCTTGCCCAGCGGCTCGCTCACGCCGTTGATGCGGACGCTGGTCGTGCCGTTGCTGAACTGCACGGAATCGACCTTGCCGAAGCTGGTGTCGGTCGCAGTGATCGCGCTGCCATCGGACGCCGTGGCGGAAACATTGAAGGTGTAGGTGCCGTCGGGAAGCTGGCCGCCATCCGAGCCGTGGCCGTCCCAGCTGAAGGTGTGCGCGCCGGCGGCCGTGTCGCCCTGGCCTTGGAAGACGATCTTGCCGCTCGCGTCGGAGACGGTGATCACCGCTTGCGAGGCCTGCGAGGGGAGCGTGTAGGCGAACTGCGCCGAACCGTCCACGAGCGGCAGCTTGTTGTCGCTGAACTGCACGGTGTGGCCGACAAGCGGCAGTGCCGCCACGGACTGATCGGCCGATTGCAGCGCGATGAGGTTGTCGAGCTTGGTGTTGGTATTGATCGCCTGCTCGACCTGGCTGAAGCTGACGAGCTGCTGCGTGAATTGGTTGGTGTCGAGCGGCGATTCCGGATCCTGGTTCTGGAGCTGCGTCGTCAGCAGCTTGAGGAAGGTGTTGAGATCCGAGCCGAGCGTCGCCTGCGCCGCGCTCGTCGTCTGCCCCGAGGTCGTGGGCGCCGGGGTCGGCGTATTCGATCCGATGCTTGCGGTCATGTGCAGCTCCGTGCCGAGTGAGTGTCGATCAGACGTGGATGTCGATATCGCCGTGATGCCGGGCGAGCCGCGGCGGCGCCGCCGTCGCCGTCACGGGCGCGCGCGCATCGTTTGCGGGCGTCCGCAGCACGGTGCGGCCGGCGCCGGATTGCGCGAATTGCTGCTGCCCCGCTCCGGTTTCGCCGCCTCGCAGGTTGAAGCTCAACGAGCCGCTATTGGCGCTGAGCCCCGCATCACGCAGCGACTGTTCGAGGGCGTGAGATTCGCTGTGGAGGAGATGCAGCGTCTCCGGCCGGTCGGCCGAGATCGCGGCGCTGAAATGCCCATCGCGCGTGAAGTCGAGCCGCACCTCGATCTTGCCGAGGCTCGCCGGGTTGAGCTCGATCTGGATCTGGTTGGCGCCAGCCTTGATGGCGCGCTTTAGATTGACGGCGACTTGCTCGGCGATCGGGGCGAGCGGCACGGCCGGCGCTGCCGGCGCGGTGGCGGGCGGATTGCCCGGTCCGGAGCCGTTGGCAATGACCGGTGGCGCGGCGGGCGCGCTGAGCGCAACGGCCGCGTCATGCGCCGGGCCAGCGCCGGAAGCTCCCGGATCCGCCGCCGGAGCGGAAGCCGCCGGTGGGGCGCTCATCAAAGGCTGCGCCTTGCCGGAAGCGGCGGTCGGCGCGGTGGCGGCCGGCGCGGGCGCCGGATCGAGATGTTCCGACAAAGGACCGGAGGGCGGGCCCGCCGCCGGTGCCTCGCCGGTCTTGCCGGCGGATGGGGCAGAGCCGCCGGTGCCGGCATGCGGCGCTTGCGGCGGGATGACCGCTCCCGCGAATTTCGGCGTGAGGTCGACGGTGTTGGCAACCGCCGGAAGCGGCGTGCCCGGGCCGTTGCTCGCTGCGGCCGGGATGGCCGCTCCTTGCCCGCTCGCACCCGCGACGGCGACGACGCCATTGGGTCCAGCGGCGGCCAGCGTCGGCGCGACCGGAGGCGCTGCGGCGGGCGGCGCGGGCGTAGCGCTCGGCGTGGCCGCGATGGGCTGCGCTGGCGCTGGAGCGCTCGGCCCGGCGGTGATATGGGCGAGCAGCGCCGCCGCTTGCGGCCGAAGCGCGGCGGCGGAGGGCGCCGCCATGGCGGGGCCGCCCGCCTGGGCCACCGGCACAGATACAGTCGCGGCGCCGGCGAGGGGCGCGAGGGAAAATCCCGAAGGAGCGATCGGTATCGCCGAAGGCGTCGCTTGCTGCGCCGCAGCGGCAAGGAGAGGCGCCGGAGCCGGCGCCGAGCCCTGGGCCGGGATCGAAGACTCGGTTTGCAACGCCGCCGGAGCCGGCGGCGAGGCGGGCGCGGCGATGGTCGGCCGAAGCGTGGGCTGAACCGCGGGTGAGCCGGCCGGCATCGGCGACGGCAAAGTCGTGATGCCGGCCGGTTGCAGCGCCGATGCCGCCGCGACGAGCGCAGTGCCGGGGCGGGGCGGGCTCGGGAACGCGCCTGGAATGCTCGGCGCCGCTGCTCGCGTCGCGTCAGCGGCGGCGCGAAGGACAATCGCCGGCGAAGCGGCTGTCGCGGCGGCGAGCGCAACAGGGGGCAGCGACTGAGCCGCATATCCGGGCAAAGGTGCGGGGCTCGCGGGGCTCTGGAACACAGCGGCGGGGGCGACCGGAAACCCGGCAAGCGGAAAGGAGGCGGTGGCCGTGGTCCCGCCGGGCGATGCCGCCGACGCATCCTGCTGGGTTTGCGCGCCATGGCCAGCGGCCGTGCCGCTCTTGGCTGCCGCCGTGGTTTTCGGCGCCGCCGAGGGTGCCGCCGCCCCGGCCCGGAGGCGCGGCGGCGGTGCAGTGGCCACAGTCGCAGACGCGCCCGCCGCACCCAGAAACTGAGCGAAAGACGCCCCGCCACCCGCCGGCACGCTTATCGCGGCGGGCGCTTGGGCGCCGATCGAGGGTTGAAGTTCGATGATCATCGTCGGGGGCTGCACTGTCTTCCCCCTCGCCGAAGCAAGCGCCGGGCCAAAGCCGGGCTATGCCGCTAAGTCGTTGAAACGGTTCTCCTCGCCGCGCGGCGCACCGCGCCGGTACGCGGCTTTCCGGCAATCCCTACCCGGCCAGCGGCAAGATTTGCCGACAGCGGCCTTCATGACCACGGGCGGCCCGCCGCGACGAATTTGCATCGGCGAGGCGCGTCCGGCATAAAAGCCGGCGGGGTCACTTGCGGCACAAGGCGGATGACATGAGCCTGTTCGATCTCGGCGGACGCGTTGCAATTGTCACCGGTTCCTCGCGCGGCATCGGCCGAGCCATTGCCATGGGTCTCGCGCAAGCCGGCGCCAAGGTCGTGATCTCGAGCCGGAAGGCCCCCGCTTGCGAAGCGGTCGCGGCCGAGATTGCCAAAGCGGGCGGCACCGCCATCAGCCTGCCCTGCAACATCGGCCACAAGGACCAGCTCGAAGCCCTCGTCGCTGAGACCAGAAAGCGGCTCGGCGCCATCGACATTCTCGTCTGCAATGCCGCGGTCAATCCCTATTACGGGCCGCTCGCGGAGATCCCGGACGATGCCTTCGACCGCATCATGGCAAGCAATGTCCGCAGCAATCTCTGGCTCTGCCGCATGGTGCAGCCCGATATGGCCGCCAAGCGCGAGGGCTCGATCATCATCATTTCCAGCATCGCCGCCGTGAAGGGCACGCCGACGCTGGGCGCCTACGCCATCTCCAAGGCCGCCGATTTCCAGCTCGCCCGCAATCTCGCCGTCGAATGGGGGCGGCACAACATCCGCGTCAACTGCATCGCCCCCGGCCTCGTCAAGACCGATTTCGCGCGCGCTCTTTGGGAGAACCAGGAGCTGCTCCAGCGCACCATCGCAGCAACCCCCTTGGGCCGCATCGGCGATCCCGAGGACATGACCGGCCTCGCCGTCTTCCTCGCCTCTCCCGCGGCGGCCTTCATCACGGGCCAGGCGATCATCGCCGATGGCGGCGTCACGGTGACCGGCGCGGTGTAGCGGCCGGCGGACGCCGAGATCCGGCCCAAGGTGGCTCGGGCTCAGTCGGCGGCGGCGCGCCCGTTATCCGGAGCGCCGCTGCGGCGCAGGAGCTCCGTCGCATACCAGCCCAAGGACACTGCCATCACCGGCTGCCGGCCGGTGAGGAGATGAACGGCCGCCATCGCCAAAAGGCCGCAGGAAGCGAGCGTTGCCAGATCCATCTCGCCATTGGTGACGCGCCGGACGGTCTCGTCGATGGTCGCGATCTCGGTGCGCACCGTCCGCGCCAGCGGCGGCGAGCCGAGGACGATCTCGACAAGCTTGCCGACATCGTTTCCGAACGCCGCACGGGCGAGATCGGCGATTTCGCCCTGGTGATGCACGAGGACGCTCGCGGTGACCGGATTTGTTTTTACATGGTCGACTCCGTCGAGGCGCCTCAGGCATTGCTCCACCTCGCCGAAGAACTTCGCATCGCCGCGGCGCTCGGGGACCCTGAACCGAATGCGCCCGGGGACGCGGTGCACCGCGTAAGCTTTCGCCCGGCTCGCCATCAATGCACCGCCGGTCGCTCCGCCGCGGGCGTTTCCGCCGCCGCGGCCGCATAGGTCGCCGCCGTCGGCGGGACCTCGACGGAGGCGGCCTGTAGCTCGGCGGTGACATCCTCGATCGTCTCTTGGAGCTCGGCCGCGACCTCCTGTCCGCGGCGATAGACCGCCAGCCCCGCCTTCAGCGCCGCTCTCGCCGCCGGGCGCATCATGCGCGCGAGCGCCGGCGTCACGATGGGGGCAAGGAAGATGCCGACCGCTCCGCCGGCAAGCATCGCAGCCATCGCGCCTCGCCATCGTCTCGCTTCCGCCATGGCTTCCTCCCCTCTCGCTGGATTGCTCGTGGCGGATGAGAACGCCGCCGGGGCGCCGACGCTCCCCGACCCGATGGCCGCCGGCGCGGTGCGGATCGGATTATTGTCGGTCACGATCGAACGACGGGCGCGCGCCGGCGTTTCATTGTTGCTGAACGGACGACAGGGAGACGAAACGTGGCTCTCTTCGAGAAGGCTGTGGAGGGAGTATTCGAGGGCGGCGTGCTGACCGGTGTCGCGGTGGGCGTCGGCGTCCTCATGCTGGCGCCGGGCTTGCTCCCCGCCATCGGTCGCGCGATGCGGCCGCTTGCGGTCAGCGCGATCAGAACCGGGATGACCGTCTACAACCGGACCGCTTCGACCTTGCGCGAGACGACCGAGGATCTCCTCGCCGAGGCACGGGCGGAGCTCGAGGCGCATGACCAGGGCGGCGGC
>JAJPHB010000117.1 GCA_021325525.1 Alphaproteobacteria bacterium
AAGGAGATCGCCGAGGCGGCGCGCGTCTCCGAGGCGCTCGTCTTCAAGCATTTCCCGAGCAAGGCGGCGCTTTACGAGGAGATCCTGCATCTCGGCTGCCTCGGCGACCCGGCGCTCGAATGCGTCAACGAGCTGCCGCCCTCGACCGCCTCCCTCGTCCAGATGATGCGCTACATGGTGCGCCATTTCGTCTTCGACGCGCAGGAGATGGACGCCAGCCACCGCCTGATGATCAACAGCTTCCTCGAAGACGGCGAATATGCGCGGCTCGTCACGGACACGGTGATGGCGCGGATCTATCCGAAATTCGCCGAGCTTCTCGCGGCGGCGCAGCGCGCGGGCGACCTCGCGGCGGCGCCACCCACGCCTGAGAACGCCTTCTGGTTCGCCCAGCATGTCGCCGCGATGCTGGCCTATGCGCGGCTGCCGAAGGATGGCACCGTGCCCTATCGCGGCGATGCCGAGACGATCGTTGCCGAAGCCGCCGCCTTCATCCTGCGTGGCCTCGGCATCAAGGAGACCGTGCTCGAGCGGCATCTCGCCGCAGCGAGCCGCGGCAATAACGGGGCATTCAATAGCGGGGAGAGGAGCCGTGCCTGATTCGAATGTCGTCGAGCATGTCGGCAACGACTATCGGCGCGAGAGCGGCCGGCGGGCGCCGCCCTCGCGCCTGCGTCTCGGATTCTGGTTCGGGCTGATCGCGGTCCTCCTCGCTCTCGTCTCCGGCGCCTTCTATGTCTTCGAGCGCGTCCGCGAGCAGAAGACGGCCGAGTTCTTCGCCCATTTCGCCCCGCCGCCGCCGGCTGTCGCGATCGCGACGGCGGAGTCCGAGCCCTGGCCGCAATTCCTCGCCGGCATCGGCACAATCTATGCCGTCCACCAGGTCACGGTGGCGCCCGAAGTCGGCGGCCGCGTCACCCAGATTTTCTTCCAGTCCGGCGCCACGGTCCGTGCCGGCGACCCTCTCGTCCAGCTCAATGACCAGCCGGACCAGGGCGATCTTCTCAACTTCCGGGCGCAGGCTCGGCTGGCGCAGATCAACCTGACGCGGGCCAAGGAGCTCGCCTCGCGCGGCAACGGGCCCGTCGCCAATGTCGACCTCTACCAGAGCCAGCTCGACCAGGCGAATGCGATGATCGCCAAGACCCAGGCGATCATCGCGCAGAAGCTGGTGCGCGCGCCCTTCTCGGGCGTGCTCGGCATCCGCCAGGTCGATCTCGGCCAGTATGTTAATGCCGGCATGCCGATCGTGACCTTGACCGATCTCGACACGCTCTATGCCGACTTCACCCTGCCCGAGCAGAGCCGGGCGGCGCTCTCCGTCGGCCAGCCGGTCGAGATCGCGGTCGACGCTTATCCGAAGCGCCGCTTCACCGGCAAGCTGACGACCATCGAGCCGCAGGTCTCGGCCGATACGCGCACGATCAAGCTGCAGGCGACGCTCGCCAATCCCGAGCACCTGTTGCAGCCCGGCATGTTCGTCAACGCCCGGGTCGTGCTGCCGCCGCAGCCCGACGTCGTGACGGTGCCGGAGACGGCCGTCGATTACAGCCTCTACGGCAACGCCGTCTACCTCGTCGAGGACGGCAAGGACAAGGACGGCAAGCCGATCCTCACCGTGAAGCGCACCTTCGTCGAGACCGGCGAGAAGCGCGACAACAAGGTGGCGATCCTCCAGGGGCTGAAAGCCGGCGATCGCGTCGCCAGCTCGGGCCAGCTCAAGCTCCATGACGGGATGACGGTGGTTGCCGCCGAGACCAACTCGCTGACGACTCCAGCCGCGGTGCCGCGGCCATGAGCATCACCGACCTCTTCATCCGCCGCCCGGTGCTGTCGCTGGTCGTCAGCCTGCTCATCCTGCTCGTCGGCGCGCGCTCGATGCTGAGCCTGCCCATCCGGCAGTATCCGCGCCTCGACAACACGGTCATCACCGTGACGACCGCCTATCCCGGCGCCTCGCCCGAGCTCATGCAGGGCTTCATCACCCAGCCGCTGGAGCAGGCGATCGCGACGGCCGAGGGCATCGACTACATGACCTCGTCCTCGATCCTCGGCCAGAGCAAGATCTCGGTCTATATCCGCCTCAATTACGACCCGAGCAAGGCGCTGACCGACGTCATGTCGAAGGTGAACCAGGTCCGCTACCTCATCCCCAAGGAGGCGAACGACCCGGTCATCACCAAATCGACCGGACAGACGACGGCGGTCATGTATCTCGGCTTCGCCAGCTCCAAGCTGTCGAGCGCCGCCATCTCCGACTACCTCTCGCGCATCGTGCAGCCGCTGCTGGCGACGGTCGACGGCGTCGCTTCGGCCGATATTCTCGGCGGCCAGACCTTCGCCATGCGCCTCTGGCTCGATCCCGCCAAGATGGCGGCCCGCGGTATCTCCGCCGACGACATCGCGGCGGCGATCCGCGCCAACAACTTCCAGGCCGCGCCGGGCCAGGCCAAGGGCTATTTCACTCTCACCAACATCACCGCCGACACCGGCCGCACCGATGTCGAGCAGTTCCGCAACATGGTGGTGAAGGCGAAGAACGGCGCCCTCATTCGCCTGCGCGACGTCGCCACCGTCGAGCTCGGCGCGCAGGCGACGAACTCCTCCGTCGCCATGAATGGCGAGCACGCCGTCTTCATCGGCATCAACGCGACGCCGACCGGCAACCCGCTCACTCTCGTCCAGGGCGTGCGCAAGCTGCTGCCCGAGATCGAGCGCAACCTGCCGCCCAGCGTCGTCATGAAGGTGCCCTACGATTCGACAAAGTTCATCCGCGCCTCGATCGACGAGGTGCAATGGACCTTGGGCCAGGCCATCGCCATCGTCATCGCCGTCATCTTCCTGTTCCTCGGCACCTTGCGCTCGGTCATCATCCCGGTCGTGACCATCCCGCTGTCGCTGATCGGCGCCGGGATCATCATGCTGGCGCTGGGATTCAGCGTCAATTTGCTGACCCTCCTCGCCATGGTGCTGGCGATCGGGCTCGTCGTCGACGACGCCATCGTCGTCGTCGAGAACGTCTACCGCCACATCGAGGAAGGGCGGACGCCGGTGCAGGCGGCTCTCATCGGCGCGCGCGAGATCGTCGGGCCCATCATCGCTATGACGATCACGCTGGCCGCCGTCTACGCGCCGATCGGCCTCCTCTCCGGCCTCACCGGCACTCTCTTCCGCGAATTCGCCTTCACCCTCGCCGGTGCCGTCATCATCTCGGGCGTCGTCGCGCTCACGCTGTCGCCGATGATGTGCTCGCTCTTTCTCACGCGCGAGATGAGCCAGGGCCGCTTCGCCCGCCTCATCGACCGCGGCTTCTCGGCAGTGACGCGCTGGTACGGGCGGCGCCTCGCGCGCTCGCTCGACTTCCGCCCGGTGACGGCGCTCTTCGCCCTCGTCGTGCTTGCCAGCATTCCGTTCTTCTTCTTCCACACGAAATCCGAGCTCGCCCCGACCGAGGATCAGGGCGTCCTCTTCGCCATCACCAAGGCGCCGCAATACGCCAATCTCGATTACACCGACGCCTTCACGGCGCGGATGGACAAGATCTTCGCGAGCTATCCCGAGACCGACACGCGCTTCGTCGTCAACGGCACCAACGGCGTCAATCAGGGCTTCGCCGGCATGATCCTCAAGCCCTGGGATCAGCGCCAGCGCTCGCAGATGCAGCTCATGCAGCTCGTCCAGCAGCAGCTCGGCAGCATCGAAGGCATGCAGGTCTTCGTCTTCCCGCTGCCGCCGCTGCCCGGCTCGACGGGCGGCCTGCCGGTGCAGATGGTCATCAACGCGCCCGGCGACTTCAAGGCGATCTACGAGGCGATGGAGAAGATCAAGGCCGCGGCCCGGCAGAGCGGCCTCTTCATGGTCACCGACAGCGATCTCAACTTCAACACGCCGGTGTTGCGCCTCCATGTCGATGCCGCGAAGGCCAATGATCTCGGCATCACCATGCAGACGGTGGGCGACACGCTCGCCCTCCTCGTCGGCGAGAACTACGTCAACCGCTTCAACCTCGCGGGCCGCTCCTACGAGGTCATCCCGCAAGTGCCGCGCATCGACCGCCTGACGCCGGACAGCCTCGCGCGCTACTACCTGCCGACGGCGAGCGGCCAGCAGGTGCCGCTCTCGACGGTCGTCTCGATCGAGGCCGGCATCGATCCCAACGCGCTCACCCATTACAACCAGCTCAACTCGGCGACCTTCTCGGCCGTGCCGATGCCGGGCGTCTCGATGGGGCAGGCGGTCCAGTTCCTGCGCGACACGGCGCAGAAGACCCTGCCGCAGGGCTTCAGCTACGACTGGCTCTCCGATTCGCGGCAATTCGTCCAGGAAGGCAACCAGCTCACCGTCACCTTCGGCTTCGCCCTCATCGTCATCTTCCTGGTGCTGGCGGCGCAGTTCGAGAGCCTGCGCGATCCCCTCGTCATCATGGTGAGCGTGCCGATGTCGATCTGCGGCGCTCTCATCCCGCTCTTCATCGGCAGCGGCATAATCAACGGCGCCACCATCAACATCTATACGCAGGTCGGGCTCGTCACCCTCATCGGCCTCATCAGCAAGCACGGCATCCTGATGGTGAGCTTCGCCAACGAACTGCAGCGCAGGCAGAACCTCGACCGGCGCACCGCCATCGAGGAGGCGGCCAAGGTGCGGCTGCGCCCCATCCTGATGACGACCGCGGCGATGGTCACGGGCCTCGTCCCGCTGCTCTTCGCCTCGGGCGCCGGCGCCGCCAGCCGCTTCTCGATCGGCCTCGTCATCGTCTCCGGCATGTCGATCGGGACGCTCTTCACGCTCTTCGTGCTGCCTGCCGTCTACACGGTGCTCGCCAAGGACCACCGGCCGGCGGCGAGCGCCGCGCGCGAAGCGGAGATGGCGGCGGTCCTGTAGCGCCGACGCGGCGTTCGGGTTTGCCGGTCCCCGCCTGCCCTCTTCCCCATGGGGAGAGGGCTGCGGCGGGTTGGCAAGGCATCGTCGCGCCCTACCCGGAGCTGGCGGAGGGAGCGCGTCTACCCTCTCACTTCGCCAGCAGCACCGCCCGGCACGCCGCCGGCAACGGCGGCCGGGGGCGGGGTTTCGCCGGGGCGAGCGGCGGCGGCGCTGGCGGGCGCGGCTTCAGCCAGGAATCGAGCACGGCATCGCAGCCATCGCCGGGCGGCACCGGCGCCTGGCCGACGCATTCGGGCTGGTCCGCGGGGCAGGCGAGGCGGACGTGGAAATGCTCGTCATGACCGAACCACGGCCGCAGCTTGTGCAGCCAGGCGCGGCCGCCGGCCGCGGCGCCGCCATAGCCGTCGCAGAGCGCCCGCTTGATCGCCGGGTGAACGAAGATGCGGTCGACGCGCGGATCGCTGGCGGCGAGGCGCAGCAGCTGGACCTGCCGCTCGCCGAAGCGGCGCGTGTCGATCGCCATTTTGTTCGGCAGCACCATCGACGGGAGATCGACCTCCTCGCGGGCGCTCACGGGCAGCAGCGGTTTCGGCTCGAGGTTGAACCAGATATCGACATCGACGCCGGTCTCGTGCGAGCCGTGGCCGAAGAGCATCGGCCCGCCGCGCGGCTGCGCCATGTCGCCGACATAGAAGACGGGCAGCCCCGCCGCCTGCGCCGCCTTGCCGAGGCGCTCGACGAAGGCGATGGTCTCGGGATGGCCGTAGTTGCGATGCCGGCTGAGGCGGATCGCCTCGTATCCGACGCCGTCGGGCGGCAGCATCGCGGCGCCGGCGAGGCAGCCATTCGCCGGCCCGCCGATGATGCGCGTCGGCCCGGGCGAGGGCGTCGGCACGGCGCCCCAGGCCTCCGCAGGATTGGACACGGCGGACGCACGCACCGGGGCCGCGCAGGCCAGCATCGCGAGAAGAAGCGCCGCGCGCCGCATCTCAACCTCCCCTGCGCCCGAAGGAGCGGCCGGGAATGTCACGGAAGAGCGAGAAATGCGTGTGCTCGGCAACCCATGGCGCAGCCGCGGCCGGGCGGGCGAAGGCGATCGTCGCCCGGCCGGGGCGGCCGAAAGGCCGTCCTTCCGCATCGAACCCCGTCGAATCCCAGACCCCCATCCCCGTCGCATGGCGGCGGTCGGGCGAGACGATCGCGCGGATGGACTCCGCCCGCCAGCGGAAGCCCTCGATGAAGGGCCAGACATTGCGCCATTGCGCCGCCTCGACCTGCTCGCGCCCCTCGATGAAATCGGCGAAGGTGCCGAAGGCGATCATGTCTTCGGCGAAAAGCGGGCGCGCGGCGGCGAAATCGACGGCGCGGACGCAGAGGGCGAGACGCTCGAACCAAGCGCGGATGCCCTCCAGATCCTCATCCTCAGGTGACCTCGGCACTCTCCCGCTCCTCTCGCGCGACGAGATTACCGATCCAAGGATGGGAGCGCCAGGCTTGCTGAAATCTTAAAGCAAAATCGGGGTGATTGTCGGAGGGCGGGGCGGCTTCGAGAGAGACCCGCCCCGCGCTTCCCGTGCGCTTATTGCTGCGGCACCACGACGACCGGCTGGTGGGTCGAGGGGGGCGGCACCACGACGGTGTTGGGCGCTGCCGGCGGCGGCGTGTTGACGACGATGGGGCGCTCGTCGCCGCCGCAAGCCGCGAGCGCCAGCGCCGCGACGACAAGGATCAGTCCGGCATGCATGGTTCTACTCCTTCGTTCGACGTCTCTCTCGAGAGAAACGCCGGAGCGCAGCGGAATCTCCCATTCGCGGGCGCGCGGGGCT
>JAJPHB010000113.1 GCA_021325525.1 Alphaproteobacteria bacterium
CCCTGACGTCCCCGGCGGCGGAATGACCGGCGTGCTTTGGGCACCGGGATTGGGCGGCGCCTTGCTCATGCCGGGATCGGGATTGATGCCGGGATGGAGGACGCCGCCCGTCCGCGACAGCGTGTCGCTCATCGATTCGCCGGGTGCGCTCGATCCGGAGCCCGGCGCCGGCGGCGTCGCCTCTTGCGACTTCGGCAGATGCGGGTTCGGCGGATGTGACTTCGGCGCAGCCTGTCTCTCGCCTCCCGCATCCGGCGATGGAAGCGGCGTGACGGTTTGAGCTTGCGCGATGCGGACGGCTTCGTGCGCGACGAGGCCAGACCCGGCTGTCACGATCAACACGGCCGCCGCGGAGCGCAACGCATGGCGATAGGGGCTCATCCATTCCCAACAGCAGCGATGGCGCCCCTGTTCCCGCAACAGCCACCCTCGCAGGCACTTAAAAGCCCGCTGCCCGTTCTCCTTGCGTGATCGCGAGAACCGATTCCATCGCCGCCGCGGACGACGCCTTCGAGCGCAGCCTCGAAGCGATCCGCGGCGTCTCGGCCGATCCTCTCGAAGGACTCTTCGGCCCGCGTTCGATGCTGTGGCGCATCGACCGCGAGGCGGCGCTTTTCCTCGGCGCCGGCCGCGCGCTTCTCCTGCAGCTCGCCCATCCCTGGGTGGCGGCGGCGGTCGCCGAGCATTCGCGCGCCATCGCCGATCCTATCGGCCGCTTCCATCGCACCTTCGGGATCGTCTTCGCGATGGTATTCGGGACGCGCGCGCAGGCGCTGGCCGCGGCGCGGCGCCTTCGCCGCCGCCACGCCTCGGTGCGCGGCGTCATGCCCGAGGCGGCGGGTCCGTTCGCGGCGGGATCGCTCTACCTCGCGAATGATGCCGATGCTCTGCTCTGGGTGCACGCGACCCTGATCGAAACGGCGATCATCGTGCACGATCTCATGCATCCGCCGCTGAGCATCGGCGAGCGCGAGCGCTACTATGCGGAAACCAAGATCCTCGCCGCCTTGTTCGGCATCCCTCAATCCTGCCTGCCGTCGAGCTGGGCGCGCTTTGCCGCCTATTGCGAGGCAATGCACGCCTCCGACACTCTGACCGTCTCCCCGTCGGCGCGTGAGATTGCAACGGCCATCCTCGCCGGGTCCGGCTCATGGCTTCCCGTTCCGGGATGGTATCGGTCCCTGACCGCGGGCCTCCTCCCTCGGCGATTGCGCGCGGATTTCGGACTCGCTTACGATTCCGGCGAGAAGCGGGCCGCCGAGCGTGCCCTCGGCGTCCTTCGCCGCCTCTATCCGATGCTGCCATCGCGCTGCCGCCATGTCGGCCCCTATCATGAAGCGATGGGTCGCCTGGCGGGCCGGCCGGCACCCGATCTCCCGACCCGTCTCCTCAACCGCTTCTGGATCGGCAAGAGCGAGATCGAGTGACGTCGCGCGGCAGAGGACCGTCGCTCTCAAGCCTCCTCCTGCAGCGAGAGGAGGCTCGCATTGCCGCCCGAAGCCGTCGTGTCGATCGACACTGTCCGCTCTACCGCGAAGCGGTAGAGGTAATGCGGGCCGCCGGCCTTGGGGCCGGTCCCGGAGAGGCCCTCGCCGCCGAAAGGCTGCACGCCGACGACGGCGCCGATCATGTTGCGGTTGACATAGATGTTGCCGACACGGACGCGCCGCTCGATGGCGCGCACCGTCTCGTCGATGCGGCTGTGGATCCCGAGCGTCAGCCCGTAGCCCGTCGCGGCGATCTGCTCCAGCACCTGGTCGAGCTGGTCGCCGCGCCAGCGCACGATGTGGAGGATGGGTCCGAAGACCTCGCGCTCGAGGCGGGCAAGGCTCTCGATCTCGAAGGCGCGCGGGGCAAAGAAGGTGCCGTGCTCGGTGCCGGGCGGGAGCGGCAAGGCCGCGACGAGGCGCGCCTCCTTCGCCATCCGTGCCGCATGCGCCTCCAGCATGTCGCGCGCCGCGCCGTCGATGACCGGGCCGATATCCGTGGCGAGAAGCCCGGGATCGCCGATGACGAGCTCGCGCATCGCCCCGTCCAGCATGGTAAGGACGCGGTCGGCGATGTCGGTTTGGAGGAAGAGGACGCGCAGCGCCGAGCAGCGCTGGCCGGCGCTGTTGAAAGACGAGGCCAGCACATCGGCGATCACCTGCTCGGGCAGCGCCGAGGAATCGACGATGAGCGCGTTCTGGCCTCCGGTCTCGGCGATGAGGGGCACGATCGGCCCGGACCGCCGCGCCAATTCGAGATTGATGGCGCGCGCCGTTTCGGTCGAGCCGGTGAAGGCGATGCCGCCGATGCGCGGATCGGCGACGAGGCGGGCCCCGATCTTGCCGTCGCCGGGGAGGAGGTGGAGCACGTCGCCGGGGATCCCTGCCTCGTGCAGCAGGCGCACCATCGCCGCGCCGATGAGCGGCGTCTGCTCGGCGGGCTTGGCGATGACAGCGTTGCCGGCCGCCAGCGCCGCCGCGATCTGCCCCGTGAAGATAGCAAGCGGGAAATTCCAGGGCGAGACGCAGGCGAAGACGCCGCGACCATGAAGGGCGAGCGCGTTGCGCTCGCCGGTCGGGCCGGGCAGCGCCAGCGGCGCCGCGAAATCGGCGCGCGCTCGTCCGGCGTAGTAGCGGCAGAAATCGACGGCCTCACGCACCTCCGAGAGCGCGTCCGGCAAGGTCCGCCCGCCTTCGCGCACGATGAGCGCCATGAACTCCGCGACGCGCGCCTCGAGCAGATCGGCGGCGCGCTCCAGCCTCGCCGCCCGCTTGCCGGCCGGCGTCGCGTCCCAAGATGCGGCGGCGCGGGACGCCCGCACCAGCGCCTGTTCCACATGGCCCGCTTCCGCCCCGACGACCGAGCCGATCGCGCGGCGCCGGTCGGCCGGGTCCATGACCTCGCGCGCGGCGCCCGCAAGCTCGCTGCCGCCGACGATCGGCGCCGCAGTCCAGGAATGCGCCGCGGCCGTTGCCATCGCCGCCGCGAGCTCGCCGAGAGCAAGGCGGTCCGAGAGATCGAGGCCGCGCGCGTTGCGGCGCTCGCCGAAGAGTTCCGCCGGCAGCGGAATCCGCGGATGCGGCTTCTGCGCCAGTCCGCGCAGCCGCGCGACGGGATCGGCGATGATCGAATCGAGCGGCGCCTTCTCGTCGACGATGCGGTTGACGAAGGAGGTGTTGGCGCCGTTCTCGAGAAGACGGCGCACAAGGTAGGCCAGCAGATCCTCATGGCTGCCGACCGGCGCGTAGACGCGGCACGGCCGGTTCATCTTGTCGGCGCCGACGATCTGTTCGTAGAGCGCCTCGCCCATGCCGTGGAGGCGCTGGAACTCGAAATCGGTGCGGTTGCCGGCGAGCTCCAGGACGACGGCGAGGGTATGCGCATTGTGCGTGGCGAATTGCGGATAGAAGGCATCGGGCGCCGCGAGCAGGCGCTTTGCGCAGGCGATGTAGGAGACGTCGGTCGCTACCTTGCGCGTGAAGACGGGATAGCCCTGCAGGCCGCGCTCCTGGCTGCGCTTGATCTCGCTGTCCCAATAGGCGCCCTTGACGAGGCGCACCATGAGGCGCCGTTTGCAGCCGCGCGCGAGCTCGGCGAGCCAGTCCAGGAGCGGCAGGGCGCGCTTCTGATAGGCCTGAACGGCAAGGCCGAGGCCCTGCCAGCCGGCGAGCGACGGATCGCCGGCGATCGCCGCGAGGATGTCGAGCGACAGTTCGAGGCGCTCGGATTCTTCCGCATCGATCGTGAAGCCGATCCCCGCCGCCTTCGCCCGCCGAGCGAGCTCGGCGAGCACCGGCACCAGCTCCTGCATGGCGCGGTGGCGCTGCGCCTCCTCGTAGCGCGGATGGAGCGCCGAAAGCTTCACCGAGATGCCCGGGGCCTCGGCGACGCTGCGGCCGCCGGCCGCCTTGCCGATCGCGCCGATCGCGGCGGCATAGCTCTCGAAGTAGCGCCGCGCATCGGCGGCGGTGCGCGCCGCCTCGCCCAGCATGTCATAGGAATGGCGATAGCCGTGCCGCTCCGGTCCGCGGGCGCGCTCGAGGGCCTCCTCGATCGTGCGCCCCATCACGAATTGCCGGCCGAGAATGCGCATGGCGCCGGTGACCGCTTGCCGCACGACCGGCTCGCCCGAGCGGGCGAGAAAGCGCCGCAAGGTGCCGCGCAGGTCGCGCTCGGCCGCCTCGCCGCGGACGACGCGGCCGGTCAGCATGAGCGCCCAGGTCGAGGCGTTGACGAAGAGCGAATCCGACTGCCCCAGATGCTTCTCCCAATCGGCGCCGGCGATCTTGTCGCGGATGAGGCGGTCGACGGTGTCGGCATCGGGAATCCGGAGCAGCGCCTCGGCGAGGCACATGAGGGCGATGCCCTCCTGCGAGGAAAGCGAATATTCGTGGAGGAAGGCGTCGATGCCGCCCTTGCCGATGCGCTCCTTGCGGACGGCCGTGACGAGCCGCCGCGCCGTCTCCGCGATGCGGTCGAGCGCCGGGCTCGGCAGCTCGGCCGCCGCCAGGATTTCGGCGACGACGGCGCTTTCCTCGGCCCGGTAGCGCTCGCCGATCCGCCGCCGGGGCGGCGCGGGCGCGGGCGGCGGGTCGGTGAAGACGAAGGGTGTGGAGAGGGTCATGCGCCGCTTCCCTCGTTCGCCGCGATCACCCTCGCCCCCACACCTCGCGCATGCGCGCCGGCGCCGCGAGGCCGTCGCGCAGCGGGTCGTCGGGCTCGGCGACGAAGCTCGCCGTGCCGGTGTAATAGGCGCGGCCACCGACGCGGACGATGACGGCGGACTGGGCGCCGGCCGTCTCCTCGACGATCTCGCCGCTGAACGGGTCGCCCGAGAGGCCGCGGAATTCGCGTCGGAAGCCGGACTTCACCAGCCCCTTCGCATGATCGAGCGCCATTCTCGCCGTGACTCCGCTTCCCGTCGGACTGCGGTCGACCTGGCCCTCGGCGAAGACGCAGAGATTGTGGCTCACCCGATCCTGGGGCGCGGCATCGCAGGTGAGGATGGTCCCGTATAGGAAAGCAAGATCGGGCTCCGACGGGTGCTCGATCGCCACCTGTGCCCGCCCGGCTTCGGTCACGGCGACGCCGGCGGCGACGAGTTCATGGAGCGGCGAGTCGAAGAGAGAAAGGCCGAGACGCGAGGCCGGCAGCACGGCATAGAAGGCGCCGCCATAGGCGATATCGACGCGGAGGCGGCCGAAGGCGGGCGTCTCGATCACGCAGTCGAGGCGGCTCGGGAAGGCCGGCACGCTGTCGAACTCGACGCGGCCGATGCCGCTCCCTTCGCGATGGGCGCGCAGATGGACGGGACCGCACGGGCATTCGAGCGCGAACTCGGCGATGCCGCCGGTGCCGCGCGGCGCGACAAGCCGGTGCTCGATCGCCCAGCGCCCGATGGCGATCGTCGCGTGGCCGCACATGGTACTGTAGCCGGAATTGTGGGTGAAGAGAACGGCGAGGTCGGCAGCGGGGTGGGAGGGCCTGGTCGGGATGACGCCATACATCTCGGCATGGCCGCGCGGCTCCAGCATGAGGCGCTTGCGGATATGGTCGAGGTGCTGGCTCGCATAGCGGCGCTTCTCGAGAAGACTGGCGCCCGGCAGCTCGGGATAGCCGTCGACGACGATGCGCACCGGCTCGCCCGCCGTGTGCATCTCGATGGTGCGGTAGGTTTCGCCCTTCATTCAGCGCTCCGGCGCCATTCTGGATCGCGCGACATTTACGGCGAAAGGCGAGCGGCTGGAAAGGGTGCTCATGCGCGCGCTCCGCCGAGGAGCCCTTCCGGCCGGAAGACGAGGATGATGACGAGCAGCGCGAACACCATGGCATCGGTGTAGAGGCTGCCGAAATAGCCGGCCCAAAGCGCCTCGAAGAGGCCGATGAGGAGACCGCCGAAGAGGGCGCCCGTGACCGTGCCGAAGCCGCCGAGCAGCGCCGCCGTCAGCGCCTTGAATCCCAGGATGTAGCCCATATAGGGGTCGGCCTCGCCGTATTGCAGCGTCACCATCGTGCCGGCGAGCGCCGCCAGCGCGGCGCCGAGCGCGAAGCTGCGCGAGATCGTGCGGTCGATGTCGACGCCGAGCAGCGCCGCTGCCGCCGGATCGTCGGCGCAGGCGCGGTGCGCGCGCCCCCATGGCGTCCGCAGCAGCAGCCAGGCGAGGGCAGCGGCAAGCGCCACCGCGAGCAGCAGGGTGAGTATCTGCGTGCTCGCCAGATAGACGCTGAAGCCGCCGCCCTCGAAGAGGATGAAGCGGCTGCGCAGGAGGTCGGGCAGCCATTTGTAGCTGCCGCCCTGCGCGAGGCGGACGCCTTCGCGGAGCGCCATGGCGAGGCCGATCGCGGCGATGAGCGCGTTGAGGCGCCCCGCGTCGCGGAGCGGCTGGTAGACGATTCGCGCGATCACCCAGCCATAGCCGGCGGTGAGGATCGCGGCGAAGGGCAGCGCCAGCGCGAAGGTGATGCCCAAGGCGTGGAATCCGAGCGAGCCCAGGACGAAGAAGGGAATGACGAGGAGATAGGCGCCGATCATGAAGATTTCGCCATAGGCGAATTGGATCGTGCCGGTAATGCCGTAGACGAGCGAGTAGCCGGTGGCGACGAGCGCCAGCACGGCGCCGACGGCAAGGCCGTTGATGAGCTGCTGCACGAGATAGGCGCCGCGCTGCGCCAGCGGCGGCGGCGGCGATTGCGGCTCGATCAGCTCGCGCGGGATCGGCAGGCCGAGGACATGGCGCAGCAGCACGAGCTGGATGCCCGTGAGCTCGGTCCCGTCGATCGCGACGGCGAGGAGCTCGAGATGGCGCGTGCTCAGCGCCGGGCCGGCGAAACGGCAGAGGAGCGTGCCCTCACCCTGCCCCTGTGCGAAGGCGAGGCGGACCGCGCCGGCGCCGTCGGCGCTTTCGCGGACAATTCGCGGCGAATCGGGAAGGACCGTCGTGAGGACGTCGCGGCACGACGCGATCTGCCGCTCATCGGCGGTGCAGGCCGTCACAAGCAGGGGGAGGAGCGACAGAAGAAAGAGGCGGTGCAGCATCGCGGCGCAGTATGGAGGCAAGCGCGCGGCGATGCACCGCCTCTCTCGGCGCCTCAGAAGGCGTGGCCGCGCGCGGCGCGCAGCTCCTCGAGCGAGAGCTGGCCGTCCTTGTTGGTGTCGGCGGCGGCGAATCGAGCGCGGCTGTCGGCGAGGAACTCCTCGCGTGTCAGCTTGCCGTCGCCCGCCTTGTTCATTGCCTTGAACGCGGCCTCGCGCCGCTGCAGGGCCCGTTCGAGCCGCGGGCGGCGCGTCTCGTCGGCGCGATCGAGGGCGCGGCGAAGCGATCCCTCCCAATCATCGAGGGTGAGATAGCCGCGATGCGCCCGGTCGAGCCGGTCGAAGCGGGCGCCGGCGAAGGCATCGGCCTCGGCAGCGGAGATCGTGCCGTTGCGGTCGGTGTCGACGCGGGCGATGAGGCGCTGATAGCGATCGGGCCGCGGCGGCGGCGCCGCCGTTTGCGCCGCCGCCGGAAGCGATGCGGCGAGAAGGGCGGCAAGGACGGGAAACACGAGAATGTCGGTGCGCATGGTGTCTCTCCACATTTGTTCGACTTTTGTTCTAAGCAGCCTAAGGTAGAATCATCCCCGGCCTTCTTCAACGAAAATCGCGGCTCTGGATGGGAAGGGCCGCGGCGCCGGCGCCGAGGCGCGGCGGCGGCTCCGCCTCGGAGCGCAAGCGGGCGAGGCGCGGCGAGAGATCGACAAGGCGCTCGGCGACGATGTGGATGACGAGCCCCTCGCGCTGCAGCGTGCCGGTGCAGGCGACGAGCGGCGCCCCGAGCACGACGCGGCGATGAGCCTCGAAGATTCCGGGCCAGACGATGAGGTTGGCGATGCCGGTCTCGTCCTCGATCGTCATGAAGATGACGCCGCTCGCCGTGCCCGGGCGCTGGCGGATGAGGACAAGGCCGGCGACGCGGACGCGCCGTCCGGGTGGCAGGCGCGCGAGATCGGCGGCGCGCACCATGCCCTCGCGCGCGAGATCTTCGCGCAGAAACGCGAGCGGGTGGCGCTTCAGCGAGAAGCCGAGGCGCGTATAATCCTCCGCGACATGCTCGCCGAGGCTCATCGCGGGCAGCGCCGCCTCCGGTGGCGCCGGCGCGTCCGGCGTGCCGGCGGCAAAGAGCGGCAGTGGCGGCGGCCCCAGCCCCTTGACCGCCCAGAGCGCCTGCCGACGGTCGAGGCCGAGCGAGCGGAAGGCGTCGGCCTCGGCCAGCTTTTCGAGCGCGCCGGACCCGAGGCCGGCGCGGCGCCAGAGCGCCTGCGGCGAGGCATAGCCGGCGCCGCGGGCGGCGACGAGCTTCTCGGCATCGACGGCGGCGAAGCCCTTGATCTGGCGGAAGCCGAGGCGAAGGGCGCATCTGCTCTCCGCCCGCCCCGATGCCACTCCTCTCCTCTCGCCATATTCTTCCCCTCTCCCCTCGGGGAGAGGGCAAGGTGAGGGGGTCGTGCCGCTTCCTCGATACTCAGCCGGCGCGCGCCAAGTTCGCGGCAACTCCCCCTCACCCTCCCCATGCTTCGCATGGGTCCCCTCCCTCTCCCCGTCTGGGCGAGGGAGATTCGCGTGCCCTCCCTCTTCCCGCGAGAGAGGAGGATTGGGCGGGAGAGGAACCGCCTCCAGCGTGCAATCCCATTGGCTGCGATTGACATCGACCGGGAGCACGGCGACGCCGTGCTCGCGGGCGTCGCGGACGATCTGGGCCGGGGCGTAAAAGCCCATGGGCTGGCTGTTGAGCAGGGCCGCGGCGAAGACATCGGGGTAATGGCATTTGATCCAGGCCGAGACATAGACGAGGAGCGCGAAGCTCGCAGCATGGCTCTCGGGGAAGCCGTAGCTGCCGAAGCCCTCGATCTGCTGGAAGCAGCGCACCGCGAAATCGCGCGCATAGCCGCGCCGCACCATGCCCTCGATCATCTTGCCGCGGAATTCGTGAATGATGCCGGCCCGGCGGAAGGTCGCCATGGCGCGGCGCAAGCGGTCGGCCTCGTCGGGGGTGAAGCCGGCGCCGACGATGGCGATCTTCATCGCCTGCTCCTGGAAGAGCGGCACGCCGAGAGTCTTCTCGAGGACCCGGCGCAGCTCCTCGGAAGGATATTCGACCGGCTCCTGCCCGTTGCGGCGGCGCAGATAGGGATGCACCATATCGCCTTGGATAGGGCCGGGGCGGACGATTGCCACCTCGATGACGAGATCGTAGAAGGTCTTGGGCTGGAGGCGCGGCAGCATCGACATTTGCGCCCGGCTCTCGACCTGGAAGACGCCGATCGAATCGGCCCGTCCCAGCATCTCGTAGACGGCGGGGTCCTCGGGCGGGATGTCGGCAAGGGCGTAGCGCTTGCCGTGATGCCGGTCGATGAGGTGGAGCGCCTTCCTGATGCAGGTCAGCATGCCGAGCGCCAGCACATCGACCTTCAAGATGCCGAGGACGTCGATGTCGTCCTTGTCCCATTCGATGACGGTGCGGTCCTTCATCGCCGCATTCTCGATCGGCACGAGCTCGGCCAAGGGGCCCCTGGTGACGACGAAGCCGCCGACATGCTGCGAGAGATGGCGCGGGAAGCCGGTCAATTCGCGCGCCAAGGCGAGGGCGCGGCCGAGCCGCGCATCGTCCGGGTCGAGACCGAGCCCGCGCACCTGCTTCTCCTCGATGCCTTCGACGCTCCAGCCCCAGAGCGTGCCCGCGAGCGCCGCCGTCACGTCGCGCGACAGGCCGAGCGCCTTGCCGACCTCGCGGATCGCGCCGCGCGAGCGGTAGCAGATGACGGTGGCGGCGATGCCGGCGCGCTCGCGCGTATATTTCCGATAGATGTATTGGATGACCTCCTCGCGCCGCTCATGCTCGAAATCGACGTCGATATCGGGCGGCTCGTTGCGCTCGGCCGAGATGAAGCGCTCGAAGAGGAGGTCGATGCGCGTCGGATCGACGGCGGTGACGCCGAGGCAGTAGCAGACGACGGAGTTCGCCGCCGAGCCGCGCCCCTGGCAGAGAATGCCCTCGGAGCGGGCGAAGCGGACGATGTCGTGGACGGTGAGGAAGTAGGGCGCGTATTCGAGCTCGGCGATGAGGGCGAGCTCGCGCGTGATCTGCGCGCGGATTTGCGGCGGGATGCCGTCGGGGAACCGCTCGGCCGCACCCTGCCAGGCGAGATGCTCCAGCTCCTCCTGCGGCGTCCGCCCCGCCGCCGTGATCTCGTCCGGATATTCGTAGCGCAGCTCCTTGAGGCTGAAGCGGCAGCGCTCGACGATCTCCAGCGTGCGCGCCACCGCCGCGGGATGGTCGCGGAAGAGCCGCATCATCTCGGCGGCGGGCTTCATGTGGCGCTCGGCATTGGCGGCGAGGCGGAAGCCGGCCTCGTCGATCGTGCAGCCCTCGCGGATGCAGGTGACGACGTCCTGCAAGGGACGCCGCTCGGGCACGTGGTAGAGCACGTCGTTGACGGCGAGAAGCGGCAGGCGATGACGCGCGGCGAGGCCGGCGAGGCGATGGAGGCGCTTCGCGTCGTCGCCCCGATAAAGGTGCTGCGCCGCGAGGTAGGCGCGGTCCGGGAAGTCGTCGGCGAGGCGCTCCAGAAAGGCGGGAAAGTCCTCCTCCGCCCCTTCCGGCGGCAGCACCGCGACGAGCTGCCCCGCGCCGTGCTGGACGAGGTCGGCGTAATCGAGCTGGCATTCGCCCTTGGGCGCGCGGCGCTTGCCGAGGGTCAGGAGGCGCGAGAGGCGGCCATAGGCGGCGCGGTCGGTCGGATAGCAGAGCAGGCTGCAGCCGTCTCTCAAATCGAGGCGGCAGCCGAGGACGAAGCGGATGCCGACTTCTTCGGCCGCCTTGTGCGCGCGGACGACACCGGCGAGGGTGTTGCGGTCGGTGACGGCGAAGGCGGCATGCCCGAGCCCCGCCGCCGTCGCCGCCAGCTCCTCGGGATGCGAGGCGCCGCGCAGGAAGGAGAAATTGCTGGCGACCTGCAGCTCGGCGTAGCGGGTCACGATCGTGATTCCCCAGGAGATGCCGGCGAAATGCAGGCGCGCGCCGTCATGCGAAGAGGCCGTGAAGGAACCAGCGGGCCGGCCGGTCGGGACGATAGAGGCCGGCGCGGTAGAGCCAGAAGCGTCGGCCCTCCGCATCCTCGACCCGGTAATAATCGCGGATGTCGTCGGGTGTCGCCGGCGACGGTCGGCGCCACCATTCGCCGGCGATCCGCTCCGGCCCGTCGGCACGGCGCACGCGATGCAGCCGCCGGCGCCAGCGGAAGAGGATCGGCGGATCGTCCGGCACCGGCGCCGTCGCTTCGATCGGCTCGGGCGGAGCCAGCAGCCGCACGGGACGAAGCCGGTCCCGCGGCCAGGAAGCGGCGTCCTGCGGCGCCTTCTCCGCAGCCGGCAGGACGGCGACGGCGCGCTCCGGCCAATGGCTCGCGCGCGGCTCCAAGCGGCGCAGATTGGCGAGGCCGAGCCGATTGCCGAGCCGGTCGAGAAGGGCCGCCAATTCGGCGTCGTCCGCGGCGACCATACCCCCTCTCCCGTTTACGGGAGAGGATCGGGGTGAGGGCTTTGCGCCCGGAGCAAGCTGTCCCATTCCCTCACCCTCCCCATGCTTCGCATGGGTCCCCTCCCTCTCCCGTAAACGGGAGAGGGAAAGTTGCGCCGCCCTTAAGGGCTCCGCGACAGGCGCCGCGAGGACCATGGCTTCGATGCCGAGATCGGGGTCGATGGCGGCGAGCTTCTCTTCGAGAAGGCGCGTCAGGTGGCGCGCGTCGCGGCTCGCCCGCGCCGTGCCGATGGCGGCGCGCTCGACGGCGCCGTCGACGCGGTAGCAGGCGAGTTCGAGCCGGCGCGCCCCCGTCCCTTCCGCCGCGAGACCCCGGCAGAGCTCGGCGACGAGATGGCGGCAGGCGCGCGCCAGATCCTCGGCCGTGGCGATCGGCTCGGCGAAGGCGAGGCGGGCGCGGCGGGCGGGGACGGAACGCAGCGGCGAGACCGGCTCGCCGGCGGCGCCCAGCGCCTGGTCGAGGCGCTCCGCCAGGGCGGGGCCGAAGCGCTCGGCGAGGGCGCCGCGCGGCATGGCGCAGAGATCGGCGATGCGCTTCAGGCCGAGC
Source organism: Alphaproteobacteria bacterium (assembly GCA_021325525.1). Lineage (GTDB taxonomy): Bacteria > Pseudomonadota > Alphaproteobacteria > ATCC43930 > CGMCC-115725 > URHD0088. The sequence goes on from JAJPHB010000113.1 coordinate 12,112, forward strand.
CGCTCGAGCCCCGCCGCCATCTCGGCCGGCAGGCGCAGCGCCGCCACCGGCAGAGGCTCCAGGGCGGCGCGCGTTCCGCCCGGCGGCACGATGACGGGGCCTCGGCCGGCTTTGCCGAAGCGGGCGAGCGCCCAGGCCGCGCCGACCGTATCGGCAATGGCGGCGCGCGCCGCATAGCCCTCTCCGGCGATGCGGCCGAGGATCTCGGCGGCAAGCCGGCTTTCGCCGCCCCGCAGATGCGCGCAGCCGGTGATATCGAACACAATGCCGTCGAGGCCGTCGGGCGCCGTCCACGGGCTCCAGCGGCCGCACCATTCGGCTAGGCGGCGCAGCGCCGCGGCATCGCCCGGGGCATCGGCGGCGCGAACGGCGAGGCCGGGGAGGAAGGCCTGCGCATCGGCAAGCGGCAGGCCGGGGACGATGCCGACGGCGAGCGCCGCGTCATTCGCCGCCGCGACGAGCCGCCGGCTGCCGATGGTGACGGCGGTGACGAGGGGGGATTCGCCTTCCGACGCTTTCCCGCCACCCCCTCCCCTCTTTCTCTCGAACCCTCTCCTCTCGGGGAGAGGGCAGGGAGAGGGGGAACGAGGCTGGGGATCGACCCTGTCAGCCCGCGCGGCGGCGCGGCGCAGCCGGTCCGTCGGCCAGCGCGGCAGCCAGAGCGACATGACCCGTCGCATCGCCCTCCTCCATCACCCAATTTGCCGGAACGCCGCCCCGACAGCGCAGCAGCTCGACCCGCCAGAGCGGCGTGCCGATGCCGGGCGCCGCCGCATCGCGGCTCGGCAGTGCAGCGATGCGCCAGCGCGTCAGCGCCGGGCTCGGCGCCTCGCGCTGGCGCGCCGCCAGCTCGCCGCTCCGCCAGCGGCGCAGCGCGATGACCGTGACGCCGCTCGCCTCGGCGGCGAGCTGCAGGCGGCGCCCCGCGGTCGGCGCCAGCAGGCCGATCTCGCCCAGCACCGCGGCGAGGACGGCGCTGCGCGCCCCCTCCTCCATCGCCCAGAGAATGTCGCCGTCGTTGCGGCAGCGCGCGAGGACGAGGCGATCCGGCATCAGGCCATGAGCGGCAAGGCCGGGGCCGTAGAGATCGTCGGCGGCAAGGCACCAGAGGATGGGGGCGCCGCGGCGGCGGGCGAGCCGCGCCAGAAGGCCGGCGGCGAAGGCGGCGGCGACGGCGCCATCCTCCTCATCCGTCCCCGCCCCCATGATTTCATGGAGGCCGTTCAGGACGAGGCCGCCGCCGGGCAGGGCCGCATCGACCGCGGCGATGCCTAAGGGCAGCACCGCCGCCGGGCCGCCGCCGCTTTCGATCGCTTGGATGCGGCGGCGCAGAGAAGCGAGATCGGGTGTCGCGGGAGGCATGATCGGGAAACGTCGGGCAATCGCAGGTTGTTCCTGTTTTGTTC
>JAJPHB010000172.1 GCA_021325525.1 Alphaproteobacteria bacterium
CTGTGGACAACGCTCCCGCGTTGCCCACAGCCCCACAGGCGCAACAGCAACAGCAGCGGACATTTGATGTGCTATGAAAGACGGACATCTTCACGCGCTACCGACAGCGGAGGATCGCCCGCTGCGTCCTGCCTCCGCCATTGGCATGAGAACGATCGTGCCTTAGAATGATCAAGCTATAGCATTGGTGGCCCAATATGACGCTAAATGTTGAGCAGCGCCGGGAAATCGACGGAGCGCGCGCGCTTCGCCACGAGACCCGCCGGGCCACCGTGCCGGCGCTGGAGGAAATCCTCTTCGAGCCGATCCCGGTGCTGAATCACGGCTTCATCCGCGTCATCGACTATATGGGCGACGATGCCGCGATCGTGCAGGCGGCGCGCGTCTCCTATGGGCGCGGCACCAAGAAGGTGCACGAGGATGCGGGGCTCATCCGCTACCTCATGCGCCATTGGCACTCGACGCCCTTCGAGATGGCGGAGATCAAATACCATGTGAAGCTGCCGATCTTCGTGGCGCGGCAGTGGATTCGCCACCGCACCGCCAATGTCAACGAATACAGCGCCCGCTATTCGCGCCTTACCGACGAGTTCTACCTACCGGAGCCGGAGCAGCTCGGAATCCAGTCCTCGGCCAACCGGCAGGGGCGCGGCGCCGCGATCGGCACCGAGCAGGCGGCCGAGGTCCTCGCCATCCTGCGCGAGGATGCCCGGCGCTGCTATGACGACTATGTCCGCCTCCTCAACGAGGACGAGGACGGCCGGCCGATCGATCCCGGTCGGGCCGGCCTCGCGCGCGAGCTCGCGCGCATGAACCTGACGCTCGGCACCTATACCGAATGGTATTGGAAGACCGACCTCCACAATCTCATGAACTTCCTGCGCCTGCGCGCCGATGCGCACGCGCAATACGAGATCCGCGTCTATGCCGAGGCCATGCTGGAGACGCTGCGGCGCTGGGTCCCGCACACCTACGAGGCGTTCCGGGAATACCGCCTCGGCGCGGCGCAGATCTCGGCGAGCGGGCTCGCCGTCATCCGCCGCCTCCTCGCCGGGGAGACGGTCTCAGCCGAGGCGAGCGGGCTCTCCAAGCGCGAATGGCGCGAGCTGATGGCGGTGCTGGGCCGCGAGGACAAGTGAGCGGGACCGCTTTCGCGCCGAGAGCGTCGCGAGCGGATGGGCGGCGCCGAAACCCGGGTCCCGCGGGTATGCGCCGCCTGATCGGCGCGTAAAACCACTTGGACTGCGAACGTTGAAGGGGACCCACCATGCATTTTCGCTTTGTCCGGGCCGGCATCCTCTGCGCGGCGATTGCCGCCGCGCCACTGCTTTCGGGCTGCGTCGTCGAGCAGCGGCCGCCGGTCGCTGCCGTCGAGGTCATCGCGCCGCGCCAGCCGCCGGCGCCCAGGGTCGAGGTCATCCCGCCGGCGCCGCGCCCGCTCGACATCGTCGAATGGCGGCCCGGCCGCTGGCACTGGGATGGGCGGGAGTTCGTCTGGGTGCCCGGCGAATGGGTCGAGAAGCCGCGGCGCGAGGCGCATTGGGTGCCGGGGCATTGGAACGAGCGGCCGAACGGTACCTGGGTCTGGGTGCAGGGCCACTGGCGCTGACGATCCGCGGCTCAGGCCGCGGTCACGTGATTGCGGAAGCGGATGGGGGCGGCGATGTTGCGCATCGGCTCAAGATCGCCGCCGGTGCCGTGGATCGTCACCGTCCCGTAGCCAAAGATGCGGCCGGCGATCGACTGGTCGACATTGACGCTCTCGACCTTCGACATGTTCATCTCGACCGTGTCGCGGCGCAGCAGGCCGCGCTTGTAGATGATGCGGCGGTCGGTGACGGCGATCTCGGTGGTGCGGCGCTGAATGAAGCCGCGGAGCCAGGCGATGGCGGCGGCGAGCGCGAGCGCCGCGGCGAGCACCAGCGCGGCGAGTTGCCCCGTCGGGTCGATGAGTTGTAGCGCCAGCACGACCGCGCCGATCGCGAGGATTGCGAAGCCGATCGCGTGCAGATAGACGAACCAATGCAGGCCCGTCACATACCGCACCGTCTCGCCCGGCTGGAGGACTTTGGCGACGTAGCTCATCGGATTCCCCGCCCTTCCCGATGACGAACGATCGAGAAGAGAGACAGTATTGCGTCGCCCGCGCCGGCGTGTCGATGGCCGCGCAGCGGCTCGGTGCAACTGCACGGCCGAGCTGATAGCATCGCCGGGATGAAGGGTCTTTGCCTTGCCGCGCTGGCGCTCTGCGCCGGTTTCGCCGCGGCGCCCGCCGCGGCGAAACCGGAAACCCTGCTCTACAGCGCCACATGGGCGGGCCTCCCGGCGGCCGATATCGCGATGCGGCTCGAGGAGGGGGAGGGCGGCTATCGTTCCGAGATCGAGATCCGCACGAAAGGTTTGCCGCGCCTCTTCACGCGCTTTCGCGGGCTGGGCCGCAGCAGCGGCGCGATTTCCGCCGCCGGCTTCGCCGAGCCCCTCGAATACGACGCCTTCTATGATCTCCGCTCGCGCAAGGGCAAGCGCATCAGCCTGCGCTTCCTGCGCGAAGGCGGCCGCGTCATCGCTGAGCGCGGGCCCGAGGATGGCAGCAGTTCCAGCAACCCGCCTCTGCCGGCGGCGCAGCGCGTCGGCGTCGTCGATCCTCTGACCACCGTCGATTTGATGCGCGAGGCGCTGCGGACGGGCGCCGCGCGCGGGCGCGGCTTTCACATCCCCGTCTATGACGGCAAGCGCCGCTTCGAGGTCGAAGAGCGAGGCCTGACGAGGGAGCGCCGCCGCTTCGGCGGCAAGGAGGAGCCGGTCCTCCATCTCGCGCTCCAGCTGCGTCCCATCGCCGGGTTCCGGCCCGATGGCGAGGAGGGCAGCCCCGACGCCGCGCCGCGGCCGCTCGATGTCTTCTTCAGCGACGATGCGGCGCTCGTCCCGCTGCGCCTCGAAGTCGCGATCGCCTACTTCACCGTCGTCGTCGAACTGACCGGCCGCTGCGAGGGCGCGGTGGCCGCGTGCGGCGTCGCCGCACGCTGATGGAGGTCGAACCTTTCCGGCCGCAGCGCCGCCACCCATATTCTCCGCCTGCATCCCTTCGGGAGCCGTCGATGACCGCCTGCACTCTGCGCCTTGCCATCGCTCTCTCCGGACTCCTCCTGCTCGCGCCGGCGGCTTTCGCCGTCAATCAAACCGTCGAGCAGAAATGGGCCCTGATGGACCGGTGCACGAAAATGGCGCTGCAGAAATATCCCGACAACACGCCGGACAACTATGCCAAGCGCGACGCTTTCGCGCGGCAATGCCAACGCCAGTCGCGCGTGCCCGTGCGGCAGAACCTGGCGCCGCCGGGAACCGCGCAGGCGCCAGGCGCTCCGACGGAATGAAGGCCGCCTTCGTCACCCCGGCGAAGGCCGGGGTCCATGGTGCCGTCCGCGCTCTGCGACAGACATGGATTCCGGCTTTCGCCGGAATGACGCAACAGAAGGGTTTCGCCGGAATGACGCGACAGAATATGCCGGGGTGAGCGCAAGCGGATGTGCCGGCCGGATGCGTCATTGCCGGCGCGCTCTGGCACCGCGGCGCGCGCTTCCGTAATATCCCTCCATGCCTCTCCTCAGCGCCGAACGCCCTCTCGCCGATATCGGCCATCGCCTCACCGTCCAGTCGGAGTTCCAGCCGGCCGGCGATCAGCCGCAGGCCATCGCCGAGCTCTCCGAGGGCATCGCCAAAGGCGAGCGCGACCAGGTGCTGCTCGGCGTCACCGGCTCGGGCAAGACCTTCACCATCGCGCATGTGATCGAGCGGGCGCAGCGGCCGGCCATCGTGCTGGCCCCCAACAAGACGCTGGCGGCGCAGCTCTATGGCGAGATGAAGAGCTTCTTCCCGGAGAATTCGGTCGAGTATTTCGTCTCCTACTACGACTACTACCAGCCCGAGGCCTACGTTCCGCGCTCGGACACCTATATCGAGAAGGAATCCTCGCTCAACCAGCAGATCGACCGCATGCGGCACGCGGCGACGCGCGCCATCCTTGAGCGCAAGGACGTCGTCATCGTCGCCTCGGTCTCCTGCATCTACGGCATCGGCTCGGTCGAGACTTATTCGACGATGACGGTGTCGCTCAAAGCGGGCGGCATGATCAGCCGGACGAAGCTGCTGCAGCAGCTTGTCGAGCTGCAATACCGCCGCAGCGATGCGAGCTTCCTGCGCGGCACCTTCCGCGTGCGCGGCGACACCGTCGAGATCTTCCCGGCGCATTACGAGGACCGTGCCTGGCGCCTCTCGCTCTTCGGCGAGGAGATCGAATCGATTCACGAGATCGATCCCCTGACCGGCGAGAAGACGGCGTCGCTCCAATCGATCAAGATCTATCCCAACAGCCACTACGTGACGCCGAAGCCGACGCTGCTCCAGGCGATCGAGCAGATCAAAGCCGATCTGAAGCTCCGCCTCGACGAGCTCTACGTGGCGGGCAAGCTGCTCGAAGCGCAGCGCCTCGAGCAGCGCACGACCTTCGATCTCGAAATGATGGCGGCGACGGGGAGCTGCGCCGGAATCGAGAACTATTCGCGCTACCTCACCGGCCGCCGCCCGGGCGAGCCGCCGCCCACCCTCTTCGAATACTTGCCGCCGGACGCGCTCGTCATCATCGATGAGAGCCATGTGACGGTGCCGCAATTGGGCGCCATGTATCGCGGCGACTATCAGCGCAAATCGACCCTCGCCGAATACGGCTTCCGCCTGCCCTCCTGCTGCGACAACCGCCCGCTCAAATTCGAGGAATGGGACGCGATGCGCGGGCAGACGATCTTCGTCTCGGCGACCCCCGGCCCGTGGGAGCTCGAGCGGACGGGCGGCGTCTTCGTCGAGCAGGTGGTGCGGCCGACCGGCCTCGTCGATCCGGTCTGCATCGTGCGCCCGGTCGAGAACCAGGTCGACGACCTCATGGCCGAATGCCGCGACTGCGCCCGCAAGGGCCAGCGCGTCCTCGTCACCGTCCTCACCAAGAAGATGGCCGAGGCGCTGACCGAGTACCTGCACGAATCGGGCATCCGCGTCCGCTACATGCATTCCGACGTCGACACGCTGGAGCGCATCGAGATAATCCGCGACCTCCGCCTCGGCGTCTTCGACGTGCTGGTCGGCATCAACCTCTTGCGCGAGGGGCTCGACATCCCCGAATGCGCCCTCGTCGCCGTGCTCGACGCCGACAAGGAGGGGTATCTGCGCTCGCGCACCGCGCTCGTGCAGACGATCGGCCGGGCCGCGCGCAATATCGAAGGCCGTGCCCTTCTCTATGCCGACCGGATGACAGACAGCCTCAAATTCGCCATCGATGAGACGAACCGCCGGCGCGAGAAGCAGGAGGCCTATAACCGCCAGCACGGCATCACGCCCGAGAGCATCAAGCGCGGCATCGCCGATATCCTGCAGAGCGTCTACGAGCAGGACCATGTGACCGTCGGGCTCGGCGAGAGCGATGCCGAGCATTACCAGGGCGCCGACCTCAAGACGGTGATCGCCGATCTCGAAAAGCAGATGCGGGCGGCCGCCGCCGACCTCGAATTCGAGGAGGCGGCGCGGCTGCGCGACGAGATCCGCCGCCTCGAACAGGCCGATCTCGGCATGCCCGTCGCGGCGCCCGCGGGGGCCCGCCGCGGCGCGCCCGCCCCGGCGATGCCGGGGCGCTCGACCGCGGGACGCGCCGGCACCTCGGCGCGCGAGGTGACGCTCGCCAAGATCCGGGCGCGCAAGAAAGGCGGCCGCGGGCGATGACGAGGGGTGCCATGCCGCGCGTCGCGCTGGTCACCGGCGCGGCGCAGCGCATCGGCCGCGCCATCGCCCTCGCCCTCGCCGCGGATGGCTGGGCGGTCGCGGTGCATTACCGTGCCTCGCGCGCGGCCGCCGAGGAGGTGGTCCGGGCGATCGCGTCGCGCGGCGGGCGCGCCGTGATGCTGGCGGCCGATCTCGCCGACGAGGCGGCGGTGCGCGGCCTCGTTCCGGCCGCCGTCGCCGCGCTCGGCCCGCTGGGCTGCCTCGTCAACAACGCCTCGATCTTCGAGAACGACACCGCGGCGACGGCGACGCGCGCCAGCTGGGACGCGCATCTCGAGGTCAATCTGCGCGCTCCCTTCGTCCTCATGCAGGCCTTCGCCGCGCAGCTCCCGGCCGAGGCGGAAGGCGCCGTCATCAACCTCCTCGACGAGCGCGTCTGGAACCTGACGCCCTATTTCGTCTCCTATACGGTGAGCAAGGCAGGGCTTTGGACGCTGACGCAGACCATGGCCCTCGCCTTGGCGCCGCGCATCCGCGTCAACGGCATCGGTCCCGGCCCGGCGCTGCCGAGCCCGCGCCAGAGCGAGGAGCAGTTCGCCCGGCAATGCGCCGCCCTGCCGCTGCGGCGCGGCACGAGCCCCGAGGAGATCGCGGCGGCCGTCCGCTTCATCCTCGCGGCGCCGGCGATGACGGGGCAGATGATCGCCCTCGATGGCGGGCAGCACCTCGCCTGGTCGCAAGCGGGCGACCGCCCGCCGCCGCGCGAATGAGACGGGGCCGGTTTCGGCGCCGGAATGAACCCGCTGCGGGTGTCTGGTTAACCAGCGGATTCGGCGCAGGAATCTGCCTCGGCCGGGTCGCGGCGGCGGAGTTGTTCACAGGCGGGAATCGACCGGAACTGCGGCGGCCTCGGCAAGCTCAAGTTACCGACTGTTACAGTAAATTTACCGGCGATTTACGCTTGACATTGATAAAACCGAACGAAAACAATGACTTGCTCGATTTGCCTATTTTTTAGGCAAACCGATGAAACCCTAGGGTTGGAGCGCGGGTGGAGTGGCACGCAACTTTCTTTTCAACAGAATTTTCCACAGAGATCGTGGATATCCGAAAACGCGAATTCCCTCATGCGCGACCGGGAGAATGGGCTCGAGCAATGGAGCCGGGCGACACCCTGTCCATGCGGTCATCGAGCCGAGGGCTGCGCGCGCCGTCGCGGCACTGCGGGCGGGATGTCAGACCCGGACGATCTTCCCCGGATTCATGATGTTGTCGGGATCGAGGGCGCGCTTCAGGGTGCGCATGACCGAGAGCGCCTCGCCGTGCTCGGCTTCGAGGAACTGGATCTTGCCGTAGCCAACGCCGTGCTCGCCGGTGCAGGTGCCGTCCATGGCGAGCGCGCGGGCGACGAGGCGCTCGTTGAGGCGCTCGGCCTCGGCGACGTCCTTGGGGTCGTCGGGGTCGAGCATCAGGGTCAGGTGGAAATTGCCGTCGCCGACATGGCCGACGAGCGGCGCCAGCATGAAGCTCCCCGCGATGTCCTTTTTCGTCTCGCTGATGCATTCGGCAAGGCGCGAGATCGGCACGCACACATCGGTCGCCCACATCTGCTTGCCGGGGGCGAGCGTCTTGTTGGCATAGGCGGCATCGTGCCGCGCCTGCCACAGCTTCTTGCGGTCCTCGGGCAGGGTCGTCCAGGAAAAGTCGTTGCCGCCGAATTCCTTGGCGATCGCCTGCACCGCCTCGGCCTGCTCGGCGACGCTCGCCTCGGTGCCGTGGAATTCGAGCCAGAGCGTCGGCGCCTCCGGCACGTCGAGCTTCGAATGGAGGCGGATCGCCTTCATCTGCACGTCGTCGGCGAGCTCGATGCGGGCCACCGGGATGCCGCTCTGGATCGTCATGATGACGGTGTTGACGGCGTCCTCGATGGTGGCGAAAGAGCACATGGCCGAGGAGATGGCGGCCGGGATGCCGTAGAGGCGCAAGGTCACCTCGGTGATGACGCCGAGCGTTCCTTCCGAGCCGACGAAGAGCCGCGTCAGATCGTAGCCCGCCGCCGATTTCCGCGCCCGGCGGCCGGTGCTGATGACCCGGCCGTCCGGCAGCACGACTTTGAGGGCGAGGACGTTGTCGCGCATCGTGCCGTAGCGCACGGCGTTGGTGCCGGAGGCGCGGGTCGACGCCATGCCGCCGATCGAGGCGTCGGCGCCGGGATCGATCGGGAAGAAGAGGCCGGTGTCGCGCAGATGCTCGTTCAATTGCTTGCGCGTGACGCCGGGCTCGACCGTGACGTCGAGATCCTCGGCCGAGACGCGCAGCACCCGGTTCATCTCCTTGAGGTCGATCGAGACGCCGCCTTCGAGGGCCGCCACCTGGCCTTCGAGCGAGGTGCCGGTGCCGTAGGGGATGATCGGCACCTTGTACGCGGCGCAGATCTTGACGGCGTCGGCGACATCCTCGGTCGAGCGGGCGAAGACGACGGCGTCGGGTAAATGCGGCGCGTGATAGCTCTCGTCCTTGCCGTGCTGCAGCCGGATCGCCGCTGCCGTCGACAGCGCCTCCCCGAAGCGCGCCTTCAAGGCGTCGATCACGGCGGGGGCGAGGGTATCGTTGCGCAAGGCGGGGGCGGGCATAGTATCGTTCCAGCGGGTGGCGGCGTCGGGCGACGGTACTCCGCCGCCTTGCGCTCTTCAACGGCGCCGAACCAACTGCGCCGAGGCGCCAATGCGTGACGCCCTGCTTGCGCTCCTGCATTCCCGGCTAATTGCGAAACATTCGCATCTGCCCTCTCCCGCTTGCGGGAGAGGGCAAGGGTGAGGCAACGAAGACCCGAACGCCCTGCGGTTATCACCACCCTACCCTCTCCCCAGCGGGGAGAGGGTTTGAAGGCCTGATTGCGGGGCGCTTCGGACCGCTACTCCGCTGGCGCCGCTGCGGCGGCGCCGATCTCGGAGGTGCAATTGGGGCAGCGCGTCGCCCGCAGCGAGATGGTCGAGGCGCAGTAGGGGCACTCCCTCGTCGTCGGCATGGCGGGCGGCGCCGGCTTCTTGGCCAGCTGGTTGAGCTGGCGGACGAGCAGGAAAACGGCGAAGGCGACGATCACGAAATCGAGGACGGTGTTGATGAAGACGCCGTAATTGATCGTCGCGGCGCCTGCCGCCTTGGCCTCGGCGACCGAGTTGTAATGCGCCCCCGACAGGTTGATGAAGAGGCTCGAGAAATCGACATGGCCGAGCAGGAGGCCGATGGGCGGCATCAGGATGTCGTTCACCAAGGAGGTGACGATCTTGCCGAAGGCAGCGCCGAGAATGATGCCGACGGCGAGGTCGACGACATTGCCGCGCATCGCGAATTCGCGGAATTCCTTGAGCATCGGCTCCTCCCTGGCGGATGGTCTGGCGGAGGCAAGCTTAGCACGAACTGCCGCGGCGCGCGCGGGCGCGGGCGGAACGCATCGCGCACCGCGCCGTTTACCCGCCGCCCGCGGACAATTCGGCGGCCGCCATGCGCCTTGCCTTCGCCCTGCCCCTTATCGCGCTCGCCCTTCTCTTCATGGCGCCGGCGACGGCTGCGCCGCCGCCGGCGCAATCCAACAGCCGGATCGAGGCCGAGCCGCCCGACGCCTCCGCGCGCGAGGATGTCGGCCGGATCATGGAGCTGACGCTGCCGCTCCTCGATGGGCAGGTGCTGCGCTATTACGACGGCGACGGCAATTTCATCGGCCTCGCGCGCCGGCGCGGGCTCACCATCCGCTTCTTCGATGCCGAGGGCAATTACCTCGGCCGCGCCCGGCGCGTGACGCAGCGGCTGACGCGCTATTTCGACGCCGAGGACAATTACATCGGCCGCCGCATCGACCAGCATCTCGTCACCACCCATGCCGCGACGGCTTACCGGCACGATCCCGGATGGGACGAGGGCACGGATGCGGGGCAGTGACGACCGAAAATTGCGCGGCAGACCGAATGCTTCTGCGCGTCGCCGCTGCGAAGCCGGCGCGGCGGCAGGATTCTTGCGACTTCGACCGCGGGCGATAGGGGCGATTGTGCCGAAGCGGCGGCGCGATTAAGTAATTGTTGCGCCATCGTTCCTAAGATGGCGGTAAACCGGGCGGGGTCGTCATGGCGCTGGCCGCAGTCACCCTCGATGACAAATACACGGTCACATCCGGCCGCATCTATCTGACCGGGACGCAGGCGCTCGTGCGCCTCCCCATGATGCAGCGCCAGCGCGACGCGGCGGCGGGGCTCGATACCGCCGCCTTCATCTCCGGCTATCGCGGCTCGCCACTCGGCGGGCTCGACCAGGCCCTCTGGAGCGCCCGGCGCTTCCTCGAGCGGAACCAGATCCGCTTTCAGCCCGGCGTCAACGAGGATCTCGCGGCGACCGCCGTCTGGGGCTCGCAGCAGGTCGGACTCTTCCCCGGCGCCAAGCATGACGGCGTCTTCGCCATGTGGTACGGCAAGGGGCCGGGCGTCGACCGCTCGGGCGACGTCTTCAAGCACGGCAACGCCGCCGGCAGCGCGCCCCATGGCGGGGTCCTCCTTCTTGCCGGCGACGACCACGCCTGCAAATCCTCGACGCTGCCGCATCAATCCGAATACGCCTTCATGGATGCCTGCATCCCGGTGCTGAACCCGGCTGGCGTGCAGGAGATCCTCGATTACGGGCTCTATGGCTGGGCGATGAGCCGCTACTCCGGCTGCTGGATCGCCATGAAGACGATCGCCGAGACGGTCGACAGCTCGGCCTCGGTCTCGGTCGACCCGCAGCGCGCGCCCATCGTGCTGCCGACCGATTTCGAAATGCCGGCGGGCGGGCTCAACATCCGCTGGCCCGACAAGCCCCTCGAGCAGGAATACCGCCTCCACAAATGGAAGCTCTATGCGGCGCTCGCCTTTGCGCGGGCGAACAAGCTCGACAGGGTGGTGCTCGACAGCCCGCGCCCGCGCATCGGCATCGTCACCACGGGCAAATCCTATCTCGACGTCCGCCAGGCCTTCGACGATCTCGGCATCGACGAGGCGCATGCCGCCGAGATCGGCATCCGCCTCTACAAGGTCGGCATGTCCTGGCCCTTGGAGCGCGAGGGCATCCGCCACTTCGCCGAGGGACTCGAAGAGATCCTCGTGATCGAGGAGAAGCGCGCCGTCATCGAGAACCAATTCAAGGAGCAGCTCTACAACTGGCGCGAGGATGTGCGGCCGCGCGTCGTCGGCAAGTTCGACGAGAACCGCGTCTGGATCATGCCTTCGACCGGCGAGCTGACGCCGGCGATGATCGCCCGGCTCATCGCCCAGCGGATCGGCAAGTTCTATACCTCGCCCGTCATCGAGGACCGTCTCAAATTCCTCGAATCCAAGGAGCGGCAGCTCGCCAAATACGAGGTCAAGATCGAGCGGACGCCGCATTTCTGCTCGGGCTGTCCGCACAACACCTCGACGAAGGTGCCTGAGGGAAGCCGCGCCGTCGCCGGCATCGGCTGCCATTACATGGCGGTCTGGATGGACCGCCAGACCGAGACCTTCACGCAGATGGGCGGCGAAGGCGTGCCGTGGATCGGGCAGGCGCCCTTCACCGAGACACAGCACATCTTCGCCAATCTCGGCGACGGCACCTACTTCCATTCCGGCATTCTCGCCATCCGCGCCGCCGTCGCTGCCGGCGTCAACATCACCTACAAGCTGCTCTACAACGACGCCGTCGCGATGACGGGCGGCCAGCCGGTCGACGGGCAGCTCTCGGTGGCCGACATCTCGCGCCAGCTCGATGCCGAGGGGGTGAAGCGCATCGTCGTCGTCAGCGACGAGCCCGACAAATATCCCGCCGGCGCCGCCTTCGCGCCGGGGACCTCCTTCCACCATCGCGACGAGCTCGACGCCGTGCAGCGCAGCCTGCGCGAGATTCCGGGCGTCACGGTCCTCGTCTACGACCAGACCTGCGCCGCCGAGAAGCGGCGCCGGCGCAAGCGCGGCAAGATGGCGGATCCGCCGAAGCGCGTCTTCATCAACGAGGCCGTGTGCGAGGGCTGCGGCGATTGCTCGACGGCGTCGAACTGCCTCTCGGTCGTGCCGGTCGAGACCGAGTTCGGCCGCAAGCGCGCCATCGACCA
>JAJPHB010000140.1 GCA_021325525.1 Alphaproteobacteria bacterium
GCCGAGAGGCGGCAGAATCTGGGGCGGCAACTCTCGGGCGGCGAGCAGGAAATGCTGGCGATCGCTCGCGCCTTGCTGCTGAACCCGAAGCTCCTCATTCTCGACGAGCCCTCGCAAGGCCTGGCGCCGCTCATCGTCCGCGAGGTCTTCCGCATCGTCGAGCAGATGCGCGGCGAGGGCATCTCGGTGCTGCTCGTCGAGCAGAATGTCCGCATGAGCCTTGCCATCGCCGACGACGCTTATGTCCTCGACGACGGCGCCATCGTCTATTCGGGACCGGCCGCCGCGCTTGCCGCTGACGAAGCGCGCGTCCAATCGCTCGCCGGCGCCAGCGCGGAGGCTTGGGCGCTCGAAGAAAAGCTGCCGCCGCAACACTAGAAACGGCGCGCCTTCGAGCTCCCTGACAGCGCCGCCTTCGCGGCAATAGGCCGGCTTTTCCGATTGACGCCGAGTCGGCACGCTCCTATGTTCGCGCCGTGAACGCTCATTCGGGGGCACCGCCGCTCAGCCTGCCGGAGTCGGACTCGGGGGAGTCGCCGACCGAGGCCGGCATCACCGTCAGCCTGCTGGCGGCGGTCGAGGAAAGCAGCACCATCACCCAGCGATCGCTGGCGCGACGGCTCGGCATCGCGCTCGGCCTCACCAACGCTTATCTGCGGCGCTGCATCGCCAAGGGCTTCATCAAGATCACTCACGCGCCGGCCAACCGGTATCGGTATTACCTGACGCCGAAGGGCTTTGCCGAAAAGAGCCGGCTGACCGCGAACTACCTCGCTTATTCCTTCGATTTCCTGCGGCGGGCACGCGCCGATTACGAAGCGTTGTTTCGCATCTGCGCCGAGCGCGGCTGGCGGCGGGTCGCTTTGTGCGGGGCGGGCGAGCTCGCGGATCTTGCGATGCTGAGCGCCGATGGCCACGATGTCACCCTCGTCGGCCTCGTCGTCCGTGCCATCGATGTGCGGCCCGGCCGGCGCCTGCCCGTCGCGACCGAGCTCGCGGCGCTGGGGCCCGTCGATGCCGTGGTCCTGACCGACCACCGGACACCGCAGCGCAGCTTCGACAGCCTCGTGCGGCAGATGCCGGAGGCGCGGGTGCTGGCGCCGGCGCTGCTGCACGTCTCGCGCAAGCGGCCGCGCTTCGCGGAGTGAGCGCTATGCTTCAGTGGTATGCCGTCCATACGCAGGTTCACGCCGAGAGCAAGGCGAATTGGCACCTGCGCAATCAGGGATTTGCGACCTATCTCCCCTGCTATCTGAAGCGCGTGCGCCATGCGCGGCAGGCACGCGAGCGGGCTCGGCCGCTCTTCCCGCGCTATCTCTTTCTTGCCATGGATATCGCCGCCGCGCGCTGGCGAGCCATCCGTTCGACCATCGGCGTCGTCGAGCTGGTGTCCCATGGCGACCGGCCCGCCCCGGTTCCGCAGACGGTCATCGACGAGATACGCGCCCGCGAAGACGCGCGCGGCCTCGTCGTCCTGCCGCCGGCGCCGGCTTTCGGCCCCGGCGAGCGGGTGCAAATAAATCACGGCGCCCTGACCGGCCAGACCGGCATCTTCGAGTGCGTGAGCGACGCCGACCGCGTCGTCGTCCTGCTGGAGCTGCTTGGCCGTCAAGTGAGGATCCGCCTGCCGGTGGACGCGGTCGCGGCCGCTTAAGGCGGAACCGCGCGGGTCGCATGCGCCTCCCGGGTGACGCGATTCACCCGGACTGCGGTAGCTTGCCCGGATCGCGCCTTCCTTCCGATGAACCCCTATCGCATCACCGCCCGAAAGCGCACCGTCCTCTCGCCCTGGGTGACCCTGGTCGAGCGTGCCGTCACCGATCCGGAGGGCCGCGCGCTCGGCGCCTTCCACTCGCTGGCGCAGGCCGATTACGTGAACGTCCTCGCCCTGACGGCGGAGGAAGAGATCGTCCTCGTCGAGCAATACCGCCCGGCGAGCGAGGCGCTGACTCTCGAGCTGCCGGGCGGGCTGCTCGACCCCGGCGAGGAGCCCGCCGCCTGCGCCACCCGCGAGCTTGCCGAAGAGGCAGGCTATGCCGCCCCTGCCGCGCCGCTCCTCCTCGGCCGCCTCTCGCCCGATCCCGGGCGCCTCGACAACAAGATCTGGTGCTTCTTCGCCAAAGCCGTGGAGCCGATCGCGGGCTGGACGCCCGAGGCGGGGGTCACCCGCCTCCTCCTCCCGCGCCAGGCGCTCGCCTCGGCAATCGAGCGCGGCGACTTCGCGCATGCGATGCATGTCGGCATTGTCGGCCTTGCCCTGCTCCGGGGCCTCTTGTGACCGCCTTGGCAGCCATGCGCGAAACAGCAGCGCCGGCCGCGGCGAGCGGGCGGCGCCTCCTCGTCTGCTCGGCCGGCGTCCCGCATGAGAGCCGAGGCGCCAGCACCGTCCTTTTCTATCACTACATCGCGCGGCTGAAGCGGGAGGGTTACGCCATCCTTCACCTGCTGCTGCTGGAAGGCGAGGCCTGGCCGGACGCGGCGGTCGACGCCTATGCGCGCGACTTCGCCGAGGGCGAGCGCGTCCGCATCGTCGCCTGCCGGTCGCGGCGCTTCGTCGAGCAGGGGCGGCATCGCCATCGGCTCGACCCCGCGGCCAGCGCCGAAGCGCGGGCCGTCATCCGCCGCTTCCAGCCCGATGCGATCGTCGCCTTCGACATCCTCGCGGCGTGGATCGCGGCGCCTGTCGCGGCCCCGCGGGTCGTCTGGCTGGGCGACCTCAACTTCCAGAGCATCTGGCATCATGCGCTCTACGCCGTCCGCGAGCGTCCGACAGCGCTTGTTCATCTTGCCTCGAACTGGCTCTGCTGCCGGAGCTGGGAGCGGCTCTATCGTGATGTTCTCGGCTCGGCCGAGACGATCATCGTCGCGTCGCATTCCTCGGTCGCCGCGCTCGGCCGCCTCGGCATCGCCGCGACTTACGAACCCTATCCCTGGCCGGAGCCGATGGCGGGGCGCGCCTCCGCGCGGAAGCCGCTGCCAGAGACGCCGAGCTTTCTCTTCTTCGGCACTCTGACCGGCCTCGGCTCGCGCTCGGCGCTGCACTTCACACTGGAGAAAGTCTTTCCGAGATTGCGCCGGCTCTGGGGCGAGGGCGGCTTTCGCATTCTCCTCGCCGGGCGCGGCGCCGTCCCGCATTGGGCCGAGCGCATGATGGCGAGCCGGCGCGAATTCGAGCGCCTCGGCTTCGTCGAGGATCTCGACGCGGTCATGGCGTCCTGCCATGCCGTGCTCGTGCCGATCGACGTTCCGGTCGGCAATCGCAGCCGCATCCTGACGGCCATGGCAAAGCGCACGCTCGTCATCGCCCATCGCAATACAGCCCTCGGCAACCCCGACCTCATCGACGGCGAGACTGCCTATCTCGCCGGCGACGCCGAGGGTTTCGTCGAGCGCATGCGCCTCGCCGTCGCCGATCGCCAGCGCGCCGAAGCCATAATCGAGCGCGCCTTTTCATGCTGGGAGCGCAAGTTCCATCCCGATGCCGCCGGCGCGCGCCTCGCCGCGCGCGTGGCCGCTTTGCTGGAGAACGGGGCTCCGGCCCCCGCCCCTGCCGCCGCATGACAGCACTGCCCACACATGACCTGCCGCTGGGTCATCTCGAACGCTGCCAGATCTGCGGCTCGGGCGCGCTGCGGCCGATCCTCGATCTCGGCCACCAGCCGCCCTGCGACTCGCTGCTGACGCGCGCGCAGCTCGACGCGCCCGAGACGGTCTATCCGCTGCGCCTCGTGCAGTGCGGCGCCTGCGGCCTCGCCCAGATCGACCATGTCGTACGGCCGGACATCCTCTTCCATCCGGACTATCCCTATCGAAGCGGCATCACGCCGAGCCTCGTGCGCTATTTGCAGGGAACAGCCTCCGTCATCGTCGACACTTTCGGCTGCCCGCGGGGCGCGCTCGCCATCGACATCGGCTCCAATGACGGAACGCTGCTCAAGGGCTTTCTCGCCAAGGGGCTGCGCGTTCTCGGCGTCGAGGCGACCAACATCGCGGCGCTCGCCCGCGCCGAGGGCGTCGAGACGATCCAGGCATTCTTCAGCGAGAAGCTGGCGCGCGCGATCGTCACGACGCATGGGCGCGCGGCGGCCGTCACCTCGACCAACATGTTCGCGCATATTCCCAATCTCGGTGACCTGCTGCGCGGCGTCTCGCATCTTCTCGAAGAAGGCGGCGTCTTCGTCACGGAATCGCACTACCTCCTCGACCTCATCGCGACGGCGCAATACGATTCGATTTATCACGAGCACCTCAAATACTACTCGCTGGCGCCGCTTCTGCGCCTCTTCGGCTATTACGATTTCAGCATCGTCGATGCCGAGCGCATCCCGAATTACGGCGGCTCGATCCGCGTCTATGCCGTGAAGGGCGCGGGGCGGCCACGCTCGGCCCGGCTCGCGGCGCTGATCGCGGCCGAGGAAGAGGCCGGGATCAACGGGCCCGAGGCCTTCGCGCGCTTCGTGCCGCTCGTCGAGGCGGCGAAGCTCGCCTTGCAGAAGCTGCTGGTCGAGCTGAAGCAAGCCGGCATGCCAGCGCCCGGCATCGGTTGCCCTGGCCGCGCCAGCACGTTGCTCAACTATTGCAATATCGACCCGGTTCTCATGCCCTATATCGCCGAGCAATCGAGCTCGCTGAAGCTCGGGCTCTACTTGCCGGGCAAGCACATCCCCGTCGTCGACGAGAAGCGGCTCTTCGAGGAGCAGCCGGAATACGCCGTGATGCTGTCCTGGCACTATGCCGAGCCGATCATCGCCAAGCTGCGCCAGCGCGGGCTGCGCTCCAAGATCATCGTGCCGCTGCCGCGCCTGCGCATCGTCGAGAGGTAATGGAGCACCCTCTCCGCCTCGGCATCGCCGGCGCCGGCTTCGGCGCGGCCGTGCATCTCCCGGTCTTCCGCGCGCTTCCTGGCGTCGAGATCGTGGCGCTCGCGGCGGCGCATCCGGAGACGGCGCGCAGCGCGGCGGCACGCTTCGGCGTCGATGCCTGCACCGGCATCGAGGCGCTGCTCGATCAGCCGCTCGATGCGGTGAGCCTCGCGCTGCCGCCCGCCGAGACGGAGCGCGCCGCGGCGGCGGCCCTCGCTCGCGGATTTGCCGTCCTTGCCGAGAAACCGCTCGCAGCGACGGCGGCGGCGGCGGCGCGGCTCGCGGAGCAAGCACGCGGACAGACCGCGGCAATCGGCTTCCAATTCGCCGACGCACCGGCCTTCATCGCTCTCGGCACGGCGCTGCGGGACGGGGTGGCGGGACCGCTGCGCGCGGCAGAGATCATCTGGACGCACGAATCTTACGCGCACCGGCATGGCCGCTGGGGCTGGAAGCTCGACGCCGAGCGCCAGGGCGGCGTCATGGCGATGCTGGGCTCGCATATCCTCTTCCTGATCGAGCGGTTTCTCGGCCGCGTCGCCTCGCTGCAGGCGAGCTTCGACCGGCGCGCGACGGCGAGGATCGCGCCTCGCGGCGCCCATCCGGCCGAGGATTTTGCGAGCTTGACCGCGACCCTCGACAGCGGCGTGCCGGTCGCGATCGTCCTCGGCAATGCGACGCCCGGCCTGTCGCGGCACCGCTGGACGCTCGCCTGCGAGTCGGGGGCGCTGGTGCTCGAAAACGTCGGCTATTCGACTGCATCGGGCTTCGCCCTCTCTCTGCACGAGCGCGGCGGCGCCTCCCGCCTGCTGCTCCGCGAGGAGGCGGACGGCATGGCGGGCGACGACCGCCAGCCGACCTTCCGCCGCCTTGCCGAGCGCTTCGTCGCCGCGGCGCGACGGGGCGAAGCCTGCGCGCCCGATTTCGCCGCCGGCGCCCGCGTCCAGCGCCTCATCGAAGCGAGCTTCGCCGCGGCCGCCGGCGGCGAGCGGGTGGCGGTCTGACTCGATGCGCATCGGCGCTGTCATCCAGGCGCGGACAAGCTCGCGCCGTCTCCGCGGCAAAGTCCTTCGCCCGCTATGCGGCCGCCCGATGATCGCCTATCTCGTCGAGCGCCTGGCGCAGGCCGCAGGGCTCGACGGAATCGTGCTCGCGACTTCGACCGAAGCGGATGACGATGCGCTGGCGGCGCTCGCCGAAGGGCTCGGCATCGCCTGCCACCGCGGACCGCTCGATGATGTCGGCGGGCGGATGCTGGCCGCGGCGCGCGGGCAGAAATTCGCGGCGCTGGTGCGGGTCAATGGCGATAGCCCGCTGCTCGACCCGGCGCTGGTCAGCAAGGGCATCGCGCTCTTTCGCAAGGAAGACGCCGAACTCGTGACCAACGTTCATCCGCGCAGTTTTCCAAAAGGCCAGTCGGTCGAGGTCATCGCCACAGCCGCCCTCGAAGCGGCTATGGCCGAGGCGAGGGAGCCGGCCGAGCGCGAGCATGTGACGCCTTTTCTCTATGCCCATCCCGAGCGCTTTCGCATCGTCAATTTCGCGGCGGCGCGCCCGCGGCCCGAGCTGCAGCTCTCTGTCGACACCGAAGAGGATTTCGCGCGCATTGCGGCGATGCTGGACCGGATGACCGAGCCGCACCTCGCCTATGGAGTCGAGGCGCTGATCGCTCTCGCCGACGAGATCGCTGCGGAAAGCTGCGTCGCATGACGCGCCTGCGCGCCGGCGTGGTCGGGCTCGGCGTCGGCGAGCGGCATATCGCCGGCTACCGCGCTCATCCCGATTGCGAGGTCGTGGCGCTCGCCGATATCGATCCCGCCAAGCGCGAGATGGCGGCATTGCGCTATCCTGGGGTCAAGCTCCATGCCTCGGCCGAAGCGCTCATCGACGATCCGACGATCGACATCGTCTCCATTGCCAGCTATGACGCCGCGCATTTCGCCCAGATCCACCGTGCCGTCGAGGCGGGAAAGCACGTCTTCGCGGAAAAGCCGCTCTGCCAGTCGCGCGACGAGCTCGCGCAGATTCGCGCCGCACTGGCGCGCCGGCCCGGGCTGCGCCTCTCCTCGAACCTCATCCTCCGCCGCGCACCGCGCTTTCGCGCGCTCAAATCCGAGATCGCGGCCGGCCGTTTCGGACGGCTCTTCCATCTCGAAGCCGACTACAATTACGGGCGCGTCCACAAGATCATCGAGGGCTGGCGCGGCAAGCAGGACTATTATTCGGTCATGCTGGGCGGCGGCGTCCATGTCGTCGACCTCGTTCTCTGGCTGGCCGGCGAGCGCGTCGTGGAGGTCGCGGGATTCGGCAACCGGATCGCTACAGCCGGGACGGGATTCCGCTTCGACGATATGACTCTGGCGATCCTCCGCTTCGAGAGCGGCGCCGTTGCCAAGGTCACGGCGAACTTCGGCTGCGTCTTTCCCCATTTCCATCGCCTCCTCGTCTACGGCACCGAAGCCACCTTCGAGAACGGCGTCGATGCCGGCCGCATCTGGCGCTCGCGCGAGCCGGACGCCCGGCCGGAGCTCGTGACGCTTCCTTATCCCGGCGCCGAAAAGGGCGATCTCATCCCATCCTTCATCGATGCCGTGTTGGGGCGGGGGTCGGCGGAAGTCGACGAGGCCGGCGTCTTCGATGCGATGAGCGTCTGTCTTGCCATCGACGAGGCGGTGCGGCACGGCGCGGTCGTCAGGCCCGCTTATCATTGAGTGATCCTGGGCAATCTCCTAGAGCAAGCGAGCCGAGAGACATGCGAGAGATACCCTTCGGGCGGCCGATGATCGGCGATGAAGAGCGCGCCGCGGTGATGGCGGTATTGAACGGCCCGATCCTCGTCCATGGGCCGCGCGCCCTCGAATTCGAGAGGGCCTTCGCCGCCTGGACCGGCGCGCGCTATGCCACCTCGACCTCGTGCTGCACGGC
>JAJPHB010000087.1 GCA_021325525.1 Alphaproteobacteria bacterium
CTAGCGCGGCGCGCCGCCTCGATGCTCCCGCGACAGTTGAACATAGCGCGAAGGCAGCTCGCGGATGTAGGCGCGCTCCTCCTCGCGCAAGGGTCGCATGAGCCGCGCCGGATTGCCGCCCCAGAGTTCGCCCGAAGGGACGCGCTTTCCCGGCGTCACGACGGCGCCGGCCGCCACCATGGCGCCGGTTTCGACGACGGCGCCGTCGGCGACGCACGCCTTCATGCCGACGAAGGAGCCGTCCTCGAGCCGGCAGGCATGGATGAGCGCCATATGGCCGATCGTGACGTCGGCGCCGATATGGGTGGGCGGCTTGCCGGTCGAGCCGTGGACGACCGTGCCGTCCTGCACATTGCTGCGGGCGCCGACGACGAGGCCGGCGACATCGCCGCGCAGGACGCAGCCGAACCAAATATTGGCGTCCTCGCCGATCTCGACATCGCCGATGATGACGGCGCCGGGGGCGATGAAGGCGCTCGCAGCGATGCGCGGGCGGATGCCGTTGAAGGGCAGGATGAGCGGGCTCATGCGCGGGGCGGCTCCCCTCCAAGCCCGGCCTCCTCGGGAAGGCCCAGCATCAGATTGAGGTTCTGCACGGCGGCGCCGGAGGCACCCTTGCCGAGATTGTCCAGCAAGGCGACGAGCCGCGCCTGCCCCGCCTCGTCCGAGCCGAAGACGTAGAGCTTCATGCGGTTGGTGCCGTTGAGCCCTTCGGGATCGAGCGTCTTCAGCGCGCCCGCCTCCTCGAGCGAAGCGAGCGCGACGAAGGCCTCGCCGGCATAGGCGCGGGCGAGAGCGGCATGGACATCGCGCAGCCGCGGCGCCGCGGGGAGCGCCTTCAGATGCAGCGGCACCTCGACGATCATCCCTTGCGCATAGCGGCCGACGGCGGGGGCGAAGAGCGGCGCGTGCGTCAGGCCCGCATGGCAGCGCATCTCCGGCACATGCTTGTGGGCGAGGCTCAGCCCGTAGATGCGATAGGGCGTCTCGGTATAGGCGGGCGAGCTCTTGTCCTCGAACTCGGCGATCATGCTCTTGCCGCCGCCGCTGTAGCCGGAGACGGCATTGACGGTGACCGGCCAGTCGCGCGGCACGAGGCCGGCTTCGACGAGCGGCCGCACCAGCGCGATGAAGCCCGTCGGATAGCAGCCGGGATTGCTGACCCGGCGCGATTCGGCGATAGCCGCACGCTGCCCCTTCGCCATCTCGGGAAAGCCGTAGGTCCAGCCGGGCGCGGTGCGGTGCGCCGTCGAAGCGTCGATGATCCGCACCGAATTGCTCTCGACGAGGCGGACGGCCTCGCGCGCCGCCTCGTCCGGGAGGCAGAGGATGACGAGATCGGCGCTGTTCAGCATGTCGCGGCGGACGGCCGGGTCCTTGCGCCGCGCCGGATCGATCGAGACGAGCTCGATGTCGCGCCGGTCCTTGAGGCGCCGGTGAATCTGGAGCCCGGTCGTTCCCGCTTCGCCGTCGATGAACACATTCGGAGCCATGTCGACCCCCGCGTCAGGAGACAGAAAAAGGGCGCTTCGATCGGAACCGAAGCGCCCCCGCGGATGATGTCTGCGCGGATCAGCGCTTCGAGAACTGGAAGCTGCGTCGCGCCTTGGCCTTGCCGTATTTCTTGCGCTCGACGACGCGGCTGTCGCGGGTGAGGAACCCGCCCGACTTCAGGGCCGGCCGCAGCTCCGGCTCGTAATAGGTGAGCGCCTTGCTGATGCCGTGGCGCACCGCGCCCGCCTGGCCCGACAGCCCGCCGCCGACGACGGTGCAGACGACGTCGTACTGGCCCATGCGGTTGGCGACGACGAAGGGCTGGTTCATCATCATGCGCAGCACCGGCCGCGCGAAATAGACGGGGCTGTCGCGGCCATTCACCTCGATCTTGCCCGAGCCGGGCCGGAGCCAGACGCGCGCCACCGCATTCTTGCGCTTGCCGGTGGCGTAGGCGCGGCCCTGGGCGTCGAGCTTCTGCTTCGCCGGCTCGGCCTCGCTCGGCTGCGGCGCCTGCTTCTTCTGCTCCTGCTGCGCCGCCGTCATCGCGTGGCGCAGCGCCCCCAATTGCGAGAGATCCGCCATCGATCAGGCCCTCTTGTTCTTGCGGTTGAGCGCGGCGACGTCGAGCGGCTGCGGCTGCTGCGCCTCGTGCGGATGGCTGGCGCCGGCATAGACGCGCAGATTGCCCATGATCTTGCGGCCGAGGGGCCCGCGCGGCACCATCCGCTCCACCGCCTTCATGATGACGCGCTCGGGGTGCTTGCCTTCGAGGATCGCGCCCTTGCTGCGCCCCTTGATGCCGCCCGGATAGCCGGTGTGCCAGTAGAAGATGCTGTCCTTCCGCTTGTTGCCGGTCAGATGCACCTTCTCGGCGTTGACGACGACGATGTTGTCGCCGTCATCCATGTGCGGCGTGTAGCTCGGCTTGTGCTTGCCGCGCAGGCGATTGGCGATGATCGTCGCGAGGCGGCCGAGGACGAGGCCGTCGGCGTCGATCAGCACCCATTTCTTCTCGATCTCGGACGGCTTGGCCGTATAGGTCTTCATCGGTCGGACTCGGGATGGCGCAGCCGGGCCAGTGCCCGGCGAAGGGCGCGGATTATGCCGCCGCGCCGCGCACTGTCAAGCGGAAAGCCAAGATTTTCCGCGGCTTTCAGCTAGCGGTAACATGATACCGAAGACTCACCCCGCCGCGTGCGGCGGCAGCGAATAAGTCGCGACGACATGCGCCACCATCTCGCCTTCGCCTTCGGAGAAGAGCTCGACCTCGCCGACGGCAAGGCGCCGGCCGAGCTTCAACAGCCGGCCCTCGGCGCGGATCGCGGCCGGGGGCGGCTTGCGCAGGAAGTTGATGGTGAGGCTCGTCGTCACCGCGAGCTCGACCCGGCCGATGCGCGAGAGCACCGCGGCATAGGTCACGAGATCGGCGAGCCCCATGAGAATGGGGCCGGAGATGGTGCCGCCGGGGCGCAGGAAGTCGGCCTTGAAGGGCATCCGCGCCGTCACGTGCCCGTCCTCCATCCGCAGGATTTCGGGATCGAAGAGCGCCGCGAAGGGCAGGCTCTCGCGCATCAGCGCCTCGAACTCGGCGATCGTCACCCCGGCCATCGCAGTCTCCCGGTGATCCCGGCGCCCTTCAGAGCGCCTTCCTGAAAGTGAGGTTGATGCGGAAGGAACCGGTCAGCGGATGCTCGCCCTCGACCGGCGCCTCGACGCCGTGGAATGCCATGCGCGCCGGCCCGCCCCAGACGACGACATCGCCATGTTCGAGGCGGATGCGGCGCGGCCGGTCGGAGCGCCGCTCGCCGCCGAAGAGAAAGGTTGCGGGAAGGCCGAGCGAGACCGAGACGATGGGCTGCGCGTAGTCGCGCTCGTTGCGGTCCTGGTGGAGCGACAGCTTGGCGCCGGGCGCGTAGCGGTTGACGAGGCAGGCATCGGGGACGAACCCGGCAAAGCCGGCCGTCGCGGCGGCGGCGGCGGCAAGGCGGCGGAAGGCCTCCGGCAGCGCCGGCCAGGGCCGCCCCGTCTCGGGATCGGTCGCCTGGTAGCGATAGCCGCGGCGGTCGGTGACCCAGCCGGCTTCGCCGCAATTCGTCATCGCGACCGACATCGCATAGCCGCCGGGCGTCACCATCCGGCGGAAGGGCGCCGCCACGGCGACCACCGCCACCGCCGCCGCGAGGCGATCCGCCTCCGGCAAGGCGAAGCCGCGCAGCACCACGGCGCCCTCGACAATCGCCTCGCGGCCAGGCGCGGCAAGGCCGCTCAGCAGATCGCCGAGCGCGCCAGGAACGGCACTCTGCTTGCGGGGCCGGGTCATGCGCAACCGAGCATAGCGGAGAAGGCCTCCGGCATATATTCTCTCCTCCCCCACTTGCCATCGAGGACATGATGCCCGAGCTTCAGATCATCGGCCTTCCGCAGAGCAATTATGTCTGGGTCACCCGCATCGCCTGCGCCGAGAAAGGCGTCTCCTGCACGCTCGTCCCGGTCATGCCGCACACGCCGGAGGTCGATGCCGTCCATCCCTTCGGCAAGATTCCGGCGCTGCGCCACGGCGAGGTGACGCTCTGCGAATCGCGGGCCATCGCCTTCTATATCGACCATGCCTTCGACGGCCCGCCGCTCACGCCGCGCGATCCTGTCGAGGGCGCCCGCGCCGAACAGTGGATTTCGCTCGTCAACACGCATATCGACCCCATCGCCGTGCGGCAATATATCGGCGCCCACTTCTTTCCGCGCACCCCCGACGGGAAGCCCGACCGCGCTCGCATCGAGGGCGCCCTCGCGCCGCTCGAAGCGCAGATCGGCGTCCTCGACCACGCCGTCGCCAAGACGGGATACCTCGTCGGCAGCGCCTTCAGCCTCGCCGACGCCAATCTGATGCCGATCCTCTTCTATCTCGACAAGATGCCGGAGAGCGGCGCGATGCTGGCGAAGGCGGCGGCGCTCAAAGCCTATTACGACCGCCACATCGCGCGAAAAAGCATCGCCGAGACGATACCGCCGCCCTTCCCGGGGCGTTCCTCCTGGAAGTGGGAGGGCTGAGCGGAGATCGTGCGGAGGCACGCATGAAGACAGACGCTGCGGTCGGGACCGGGCCGGGACCGGAGCCCCCTCTCCTCCTCCGCCGGGACGCCGACGGCGTGGCGACGCTCACCCTCAACCGGCCGCAGGCGCGCAACGCTCTCTCGCGCGCGCTGATGGCGGCCCTGCAGGAGGCGCTGGACGAGGTGGCGGAGGATGCCGCGATCCGCGTCGTCGTCCTCGCCGGCGCCGGCCCCGCCTTCTGCGCCGGCCATGATCTGCGCGAGCTGCGCGCCGCGCCCGGGCGGGCGCAGTACGAGGCGGTCTTCGCGCAATGCTCGCGGCTGATGCTGAGCCTGACGCGCCTGCCGAAGCCGGTCATCGCCCGCATCCACGGCGTCGCCACCGCCGCCGGCTGCCAACTCGTCGCCACCTGCGACCTCGCCGTCGCCTCGACCGAGGCGCGCTTCGCGACGCCGGGCGTCAATATCGGCCTCTTCTGTTCGACGCCGATGGTGGCGCTCTCGCGCGCCGTCGGCCGCAAAGCCGCGATGGAGATGCTGCTGACGGGCGAGTTGGTGGACGCCGAGCGGGCGCAGGCTCTCGGCCTCGTCAACCGCGTCGTCCCCGCCTCTGAGCTCGATGCCGAGGTCGCGCGCTTCGCGGCGCAGATCGCCGGCAAATCGGCGCTCACCCTCAAGATCGGCAAGGAGGCGTTCTATCGGCAAGCCGAGCTGCCGCTCGCCGAAGCCTATGATTACGCCTCGCGAGTCATGACGCAAAACATGCTGGCCCGCGATGCCGAGGAGGGCATTGACGCCTTCCTCGAGAAGCGGCCGGCCGTGTGGGAGAACCGGTGAGGGCGGGACCGGTCCTTCGTCCGCTGCGCGCGGAAGCCGCGGCGGTTGTTCACCACGACGGCACGAAGCACAAATATACCGCAGAGACACAGAGAAGAATGGATGCGCCTTCGGCGCTGAAAAGCGATCGGAGTCTCGGCGACGGCGCCGCGGCGCCGGCTCGCTCCCGGATGAGGTTTATTTTCCATTCGTTTCAGATACTTGATCAACTCCCCTCATCCTGAACGAAAGGCGCAGCCCGAACTCGAAACATCGCGCCGCACGTTTACGCATCTTACTTTGTATTATTATCAAGATTGACAAAGTCGGCTGCGCATTTTATCTGGTGCCGAGAAAGGAGCGCCGCCGAGGGAGCGGCGCCCCAATGCCTCGGGAACCGCCGCCATGACCGACCTTTCCATCGACCGCCCGCTCGTCCCCCTCGCCCAGCTCCCGCAGGGCATCAACCAGCGCGTCGCGGGATTGGCGGCGGCGCTGCTGCTGGGCGGCGCCTGGTGGCTCGGCACGGCTTTCGCCTGGCGGCAAGGCGCGCTCTTCCTCCTGGGCGGCGCTCTGGGCCTCGTCCTCTACCACGCGCTCTTCGGCTTCACCTCGGCCTTCCGCGTCTTCATTGCCGACCGCCGCGGCGCCGGGCTCCGCGCGCAGATGCTGATGCTGGCCTGCGCGGCGATCCTCTTCTACCCGACCCTGGGCCACGGCACGCTCTTCGGCCATCCGGTGCATGGCGAGGCGGGACCGCTCGGCGTCGGCGTCGCCTTCGGCGCCTTCCTCTTCGGCCTCGGCATGCAGCTCGGCGGCGGCTGCGCTTCGGGGACGCTCTTCACTGCCGGCGGCGGCAACACGCGCATGCTGGTGACGCTCGCCGCCTTCATTATGGGCTCGGCGCTGGGCGCGCTGCACCTGCCCTGGTGGAGCGCGCTTCCCGCCCTCCGCCCTGTGCTGCTCGTCGAGGCGATCGGCTGGGCGCCGGCGCTCGCCGTCAGCCTCGCCGCCTTCGCCGGCATCGCCGCGCTCACCCTCTTCCTCGAGCGGCGTCGCCACGGCGAGGTCGCGAGCGGCGAGCAGGCGACGACCCGGCAGGGCTGGCAGCGCTTCTTGCGCGGCCCCTGGCCGCTCCTCTGGGGCGCCGTCGCCCTCGCCCTCGGCAATTACGCGACCTTGGCCCTCGCCGGCCGGCCCTGGGGCATCACCTCGGGATTCGCCCTCTGGGGCTCGAAGCTCTTGGCGGAGGGCGGCGTCGATGTCGCGGCCTGGCCCTATTGGTCGAGCCCGGCGCGCGCCGCGGCGCTCCATGCCAGCGTCTTCGCCGACATCACTTCGGTCATGGATTTCGGCATCATTCTCGGCGCCATGCTGGCGGCGGCGCTCGCCGGCAAATTCAAGCCGGAATGGCGGATCGCGCCGCGCTCGCTCCTCGCCGCCGTCATCGGCGGCCTCCTCCTCGGCTACGGCGCGCGCCTTGCCTATGGCTGCAATATCGGCGCCTATTTCAGCGGCATCGCCTCATCGAGCCTGCACGGCTGGCTGTGGCTCGCGGCAGCGCTCGTCGGCAGCACGGCGGGAACGGCGCTGCGCCCGCTCTTCGGCCTCACGGTGGAGCGCAGCCCGCGCCCGACGAGCTGCTGAGCGCCGGCGCAGGCGTCGCGCCGCCAGCTCCCGGCCTTCCGCCGGCGGCGGCTTGCGGCCGCCCTCTTCGCGGCCCCACATGATAAGCCTGCACAGCGCCACCGTTCCGCGGTAGCATCGCGGCACATCAAGCGCGAGGCTTCCCATGACCCCCAGGACCCGGAACGACGCCGAACTGCTGCTCGTCGAGGCGGCAAAGCGCGTGCTGCCCGCCGGCGGCTTCGGCAATGTGTCGAGCGACGTCATCATCCGCGAGGGGCGCGGCGGGCGCGTCTGGGACGAGAGCGGCAATGAATATGTCGACTATCTCCTGGGCTCGGGCCCGATGCTGGTCGGCCACGCTCATCCGGAGGTGGTCGCGGCGGCCGAGAAGCAGCTCGCGCGCGGCACCACCTTCTTCGCCAACAACCGCTACGGCATCGAGCTCGCGGCGGCGATCGTCGAAGCCGTGCCCTGCGCCGAGAAAGTGCGCTTCGTCTCGACCGGCACCGAGGCCGACCTCTACGCGATGCGCGCCGCCCGCGCCTTCCGCAAGCGCGACAAGATTCTGAAATTCGAGGGCGGCTATCACGGCATGAGCGACTACGCGCTCATCAGCCTCGCTCCCAAGCGCCCCGGCAATTTCCCGCAAGGCGTGCCCGATTCCGCCGGGCTGCCGCAAAGCGTCCGCGACGAGATGCTGATCGCGCCTTTCAACGACATTGAAACGGTGCGAAGCCTCATCCGCGAGCGCCATGACGAGCTCGCCGGCGTCATCATCGAGCCCTTCCAGCGCCTGCTCGCCCCCGCCCCCGGCTTTCTCGAAGCGCTGCGCCAGCTCACCGCGCAGTATGGCATTCCCCTCATCTTCGACGAGGTCGTGACCGGCTTCCGCTTCGCCTATGGCGGGGCGCAGGAATATTACGGCGTCAAGCCCGATCTCTGCACCCTCGGCAAGGTGATCGGCGGCGGCTTTCCGCTCGCGGCGATCGCCGGGCGCGCCGACATCATGGCCCATTTCGACAAGAGCCTCGTCGGCGACGAGGGGTTCCTCATGCAGATCGGCACGCTCTCGGGCAATCCGATCGCCGCCGCCGCGGGTCTCGCGACCCTGGCGATCCTTCGCCGGCCCGGCGCCTATGAGCAAATCTTCGCCACGGGGCGCGAGCTGATGGGGGCGCTCGCCGAGATCCTGAAGCGCTCGGGCCTGCCGGCGCAGGTCATCGGCGTGCCGCCGCTCTTCGACATCGTCTTCACCGAGGGCGAGGTGAAGGACTATCGCGGCTGGCTGCGCGGGGACGCCGAGCTCAACCGGCGCTTCAACACGCTGCTGCGCGAGCGCGGCGTCCTCAAAGGCGATTCGAAATACTACGTGTCGCTGGCGCACACGCCGGACGATGTGAAGCACACAATCGCGGCCTGGCAGGCGGCTGTCGAAATGCTGGTCGCCGAGCGCAGCGCCCGGGCTTGAAGCGCCGCGCTCTCGGCTCGCCCCACTCTGGCCTCGAGCGGATCCGCGGCGCTGCGCGCCGGGCCCATGGCGGCGCCGCGCGGCTGGCGCCTTCGCGGCTCCCGTCGCCGATGCGGCGATATCGCGATCGACAACCGGCGCAACGGACGATACGTTATATCGTTTCGTTGATCCGGCGATCTTGGCCAACTCCGCGGAGGCTGGAATGCGGCAAGGCTTCATCGGGGCCGTCCTGCTCGGGCTCGCCGTGCTCGCCGCCGCCCCTGCCCTGGCGGAGGAGGCGCGGCTGCCCGTCGTTGCGACCTTCAGCGTCCTTGGCGACATGGCGAAGGCGATCGGCGGCGAGCATGTCGCGGTGACGACGCTGGTGGGTCCGGACAGCGACACGCATAGCTACGAGCCGACGCCGCGGGATGCGCAGACCATCTCCGCAGCGAAGCTGCTCATCACCAACGGCCTCGGCCTCGAAGGCTGGCTCGACCGTCTGCGCAGCGCGGCGCAGTTCAAAGGCACGGTCGTGGTGGCGACGGCCGGAATCGCCCCGCTGACCATAGCGGAGGACGAGGGCGGCGCGGGGGCGCGAGCGGGCAAGCGCGTGCGCGATCCGCATGCCTGGCAAAGCGCGGCCAATGGCGAGGTCTACGCCGACAACATCATGAAGGGATTGGTCGCCGCGGACCCGGCCCATGCCGATGACTACCGGCGACGGGCGGACGCCTACCGCGCCGAACTCGCCGCGCTCGACAAGACGATCCGCGAAACGCTCGCCGATATTCCGAAGGAGAAGCGGCGCGTCATCACGACGCATGATGCTTTTCAGTATTACGGACAGGCCTATGGGGTCGCCTTCCTCGCGCCGCTCGGCGTCACGACCGAAAGTGAACCCTCGGCCGGCGACCTCGCAAAGCTCGAGCGGCAGATCCGGCGCGAGCACATCAAGGCGCTCTTCCTCGAGAATGTGACGAGCCCGCGCCTCATCGCGCAAATCGCCAAGGAAACCGGCGCCGTCGTCGGGCCTCCGCTCTATTCCGATGCCTTGTCGAAACCGGACGCGCCCGCCGGCACCTATCTCACGATGCTGGAATACAACACGGCAGTGCTCAAGGCCGGGATGCTGAAGAACTGAGGCGCATTCGCGCGGGCCTGTTGGGAGAGACCGCTTCATCCGCGAGCCGCGGCGTTGGCGCGGAGGAATTCGCCGGGATAGAGTCTCGATTGACAGGGCGATCGGCGGCGTTTACCGGCTTCGCAAAGCCTCGCTACTCCGAGATGTGTGTCCCATATGGATCACAACAGCTATTCCGATCAATACCTGAGATCCATACTCGCCAGCGTGAAGACGATCGCCATGGTCGGTGCCTCGCCGCATTGGAACCGGCCGAGCTACTTCGCCATGAAATATCTCCAGGGCAAGGGCTTCCGCGTCATCCCGGTCAACCCGCGCGCCGCCGGCGAGACGATCCTCGGCGAGCGCGTCTATGCCGATCTCGCCGAGATCTCCGAACCCGTCGACATGGTCGACATCTTCCGCAATTCGGAAGCCGCCGGCGCCATCGTCGACGAGGCGATCCGGATCGGCGCCAAGATCGTGTGGATGCAGCTAGGCGTGCGCAACGACGCGGCGGCGGCGCGGGCGGAGTCCGCGGGGCTTCGCGTCGTCATGAACCGCTGCCCCAAGATCGAATATTCGCGCCTCCATGGCGAGCTTGCCTGGAGCGGGGTCAATACCGGCATCATCTCCAGCAAGCGCCAGAAGAGGGTTCCGCGATGAGGGACGACGACAAGCCTGCCGGCTTCGGCTTCGAGACGCGCGCCGTCCATGCGGGCGCCGCGCCCGACCCCACGACGGGCGCGCGGACGACGCCGATCTACCAGACGACCGCCTTCGTCTTCGACGATGTCGACCACGCCGCCTCGCTCTTCAACCTCCAGACCTACGGCTACATTTATTCGCGCCTCACCAACCCGACGGTCTCGGTCCTCGAGGAGCGCGTCTCCGCCCTCGAAGGGGGACGCGGCGCCACCGCCTGCGCCTCCGGCCACGCGGCGCAGATGCTGGCCTTCTTCGCCTTCATGGAGCCGGGCGCCGAATTCCTCGCCTCGACCAAGCTCTATGGCGGCTCGATCACGCAGTTCGGCCGCAGCTTCAAGAAGTTCGACTGGAACGTCATCTTCGTCGATCCCGACGATCCCGAAAACTTCCGCCGGGCGCTGACGCCGAAATGCCGGGCGATCTTCGTCGAGAGCCTCGCCAATCCGGGCGGCGTCGTCACCGATCTCGAGCCGGTGGCGCAGATCGCGCATGCGGCGGGCATACCCCTCCTCGTCGACAACACCCTCGCCTCGCCCTATCTCTGCCGGCCCATCGAATGGGGCGCCGACATCGTCATCCATTCGACGACGAAATTCCTTTCCGGCCACGGCAATTCGATGGGCGGCGTCGTCGTCGACAGCGGCAAGTTCGACTGGTCGCAGAACGACAAGTTCCGTTCGCTGACCGAGCCCGAGCCCGCCTATCACGGGCTGCGCTTTCACGAGACCTTCGGCGACCTCGCCTATACGGTGGCGGGGCACGCCCTGGGTCTGCGCGACCTCGGCGCGACGATGGCGCCGCTCAACGCCTTCCTCACCATCACCGGCATCGAGACGCTGGCCCTCCGCATGGAGCGGCATTGCGCCAATGCGCTCGCCGTCGCGCAATTCCTCGAAGCCCATCCCATGGTGAAATGGGTCAGCTATGCCGGGCTGCCCTCCAACCGCTACCACGCCCTCGCCAAGAAATACCTGCCGAAGGGCGCAGGCTCGGTCTTCACCTTCGGTGTCAAGGGCGGCTACGAGGCCGGGGTCAAGCTGGTCGAGGGCTGCGAGCTCCTCTCGCACCTCGCCAATCTCGGCGACACGCGCTCGCTCATCATCCACCCGGCCTCGACGACGCACCGGCAACTGACCGAGGAGCAGCAGATCGTCGCCGGCGCCGGCCCCGACGTCGTCCGCCTGTCGATCGGCATCGAGAGCGCCGCCGACATCATCGCCGATCTCGACCAGGCGCTGCGTCAGGCGGGGTGAGCGGCCTGCCCTCACCCCGACCCTCTCCCGCAAGCGGGAGAGGGAGAAATATTGATGCGAGACTGTATTCTGACCCTTTCCCGCGTGCGGGAGAGGGGAGGATGAGGGATTACTCCGCCGGCTGGATTGCGCGCGTCGGCGCCGGCGCCCGGCGCTCGCCCGGCAGGAAGAGGCCGGAGAACGCGATGATGGCGGCGAGTACGGCGAGCGCCAGGAAGAGCCAGAGGAAATCGCCGGTGCGGTCGTAGGTGATGGCGACGAGGGGGACGCCGGCCGAGCTGACGCCGAGGGCAAGCACGAATTTGGCGCCGAAGGCCGTCGCCCGCCAGCGCGCCGGGGTGTAGCGGACGAGAAGGCTGTTCTCGGCCGGCGTCGCCAGGACGTTGAAGCACTCGACCGCCATCATCGCCGCCAGCAGCGGCAGGTTGACGAGCCGGACGGCGATGAGAAAGAGCGGGAGCTGCACGGCCCAGGACCAGATATAGACGCTCTTCAGGGAATAGCGGTCGGCGAGCCAGCCGCCGACGATCTGGGTCGCGCTCGCCAGCAGGAAGACGAGCGTCACGAAGCCGCCGGCGCCGAGGATGCCGCCATCGGTGAGGCCGGTCAGGCGCTCGGCGAAGATCTTGGGCAGCGCGACGATGAAGGCCTGGCTGACGAGGCCGGCGCAGAGCATGGTGATCGAGAGCACGATGAAGGCGCGCATGACATCGGCGCGCGAGGCTTCGGGCTCGGGCTTGCGGTCGGCCTTCGCCGCGACGACGATGCCGGCGCGCACGGCGAGGGCGAGGACGAGGCCGATGATGATCGAGAGCGCGCCCGGCACGATGAAGGCCGCCCGCCAGGAGATGAACTGCGTCAGCGCGCCGGCGATGAGCGCCGCGAGCCCGATCCCGAGGCTGCCGAAAATGCCGTTCCAGCCGAGCGCGCCGCCGCGATTGGCGGCGTTGCGCACCAGCCAGGCGATCCCGACCGGATGGTAGATCGAGCCGAAGACGCCGATGAGCGCCAGCCCCGAGGCGATGCCGAGCGGGCCGCTGGCGAGGCCGGTCGCGACGGCGGCGCCGCCGGAGCCGAGGAAGAACAGGATCATCATCCCCTCGGCGCTCCATTTGTCGCCGAGCCAGCCCGCCGGCAGCGCGGCGACGCCGTAGAGGATGTAGCCGGCGAGCGACAGCGACAGCAGCTCGCCGTAAGTCAAGCCCCAGCGCCCCTCCAGCGCCAGAACCACGGTCGGGTAAAGCATCATCAAGAGATGCGTGAAGAAGTGCCCGACATTGGAGAAAGCCATCGAAAGCCGGGCCGATTGCGTGCTCATCGGGTCGCTTCTGCGCCTTTTCTTCAGCTTCGCCGTCATGCCGACACTACAGGAGGACCGCCTCCGTGCCGAGGGCCAGTAATGCGCGTCACGGCCGGACCAGCCGAGACGGCCGCAACGCTGGATT
Source organism: Alphaproteobacteria bacterium (assembly GCA_021325525.1). Lineage (GTDB taxonomy): Bacteria > Pseudomonadota > Alphaproteobacteria > ATCC43930 > CGMCC-115725 > URHD0088. Next base: position 12,972 of record JAJPHB010000087.1, read on the forward strand.
GCGGCTAGCGCATGGGTCCTTCTTGCTCGGGCGCCGTTTCGGCGGCGATCCAGGCGAGGTAGTCCGCCGATCCGCCGTTGACGGCAAAGGCGAGGATGCACGGGCATTCATAGCTGTGGAGCTGCTTGACGCGCGCGGTCACCGCCGGAACGCGCGCCGCCGCGGTCTTCAGGATGAGCACCGATTCCGCGGCGTCCTGCACCTTGCCGGCCCAGCGATAGATCGAGCGCACGCGGTCGCTGATGTTGGCGCTCGCGGCGAGGCGCTCCTCGACCAGGATGCGGGCAATGCGCACCGCCTCGTCATGGGTTCCGGTCGTGATGTAAAGAAGGACTGCATCCCGCATGCCGCGCCCCGTTCCCGCCGCTCTTGGCGACGACTTGTCACAAGAATAACATTGGCGGCAACGGCGGATGGGAAAGCTCCGGCAGTGAGGCACCGTACCGCGAGGGAGGAGATGGAGGACGCGCCCAGCGCCGCGCAGCGCGCCTGGCTCGAACGCGGCCGCGACGAACCCGGCGGCAAGCTGCCGCTCTTCGACCGCCGCGGACAGCAGGTGAGCCCGCGCACCGTGCGGAGCTGCATCGAGCGCGGCTGGGCCGAGCCTTGGTTCAGCAATCCCTTGAAGCCGGATTGGCTCGTCTGCAAGCTGACGCCGGCCGGCCGCGAGGCGATCAGCCGGCGCTGATCCGCTTGGTTTCCGCCATGCTCGGCGGCGCCGCGGCGAGCCGCAGGAAATTCTTCGACAGCGCGTGATAGACGCCATCGGGGCAGATGAGGCGCGAGGTCGCGTAGGCGATGAGCGCCGCCGCCATGAGCGGCACCATCATCGCGTGATTGTTGGTCATCTCGGTGACGATGACGAAGGCGGTGATCGGCGCCTGCACGACGCCGGCGAAATAGGACACCATGCCGAGGAGGATGATCGCGCCGAGAGGCGCACTCGGAAAGAACCAGGCGACATTGAGGCCGAAGCCGGCGCCGACCGCGAGCGAGGGCGAGAAGATGCCGCCCGGAATGCCGCTAACCGAGGAGAGGGCCGTCGCCGCCAGTTTGAAGAGACCGAAGCCGGCGGGCAGCGGCGTGCCGTTCTCGAGGAGCGCCTTCACCTGGACGTAGCCGGTGCCGTGAATGGTGCCGTCGCAGACAAGCCCGCAGAGGGCGACGGCGAGCCCGCAGGCGGCCGCAAAGGCAACCGGATGGCGCTTGACAGCCCGGCCCAAGGCGCCGGGAAAGCCGCCGGCGGCGGCGATGAGAATGCGGCTGAAGAACCCGCCCATCAAGCCGCCGAGGACTCCGCAGATGGGAACCGCGAGCCAATCGACGCCGCTCTGCAGCATCGCCGTGGTGGTGCCGAAATAGGTGTAGTTGCCGACAAGAGCGAGCGAGGTGAGGCCCGCCGCGATGACGCCGCCGATGATGAGGCCGCTGGTGCGCACCTCGAAGGCGCGGCTCATCTCCTCGATACCGAAGACGATGCCGGCGAGCGGCGTGTTGAACGCCGCGGCGACCCCGGCCGCGGCGCCCGCGAGGATGAGGCCTGGCTGGCGGCTCGGCGACATGCGGCCGATCGCGAACATGATCGAGGCGCCGACTTGCACCGTCGGCCCTTCGCGGCCCGCGGAGGCGCCGCAAAGGAGGCCGAGCAGCGTCAGGAGGATCTTGCCGATCGCGATCCGAACGGAGACGAGCTTGCCGCGCGCTCCTTGATCGGCGAGCTGCCGCGCCGCGATCGCCTGCGGAATGCCGCTTCCCTGCGAGTTCGGAAAGAAGCGGTTGGTGAGATAGACGGAAAGCGCGAAGCCGAGCGGCGTCACGACGAGCGCGGCGTGGCGCCGCCAGGAGAGGAGCGAGCGGAACTCGGCCTGGACCAGGTCGGCGAGGAGCGCCAGCGCCACGGCGGCGGCGCCAACAACGACGCCGCCCAGCACGAAGATGGCGCGCCGCTGCCAGCGGCCCGAAAGCACTCTGAGGAGCCGGTTGCGACGGGCGGCGGCAAGTAGCGGGATCAAAGGATCACAATCCAGCGTGATCGAAGAAAAGGAGGACGCACCGTCGCCGCGCCGCGAGAAAAGCGCTCACCGCGACTTGTCCGGGAAGGCCATCGCGGCGCGGACGGCAACGCCGCGCCGCGAGAGAAATGGTCGGGCATGTCAGATTCGAACTGACGACCCCCAGCACCCCATGCTGGTGCGCTACCAGGCTGCGCTAATGCCCGATCGGATGGCTCCGCCGACCGCCTTGCGACGGCCATCGGCACTATAGCAGGCCGGCGCCTCGATTCAACGGCCGCGCTCCCGAGCGATGGTCATGGCGAGCGCAGCGGCGCCTCAGCGCCGGCCGCGCCGCCGCAGCAGCTCGCGCAAGGCGAGCAGCTCCTCCTTGAGCTCGGCGACGACGGCACGGAGGTCGGGCGGATGCGCCGGCGGGCGCAGCGGCAGGCGCTCCGCCGCCTCGCCCGGCAGACCGAGCGCGATCTCGCCGGCCTGCACCACGGCGGGCGCGGCGCTTTTCAGCGAGCCTTCGCGCAGGAGGCGCTGCACGCCCTTGATGGTGTAGCCTTCCTGATAGAGGCATTGCCGGATGCGGCGCAGCAGCACCACGTCCTCCGGCCGGTAGTAGCGTCGGCCGCCGCCGCGCTTCAGCGGCTTCACTTGCGTGAACTTCGATTCCCAGAAGCGCAGCACGTGCTGCGGCACTTGGAGCTCCTGCGCGACCTCGCTGATGGTGCGAAACGCGGCGGCCGATTTGGCGGTCCGTCGGGATTCCGGAGCGAGGCTCTCGGTCATGCGCTAGAGGGCGCTGGTCTTCGCCGGCCGCAGCTTCGTGAGGTTGGCGTTGATCTGGTCCTTCAGCACATGCGAAGCGCGAAAGACGAGAACGCGCCGCGGGCTGATCGGCACCTCTTCCCCGGTCTTGGGGTTGCGGCCGATGCGCTTTCCCTTCTTGCGCACCGCGAAGCTGCCGAAGGAGGAGATCTTCACCATCTCGCCCCGCGTCAGGGCGTCCGAAATCTCGTTGAGGACCGTCTCGACCAGCTCCGCCGATTCGTTCCGGGAAAGCCCGACCTCCTGATAGACGGCCTCGCTCAACTGCGCTCGAGTGACGGTTCGTCCAGCCATGGGCATCCCCCGCGATTATGGAGAAACGTTAGTCCCGAGCGGGATGCCCGTCAATCGGGAGAGCTGATTGAGAAGCTTGGGGAAATCCTGCCGCGGCGGGGCGCGGGAGCGCGCGTCACCAGCGCAGGAGGCTCGCCCCCCAGGTGAGGCCGCCGCCCATGGCTTCGATAAGAACGAGCTGCCCGGCGCGGATGCGGCCGTCCCCCGCCGCCTCGGCGAGGGCCAGCGGGATCGAGGCCGCCGAGGTGTTGGCGTGGCGATCGATGGTCACTACGACCTTCTCGGCGGAAAGGCCGAGCTTGCGGCCGATGCTGTCGATGATGCGTCGGTTCGCCTGATGCGGCACCAGCCAATCGATGTCGGCCGCGGTGAGGCGATTGGCGGCGAGCGCCTCGTCGACCGCTTCCGCCAGGCGATGCACGGCATTGCGGAAGACTTCGCGCCCGTCCATGCGGACGCTGCCCGTCGTCTGCGTCGAGGAGGGGCCGCCATCGACATAGAGCATCGGATAGTCGCGGCCGTCGGAATGGAGATGGGTCGAGAGGACGCCGCGGTCGCCCGGCCCTTGCGCCGGCGCCGCGCGGAGCACGAGCGCGCCGGCGCCGTCGCCGAAGAGGACGCAGGTGCTGCGATCATGCCAATCGAGAATGCGCGAGAAGGTCTCCGAGCCGATGACGAGGGCGGTGCGCGCCTGGCCCGCCTTGATGAAGTTGTCGGCGACGGCGAGCGCGTAAACGAAGCCCGAGCAGACGGCCTGGACATCGAAAGCGCAGCCGCCCGTCATCCCGAGCTGCGCCTGCACCTTGGTGGCGGTCGCGGGGAAGGTGTTGTCCGGCGTCGTCGTCGCCAGGACGATGAGGTCGAGCTCGGCGCCGGTCACTCCGGCGGCGGCGAGCGCGCGCTGCGCCGCGCGGCGGGCAAGGTCCGAGCAGAGCTCGCCTTCGGCGGCGATGTGGCGCTGGCGGATGCCGGTGCGCTGGACGATCCAGTCGTCGGAGGTGTCGAGGCTCCGGGCGAGCTCGGCATTGGTGACGATGCGCTCCGGTAGATAACCGCCGCAGCCGATGATCTCGGAGCGTAGCCTCATCTCAGAGGGCCGCCGATTGCGGCGCCTGCGGCGGGCTCTGCATGGCGTGGAGGCGTGCGACCTCCTCGCGCATCTGATCGAGGAAGCCGTTGATCTTCATGTCGACGGCGACGCCGATCGCATTGGCGAAACCGAGCGCGTCGGCGCCGCCATGGCTCTTCACCACGATGCCGTTGAGGCCGAGCAGCATGGCCCCGTTGTAGCGGCGCGGATCCATGCGCTCGCGCATCTTTTTCAGGGCGTCGGCGGCAAAGAGATAGCCGATCCGCGCGAGAAGCGAGTGGCGGAAGGCCGCGCGCATGAACTCGCTGAAGAGCCGCGCCGTCCCTTCCGCCGTCTTCAGCGCGATGTTGCCGGTGAAGCCGTCGGTGACGACGACATCGACGGTCCCGGCAGCGATGTCGTTGCCTTCGATGAAGCCGTGGAACTTGACGGGCGAGGTCTCGTTGCGCAGCTTCGCGGCGGCGCCGCGCACCGCATCGTTGCCCTTCACCTCCTCGGAGCCGACATTGAGGAGCCCCACCGTCGGCTGCACGAGGCCGAGCACGGTGCGGGCGAAGGCGTCGCCCATCAGAGCGAACTGCACGAGATTGTCGGCGTCGCACTCGACATTGGCGCCGAGATCGAGCATGACGCTCTCGCCGCGCCGCGTCGGGAAGAAGGAGGCGATCGCCGGCCGATCGATGCCGGGCAGCATCTTGAGCGCGATCTTCGCCATCGCCATCAGTGCCCCGGTATTGCCGGCCGAGACGACGCAATCGGCCTCGCCCTCGGCGACGGCATCGATGGCAAGGCGCATGCTAGAGCGCCGCGCCGTGCGCAGCGCCACCGAGGGCTTCGCCTCGTTGGTGACGACCTCGTCGGTGTGACGGATGCTGGAGCAGCGCATGAGGCGCGGCATCTTGGCGAGAAGCGGCTTGATCTTGTCCTCGACGCCAAAGAGCAGGAAGGCGGCGCCGGGATAGCGCTTCAGCGACTTGTCGGCCCCTTTCAGCACCATGCGCGGGGCCTGGTCGCCGCCCATGACGTCGAGGGCGATGGTAATGCTTGCGCTCAAGCCGGCGCGCCCCTACCCCGCCGGGGCCGCGTCAAGCGGTTTCCGAACGCGGCGAGACGACCTCGCGCCCATCATAATAGCCGCAAGCCGAGCAGACATGATGGGGACGTTTGCTCTCGCCGCAATTCGGGCACTCGACATAGCTTGCCGCCGGCAACGCATGATGGGACCGCCGCATGTTGCGGCGCGATTTCGAGACTTTCTTCTTCGGAACCGCCATATTGGGAAACTCGCCTAAGGGACCGGTTGGGAGGCCGCTGCTACTTAAACAAAAACGGCGCGCCCGGCAACCTTGTTCGCGCGGGATTAGCGCCTCCGCCGCAGCCGCTCCAGCGCGGCGAAGGGGTGCGGCAGGGCGGCGCCGGTATCCTCGGGCGGCGCCGGAAGATGCGCGCCGGGCGCGCGCGGGAACGGGTCGATGGCAAGCGAGAGCTGCTGCGCCGCGGCTTCGCCGATATCGACCTCGTCCCCGACAAGCGGCTCGACTTCCTCGGCTTCGGCCTCGACGACCTCGTGCCGGTCGGAGGCGCCCGGCCGATAGAAGAGCGTGAATTCCTCGGCGATAAGGCCGGCCACCGGTTCCAGCGAGACGACGCATTCCTGCACGAGCTCGGCCGCGATCTGCGCCGCGAGCCGCACGCCTCCTCCCCTTTCGCGCGAGAGGCGCGCCTCGACCTCGAAGCGCTCGAGCGCGAGAAGACCGAAGCGGCGCGCGAGGGCGGCGCGCTCGGCCGCATCGGCGGCGAGACGATGGACCTCGTCGCCTTCGCCGAGATGGGCGACCGAGACGATTCGCGAGAATTCGGGGCGAGGCGATTGCGGCGGAGCCGGCCGGCGCTCATCCATGCGAGCGGCCTTTCGCGGCGCCCGCGGTGGCGGAAGGCGGCGGCGCAAACTGCGCCTCGCCGGCGAGCAGGAGGGAGGCCGGCTCTGCGGCGAGCGCCGCGGCGCAACGCCGCATATAGTCCGCCATCGCGCAAAGATCGCCCTCGCCGGGCGACACGGTCCCGTAGAGATTGCGCCGCAGCGCCGCGCGGAGCTCATGGTCGCCTTCGGCGAGGCCCCGCTCGTAGGAGGCGATCCGCCCGTAGAACCCTTTCGCCATCCGCTTCACCTGGCGTCCGACGGAGAGGTCGCCGACCCCGATTTCGCGCAGCACGCGGTCCATGTCGGTGAACATCGTGTCGAACAGCGCCTGGGCGAAATCGGCGCATTCGGCTCCCGCGCCTTTGAGCCGGCCGAGGACCAGGAACGCGTGCAGAGCCAGAAGGTCGAAACGGCCATCGAGCGTGTCGGGCACGCCGCAATAGGCGAAGAAGACCGGCTGCCGCGCCGCCTCGACGATCCGACCATAGAGGCGCCGGGCCGCCTCGCGATGCGGATTGCGGCGAAAGAGCGAGGTGATCGGCATCGGGTCTCCCGAGGCTGGGCTTGCCGGGGTTGACACCCGACTGCGCGGCGGCGCAATTTTGCGAGGCTAGATGGGCGCGTCAGGCGCCGATGTCAATCGATCCGCCACGGCATCGTCCGCTCCGCATGCCGGGCGAGGGAGAGGGTCGCCGATGCCGCAACGCCGCCGCCTCGTTTCGCTCGGCTTTCTCGCCATGCTGGCGGCCGCCTGCTCGCCCGTGGTGGATCAGCGCGGCAATCTTCCGGACGCGACGAAGCTCGCCCAGATTCAGCCCGGAGTGACGACAAAGGAGGCGGTCCAACAGCTCCTCGGCACCCCGTCGAGCGTCGCCACCTTCAACGACAAGACCTGGTACTACATCAGCCGCCGCACCTCGCAGACCGCCTTCTTCGACCCGAAAGTCCTCGATCAGGAGGTGATCGTCGTCGCCTTCGACGATGGCGGCGTCGTGCGCGACGTCGAGCGGCACGGCCTCGCCGACGGTCGGCAGGTCGATCCCTCGCCCCGCGTGACGCCTTCGGCCGGCCATGAGCTCGGCATCCTCGAGCAGCTCATCGGCAATCTCGGCCGCTTCAACACCGAGGGGAACGCGCCCAGGGCCTTCGGCCGTCCGGGCGGCCCCGGCAGCGGCGGCAGCCCCGGCCGCGGATATTGAGCCGACCCCTCGCCGGCAGCGCTCGCACGGGGTGAGCAGCCGCTTCCGGCAACGCGTCGAATGCAAGGCAATTCCATCGCCTTCAACCGGGGATGACTCGTCCCGAGCGCGCCTAACATGAGGTCGAGGCGATCGCAATCGACCTCAGCACCTTCACAAGGGGACGACCATGTACCGAAAGCATATCCGCAGCGCGCTCGCTATCGCCGTCATCGGGCTCTTCGCCGGCGGCGCCAGCACCGGCGCCATGGCGCAGACGCAGTGGGAGCAGAACCATCCGCGGCGCGACCAGGTGAACGATCGCCTCGCCAACCAGAACAAGCGCATTCATAAAGAGGTGAAGGAGGGCGATCTGACCAAGCGGCAGGCGGCGAAGCTCCACAAGGACGATCGCCAGATCCGCAAGGAAGAGCGCCTCATGGCGAGCCAGAACCACGGCCATATCACCAAGCAAGAGCAGCGCACCTTGAACCAGCAGGAGAACAAGGTCAGCAAGAAGATCGGCGAGTAGAACCTTTTTGGAGGGGCGCGGCCTTCGCTCTCCCTTCCCCGTCTCTGGAATGGAAAGGCCCCCGGCCCTAGGGCCGGGGGCTTCGTGCGGACGCCGCCCTCAGCGTCAGTGGCCGGCGGCGAGGAACGCCAGGAGCAGCAAGGCCACGATGTTGATGATCTTGATCATCGGGTTGACGGCCGGCCCGGCGGTGTCCTTGTAGGGATCGCCGACGGTGTCGCCGGTCACGGCCGCCTTGTGCGCGTCCGAGCCCTTGCCGCCGTGGTGGCCCTCCTCGATGTACTTCTTGGCATTGTCCCAGGCGCCGCCGCCCGAGGTCATCGAGATGGCGACGAAGAGCCCGGTGACGATCGTCCCGAGCAGCATCGCGCCCAAGGCGCTGAACGCGGCCGTCGGGCCGTGGATCCAGGAAATGACGCCATAGAGCACGATCGGCGCCAGCACCGGCAGCAGCGAGGGCACGATCATCTCCTTGATCGCGGCCCGCGTCAGCATGTCGACCGCCCTGCCGTAATCGGGCTTGGCCTTCCCCTCCATGATGCCCTTGATCTCCTTGAACTGCCGGCGGACCTCGATGACGACAGAGCCGGCGGCGCGGCCGACGGCGGTCATGCCGAGGGCGCCGAAGAGATAGGGCAAGAGGCCGCCGATAAAGAGGCCGATGACGACGAAGGGATCCTGCAGGCCGAAATTGACGTTGAGGCCGGGAAAATAGTGCCGCAAATCCTCGGTATAGGCGGCGAAGAGCACGAGGGCGGCGAGCCCGGCCGAACCGATCGCATAGCCCTTCGTCACCGCCTTCGTCGTGTTGCCGACGGCATCGAGCGCGTCGGTCGTCTTGCGGACGTCCTTGGCCAGATCGGCCATCTCGGCGATGCCGCCGGCGTTGTCGGTGACCGGGCCATAGGCATCGAGCGCGACGATCATGCCGGCGAGGGCCAGCATGGTGGTCACCGCAATGGCGATGCCGAAGAGGCCGGCGACGAGGTAGGAGGCGATGATGCCGGCGCAGATGACGAGCACCGGCAGGGCCGTCGCCTCCATCGATACGGCGAGGCCCTGGATGACGTTGGTGGCGTGCCCCGTCGTCGAGCTCTTGGCGACGCTGCGCACCGGCCGGTAGGAGGTCGAGGTGTAGTATTCGGTGATGATGACGATGAGCCCCGTGACGGCGAGGCCGACGATGGCGCAGCCGAAGAGATCGGCACCGGTCACGGTGACCCCGTTCGTCATCTTCACCGCCGTGCCGAAGCCGACGAGCCAGGCGATGATAGCGGCGATGAGGCCGGCCGAAATGATGCCGGTGGCGACGAGCCCCTTGTAGAGCGCCTGCATGATGTGGCCGCGGGGGCCGAGCTTGACGAAATAGGTGCCGACGACCGAGGCGGCGATGCAGACGCCGCCGATGACGAGCGGCAGGATCATCATGGCGTCGCGGACCGCGCCTTCGAAGAAGATGTTGCCGAGAAGCATCGTCGCGACGATGGTGACGGCATAGGTCTCGAAGAGGTCGGCGGCCATTCCGGCGCAGTCGCCGACATTGTCGCCGACATTGTCGGCGATGACGGCGGGGTTGCGCGGATCGTCCTCGGGGATGCCCGCCTCGACCTTGCCGACGAGGTCGGCGCCGACATCGGCGCCCTTCGTGAAGATGCCGCCGCCGAGGCGGGCAAAGATCGAGATCAGCGAGGCGCCGAAGCTCAGCGCCACCATCGCTTCGAGCACCGGGCGCAGATTGTCGGCCGGCAGGCTGGCGCGGAGAATGATGTAGTAGATGCCGACGCCGAGAAGGCCGAGGCCGACGACGAGCAGCCCGGTGATGGCGCCCGATTTGAAGGCGATGTCGAGACCGGCGGCGAGCCCCCCGCGCGCCGCCTGCGCCGTCCGCACATTGGCGCGCACCGAGACGTTCATGCCGATATAGCCGGCCGCGCCCGACAGCACCGAGCCGATGAGGAAGCCGACGGCGACCCTGATGCCCAGCGTCACGCCGAGAATGATGAGGATGACGATGCCGACAATGGCGATCGTCCGATACTGGCGGTTGAGGTAGGCACGGGCGCCTTCCTGGACGGCGCCCGAGATCTCCTGCATCCGCGCCGATCCCGCATCGGCCGCCAGAACCTGCCGGCTGGTCACCCAGCCATAGAGCAGCGCCAGAACGCCGCAGGCAATGACGATCACATTAGGCCACATGGTCGACATTCTCGTTTCCTTGTTTTTCGTGAGTTGGGCCGAGTGCGCGATCGATGCGAGGCTGCGCTGCCTCCGCCCGTCCCAGCCCAGGCAAAGCGCGGCGGAACATGCCAGAAGAGCCTCGCCGAGGCAACCGGACTGTGACCCGCTCGGCCTCCCCTCCGGCGCGGAACCGTCTCGCGCAACGCGCGAGAGATGCCGCGGCGAGCCCTTGGGACGAGAGGGCGACGGCGCTCGGCCGGAGCTGCCGCCGGCGCCTCCCTCGGCAGGAGGAAGATGACCGCGGTCAGCGGCAGAAGGTAAGGAGCGCCGGCGGCGTCGCAGATGGCGCCGCGGCCGCGCTCACGGCGCGCGCGGCCGCTCGAAGGCCTGCTCGACCAGAACCGCGTGGACGAAACCCTGGCCGAGAACACGGTCGCTCGTCTGCTGGAGGCGCGCCTTCAGCGCCGACACGTCGAGGACGCGCGTCGCCTCGCTGTGCTGATCGATATAGGTGTAGATCTCGGTGATGAAGGCGTCGCGCAGCTTGTCGCGCTTCGGCTCGAAGTCGAGGGCCGTCTTGCCCTTTTCGAGCTCCAGCGCCAGGACGAGGCCGGCCGTGCGGGTCACGCGGTTGCCCTCGACGATGGGCAGGATGATCGGCCGGAGCTGGATGAAGGTCGGCCCGTCGACCGCCTCTCCTTTGGGCTTGACGGCCTCGGCGGCAAGCGCGCGGCCGGCGCCGGCAGGGGCTGCCGCCGCCAGCACCACAGCCAGGAGGAGCCGCGCCGCCCGCTCAGAAATGCTGGAACCCCGCAGAAGCAAGCTCGATCTCCCGTCCCGCGCCGTCGCGGACCAGAACGCCGGACCCGGCGCCGATCCGGCCGATGCGCGTCACCGGCAGGCCGAGCGCGCCCGACAGCGCCGCCAAGGGCTCCGCCGCCGCGGGCGGCGCGGCGAAGAGCAGTTCATAGTCGTCGCCGCCGGTGAGGACAAGCGGCAGCAGGCTTGGATCGGCCGACAGCGCCTGCCGCGCCGCCGACGACAGAGGCACGCGCTCGGCCTCGATCGCCGCCGCGACGCCCGAGGTCTCGCAGATATGGCCGAGATCGGCGACGAGCCCGTCCGAGACGTCGATCAGGGCATGGGCGAACCCGTGCAGCGCCGCGCCGAGGGCGAGGCGCGGCTGCGGCAGGCGGTAGCGCCCGGCGAGGGCGTCGCGTTCGGCCGCGGTGAGCCCCGCGAGGGCGCCTTGCAAGACCTTCAGTCCCAGCGCCGCGTCGCCGATCGTGCCCGAGACGTAGATTTCGTCGCCGATCGCCGCGCCCGAGCGGCGCAGCGCCGTGCCAGCGGCGATCGTGCCGATCGCGGTCATGGAGAAGCTGGCCGGCCCCGGCGTCGCCACGGAATCGCCCCCGAGAAGCGCGATGCCGAATTCGCGCTGATCGGCGGCAAGCCCGGCGGCGAAGGCGGCGAGCCAGTCCTCTCCGCGCGTCGGCGGCAGCGCCGTCGTCAGCAGATAGCCGAGCGGCGCCGCCCCCATTGCCGCGAGGTCGGAGAGGTTGACGCGCAGCAGCTTCCGCGCGACGAGATCGGCGGGGTCCGCGGGCAGGAAATGGACGCCCTCGACGATCGCATCCGTGGTGATGACCAGCTCCTGGCCGGGCGGACCCGGAAAGACCGCGGCGTCGTCGAGAAGACCGAGCGCGCCGGCGCCGGCGAGCGGCGCGAAGAAGCGGCGGATGCGCTCGAATTCACCGAGGCGCGGCACCGCCGCCACGGTCGGGTCCCAGATCCTCGGCGCGCAGGAGGCGCGCGAGGCGGTCGAGCACGCCGTTCACCATCCCCGGCTCCTTGCCGGCGAAGAAGGCGTGCGCCACGTCGAGATATTCGCTGATGACGACGCGCGGCGGGATGTCGCGCCGGGCCAGCAGCTCATAGGCGCCGGCGCGCAGTATGGCGCGGAGGATCGTCTCGAGCCGATGCACCGGCCATTCCTCGCTGAGCGCCTCCGACAGCATGCCGTCGATGTCGCCGCGCCGCGCCGAGGCGCCGCGCACGATGTCGACGAAAAGCAGCCGGTCAGCCTCGCCGTAATGCTCGCCTTCGATTTCCTGGCCGAGGCGGTGCTTGACGAATTCGCCGATGACGGCATCGACCTCAGTGCTCGACGGGTCGAGGCGATTGAGCTCGATTTGGTAGAGCGCCTGCACGGCGAGCAGGCGCGCGACGCTGCGGCGTCGGGCGGCACTGCCGCGAATCTTTTCGGTCTGGCGTTCGTCGATCATGGGCGCTGCAATCCGAATTGGTGGCGCAGCTCGATCATGGCAAGGCAGGCCCGCGCCGCTTCGCCGCCTTTGTTCTTGCGCTCGACCTTGGCCCGGGTCAGCGCCTGCGCCTCGTTCTCGACGGTCAGAATGCCGTAGCCGATGGCGACGCCGTATTGCACCGCGAGCTGCTGGAGGCCGCGAGCGCTTTCCGCGCAGACATAGTCGTAATGCGTCGTCTCGCCACGGATGACGCAGCCCAAGGCGATATAGCCATCGAAGCGACGGCGGCCCGTGCCGCGCCCCTCGATCGCTATGCGGATCGCCGCCGGGATCTCGAAGGCGCCGGGCACGGTGAAGCGCTCATAGCTGGCGCCGGCGGCATCGAGAGCCTGGATAGCGCCGCGGGCGAGCTCCGCCGCGATATGCGCGTAATAGGGCGCCTCGACGATCATGACATGCGGCGCATCGGCCATGGCGCCTCCTATTCCGCCGCCGGGCGCCGGCGCGCGGCGATGCGGCGTTCGGCGACGACGGTGAGGCCGTAGCCTTCGAGCCCGACGATGGTGCGGTGCGTGTTGGAGAGGAGGATCATCTCGCGCACGCCGAGATCGAGCAGGATCTGCGCGCCGACGCCGTAGTCGCGCAGCTCCGGCGCGGCATGGACGTCATCGGCAACGCCGCGCAGGCGGTCGAGGAGGCTGGTGGGCGAGGCTTCGCGCAGCAGCACGACGACGCCCCGGCCTTCCGCGGCGATCATCTCCATGGCCTCGTGCAGGACGCCGCCGCGGCCGCTCGCGCTCGATCCCAGCACATCGTCGAGGACGTTCAAGGAATGCATGCGGACCAGCACCGGCCCCGGCGTCGCGATGTCGCCTTTGACGAGCGCGACATGCTCCACATATGCCACCTTGTTGACATAGATGTGCATGCGGTAGCGGCCGCCATAGCGGCTGTCGAAATCGGTCTCGAGCTTCTTCTCGACGAGGCGGTCGTGCCGCCGGCGATAGGCGATAAGGTCGGCGATGGTCGCGATCTTGAGGCCGTGGAGCTGCGCGAAGCGGACGAGGTCGGGGCGGCGCGCCATGGTGCCGTCGTCATTCATGATCTCGCAGATGACGCCGGAAGGGTTGAGGCCGGCGAGGCGCGCCACATCCACCGCCGCCTCGGTATGGCCGCTGCGCACGAGGACGCCGCCGTCGCGCGCCATCAGCGGGAAGATGTGGCCCGGCGTCACGAGGTCGTCCGGCCCCTTCGTCGGATCGATCGCCGTCGCGATGGTGCGGGCGCGGTCGGGCGCCGAGATGCCGGTCGTCACGCCCTCGCGCGCCTCGATCGAGACGGTGAAGGCGGTGCGCAGACGCGAGGCGTTCTGCTGCGGCATCAGCGGCAGGCGGAGCTGCTCGACGCGCTCGCGCGTCAGGGCGAGGCAGATGAGGCCGCGCCCGTGCTTCGCCATGAAGTTGATGGCCTGCGGCGTCGCCATTTGCGCGGGTATGACGAGGTCGCCCTCATCCTCGCGATCCTCGTCGTCGACGAGGATGAACATGCGCCCGTTGCGCGCGTCCTCGATGACCTCCTCGATGGGCGACGTCACTTCCATGAAGCTCATGACTGCGCCCCCGCTCCGACCATTCGCGTCCTCGCTCGCCGCCGCCCCGCCGCGCCTTGACTACCGCTTTCCTGGCGCGCGGCGCAAGCGCGCCGCCCCAGGCTTATGGGCTCGGGCTCTCGAGAAGGCGGGCGACATAGCGCGCCAGCACGTCGATCTCGAGATTGACGCGGTCGCCCGGCCGCGCCGTCCCGAAGCTGGTGCAGCTCTGGGTGTGCGGGATGATGTTGACGCCGAAGACGGCGCCCTCGACCTCGTTGACGGTCAGCGACACGCCGTCGAGGGCGACCGAGCCCTTGGGCGCGATCGAGCGCGCGAGCGGCGCTGGCGCGCGGAAGCGGAAGCGGACGGAATCGCCTTCCGGGCGGCGCTCGACGATCTCGGCCGTCCCGTCGACATGGCCCAGCACGATATGGCCGCCGAACTCGTCGCCGAGCCTCAGGGCGCGTTCGAGGTTGACCTGCATGCCGGGGCGCCAGGCGCCGATCGTCGTCCTCGCCATGGTCTCGGCGGAGGCGGTGGCGGCGAACCAGTCCGCCCCCTTCTCGATGACGGTGAGGCAGACCCCAGAGCAGGCGATCGAGGCGCCGATCGCGACCTCCGCCATCGGGAAATGCGTGGCGATGACGAGCCGCGCGTCGCGCCCCGGATCGACCCGCCGGACGGTGCCGAGATCGGTGATGATGCCGCTGAACATGGGACGAGACTATGCGGGCGCGCGCCGGGTTTCCAGAATCACATCGATTCCTCTCCCCCCTTGCGCGAGAGGGCGCGTCAGGCGCTCCGCTACGCCGCCTTCCGCAGAAACTCCGTCAGCAAGCCGCTGACCGCCTCGGGCTGCTCCTGCTGGACCCAGTGGCCGGCGCCGTCGACGAGGCGGCAGAACAGCATCTTCGTCAAGGCGCGCTCCTGCATCCGCTCGAAGTCGCCGGGCTTCTGGTAGACGCCCCAGTCGCTCGCGCCGGCGATGAAGCAGGAGGGGACGTCGATGGTCCGGCCGGCGAAGAGCGCGAGCTCGCCGGCATAGCGGGGGATCGTCCGGCAGCGATACCATTGGAGGCCGCCCTGGAAGCCGGTGCGGGCGAATTCGCCGCTATAGACGGCAAGCTCGTCCTCGCTGAGCCAGCGGCAGCGCGCGATCGCCTCCGGCGAAGGCATCTCGGGCGCCACGGTCTCGGGCATGCTCTTTGCCAGATCCATGACGTAATAGGTCGGCAGCTTCGCCAGCTCCGCCGCGCTCCAGGCGGCGAGCCGATGCGGCTTGTTGCCCGGCCAGTCGGCGCTCTTGTGATGGTAATAGGCGCGCAGGAACGCATGGATGCCTTGCGGCGCGTTGCGCATCTCGGCATCGGCGGCGCGCGTCGAATAATACCATTGGTAGTGCTTCCGCGGCCGCGGCAGCGCCGCCAGCGCCGCGTGGATGTCGTCCTCGCCTCCGGCCGCGGCACCGGCGGAAAGCGCCGGCGGGCCGCCGAAAGGCGCGCTCATGAGAGCGACGGCGCGGAAGACATCGGGGCGCGCGAGCGCGCAATAGGCGGCGACGGGCGAGCCGAAATCGTGGCCGACGACCGCCGCGACATGGCGGTGGCCGAGAGCGAAGACGAGCGCCAGCGCGTCGCGGACCAGGTTGAGGAGGCCGAAGGAGCCGAGATCGCCGTCGTAGTCGCCGTCCCATCCGGTGGTCCGCCCATAGCCGCGCTGGTCGGGCGCCACCACATGGAACCCCGCCGCGGCGAGCGGCAGCATCACCTTGCGCCAACTGTAGGCGAGCTCCGGAAAGCCGTGGAGGAGAAGGAGGCACGGCCGCCCTTCCTCCGCGAAGCCGGCTTCGAGGATGTGGAGGCGCAGCCCGTTGACGCCCTCGACGAAGCGCGCCCGTATGCCGGGCGGCAGCGCCGCTTCGGGCAAGGGCGCGAGCGTCGTCATGCGGCGCGGCGGTAGGTTTCGAGGATGTCGTCGCCGACCGTCTCGACGGCGATCCGGGTGAAGCCGGGCGCAGCGTCGAGCCGCGCGAGGCCGAAGGGCGCGACGGCCGGGACGCCGTCGCCGCCGATGACGCGCGCGGCGCGGAACCAGGCGATGCGATCGACGAGCCCCTCGCGCAGCAGCGCGGCGGCGAGGCGGGAGCCGCCTTCGACGAGGATGCGGGTGAGGCCGCGCGCGCCGAGCGCCCGCAGCGCCTCGCGGAGATCGACGCCGCCGCCCTCGCCCGCCGCGACTTCGATGATGTCGACGCCGCAGGCTTGGAGATCCGCGCGGCGCGCGGGGTCGCCGCCCGGCAGCGTCAGGACCCAGCTCGGGACCTGTCGCGCCTCGGCGGCGACATGCGCCGACGGCGGCAGACGCAGGCGGCTGTCGAGGACGAGACGCACCGGCGAGCGCCCGACGAGACCGGGCAAGCGGCAGGTGAGATGCGGATCGTCGGCCAGCACCGTGCCGCTGCCGACCAGGATCGCGTCATGCCCGGCGCGCAAGAGATGGCCGCGGTCGCGCGCCGGCTCTCCCGTGATCCAGCGGCTCTCTCCGTCGCTTGTCGCGATGCAGCCGTCGAGGCTCGTCGCGAGCTTCAAGGTGACGAGCGGGCGGCCCTCGCGCATCCGCATGAGGAAGCCGGCATTGAGCTCGGCCGCCTCGGCGGCGCAAAGCCCGGTCTCGACGGCAATCCCGGCGGCGCGCAGCCGGGCGATGCCCTGGCCTGAGACGCGCGGGGCGGGATCCTCGATCGGAACGACGATGCGGGTGAGGCCGGCGGCGATGAGCGCGTCGGTGCAGGGCGGCGTCTTTCCCCAGTGGCAGCAGGGTTCGAGGCTGACATAGGCGGTGGCGCCGCGCGCCGCGGCGCCGGCGCGCGCCAGCGCCTCCGTCTCGCCATGGGGCCGGCCGCCGGGCTGCGTCCAACCGCGGCCGAGGACGCGGCCATCGCCGACGATGACGCAGCCGACCGCAGGGTTGGGCCACACCTCGCCGAGGCCGCGCCGCGCCAGGGCGATCGCCGCCCGCATATACGAGGCGTCGTCCATGCTCAATCGCTGTCGGCGCTGATGCGGCCGACGAACTCGCCGAAATCCTTGGCCTCGCGGAAGTTGCGGTAGACCGAGGCGAAGCGGACATAGGCGACCTGGTCGAGGCTGGACAGCGCCTCCATGACGAGGCCGCCGATGACATCGCTCGGAATCTCGCTTTCCCCGGAGCTTTCGAGCTGGCGCACCATAGAGTTGATGACGCGCTCCACCCGTTCCGGCTCGACCGGGCGCTTGCGCAGCGCGACATGGATCGAGCGGGCGAGCTTGTCGCGGTCGAAAGGCTCGCGCTGCCCGCCCTTCTTGACGACGGTCAGCTCGCGCAGCTGGACGCGCTCGAAGGTCGTGAAGCGCGCCGCGCAGTTCGGGCAGAAGCGGCGGCGGCGGATGGCGGCGCGATCATCGGTCGGACGCGAATCCTTCACCTGCGTATCGTCGAAACCGCAAAATGGACAGCGCATCGTCCCCTCCCAGAGGCGCCGCGGCGCTCAGCCTCGCGCCCGCGCGGAACCCGCGCGCAAGGCGCGAAGAGGCAGGGCGGCGGCCGGCGTTCCTCGTGTCATGGCAGATCGGGATAGATGGGAAAGCGGGCGCAGAGGGCGTGGACCTGGTCGCGGATGCGCCGCTCCGTCGCTTCGCCGTCATTGCGCCCCGCCATCGAGGCCTCGAGCACCTCGACGATCATGCGGCCGATTTCGCGGAACTCCTTCTCGCCGAAGCCGCGCGTCGTCGCCGCTGGCGAGCCGAGGCGGATGCCCGAGGTGATCGTCGGCTTCTCTGGGTCGAAGGGGATGCCGTTCTTGTTGCAGGTGATGCCGGCGCGCCCGAGAGCCGCCTCGGCGAGCTTGCCGGTCAGCCCCTTCGGCCGCAGATCGACCAGCATGAGATGCGAATCCGTGCCTCCCGAAACGATGGCGAGGCCGCTCTCGGCGAGCGTCGCCGCGAGCGCCCGCGCATTGGCGAGAACCGCGCGCGCATAGTCCTTGAAGGCCGGCTGCAGCGCCTCGCCGAGGGCGACCGCCTTGGCGGCGATGGCGTGCATGAGCGGCCCGCCCTGGAGGCCGGGGAAGACGGCGCTGTTGATGCGGGTGCCGATCTCCGGATCCTGGCAGACGATCATGCCGCCGCGCGGGCCGCGCAAGGTCTTGTGCGTCGTCGTCGTCACGACATGGGCGTGCGGCAGCGGGCTCGGATAGACGCCGCCGGCGACGA
Source organism: Alphaproteobacteria bacterium (assembly GCA_021325525.1). Classification (GTDB taxonomy): domain Bacteria; phylum Pseudomonadota; class Alphaproteobacteria; order ATCC43930; family CGMCC-115725; genus URHD0088. Next base: position 31,101 of record JAJPHB010000087.1, read on the forward strand.
GCCCGGCGAAATGCGCCATGTCCACCATGAAATAGGCGCCGACCTCGTCGGCGATCCGGCGGAAGCGCGCGAAGTCGATGACCCGCGGATAGGCGGAGCCGCCGGCGATGATGAGCTTCGGCCGCTCTTCGCGCGCCAGTCTCTCCACTTCCTCGAAGTCGATGCGCGCGTCGTCGCGGCGGACGCCGTAGGAGACGATGCGGAACCATTTGCCTGAGAGGTTGGGCGCGGCGCCGTGCGTCAGATGGCCGCCGGCGGCGAGCGACATGCCCATGACCGTGTCGCCCGGTTTGAGGAGCGCGAGGAACACCGCCTGGTTCGCCTGCGCCCCCGAATGCGGCTGGACATTGGCGAAGGCGCAGTCGAAGAGGCGCTTCGCGCGCTCGATCGCCAGGGTCTCGGCGACATCGACGAATTGGCAGCCGCCGTAATAGCGGCGGCCGGGATAGCCCTCCGCGTATTTGTTGGTCAGCACCGAGCCCTGCGCTTCGAGGACGGCGCGCGAGACGATGTTCTCGGAGGCGATGAGCTCGATCTCGTGGCGCTGGCGGCCGAGCTCGGCACGGATCGCGGCCGCGATCTCGGGATCGCCATCCGACAGCGCGGCGGTGAAAAAGGGAGAAGCGTCGGGGCGGGAAGACATGGCGGTGCGCGGTTCCGAGGCTGGATTGGCGGGCATTTCAGCCGAGCTTGGCGACCCGCCGGGCATGGCGGCCGCCTTCGAACGGCGTCGTCAGGAAGGTCTCGACACAGTCCCTGGCGGTCTCGATACCGATCAACCGGCCGCCAAGAACGAGGACATTGGCGTCGTTATGCTGGCGCGCCAGCCGCGCCGTCAAGCCGTCGTGGCAGAGCGCCGCGCGGATTCCGGGATGCCGGTTCGCTGCGATCGACATGCCGATGCCGCTGCCGCAGGCGAGGATACCGCGCGTCGCCCGGCCCGCCTTCAGCGCCTTGGCGAGGGCGGCGGCGAAATCGGGGTAGTCGACGCTCTCGCGGCTCGTCGTGCCGAGGTCGAGCACGGTGAGGCCGCGCTCGCGCAGGATGGCGGCCAGCGTCGCTTTGAGCTCGTAGCCCGCGTGATCCGCCGCGAGCGCGACGGTATCGGCGATCGAGGTTTCGGGCATCGGCACCAACCATCCTGCGGGAACGCCGATTCATACCATATATCGGCGGAGGATGTCAGGTCCGGCACAACGGATCGAGGCGGCGCGGCGCTCTGAACCGAAGGCTTATTCGCGCAAATATCGCCCTTCCCGGCGCAAGAGGCATGCCCGACCCCGACGTATATTTCTGCGATGCGAGGGTCTTTCATTCGCCTTGCGTATATATCGATTGATCCATCATTGCCGATCACTGAATCCGCGCCGATCGAATGCCGCCGGAGCAAGACGATCTGACCTCATCGCCACTCTGCCCGAATGTCGAATACTCTCGACCAAGGGTTTCCGATTGACACGAAAAAATCACTCTGCAATTATCACCGCGCTTTTCGTGAATTAACGCATTTATCCGAGGCGCCAGAATAATGGTCGAGCCGACACCATCTGCGAAAGTCGCAGAAGAGGAGCTGCTCCGCATGACGGCGGACGTGGTTGCCGCCTATGTGAGCAATAACTCGCTGCCGACGGCACAATTGGCCGAGGTCATCAACGCCGTCTTTACGTCGCTGCGGGCGCTGGACAGCAAGCCACCGGAAGCAAAATCCGAGCCGTTGAAGCCGGCGGTGCCGATCCGCAAGTCGATCACGCCGGATTACTTGATCTGCCTCGAGGACGGCAAGAAGCTGAAGATGCTGAAGCGGCATCTTCGCTCGACCTACAATCTGACGCCCGACGAATACCGCGCGAAATGGGGGCTGGGCCCCGACTATCCGATGGTCGCGCCGAACTATGCGGAGCAGCGCTCGGCCTTCGCCAAGAAGATCGGGCTCGGCCGCGGCACCGGGCGGCAGACGGGCAAGCGCGCCGCCGCCAAGAAATAACAACAACGATACGGTACCTGGACTGCAGCGATCACCGCATCCGCGAGGATGCGGTGAATTTTTTCGCCGGCCTTGCCCTCAGCCCGGCGCGGCGGCCGGGCGCGCGACGATGACGCGGATCGGCGTCGGATTGTAGGCATTCGCCGGATTGTGCACCTGCGGGCAGTTCGAAAGGACGGCGAGCGCATCCATCTCGGCGCGCAGATCGACATGGTCGCCGGGCTTCGAGCGGCCATCGACGATCGCCATGCCGCCTTCGGCCGTCACCGGCACATACATGAAGAAATTGACGTTGGCGACGATGTCGCGGCGGTCGAGGCCGAATTTCGCGAGGCCGCGCAGAAAATTGTCGCGGCAATTGGGCGTGTCGCGGACGCCGTAGCGGACGAAGTTGCTCTCGCTGCTGCAGCAGCCCCCGATCGTGTCGTGGAAGCCGCAGGTGTCGCGGACCACCGTGAAGATCGGGTTGCCGAGCCCGGAATAGAGCTTCGTTCCCTCGCCGATGAAGATCGAGCCGGCGATCTTCATCGTATCGGCGGCGTTGTAGCGCTCGCCGGGATCGGCGGCGTTGTAGCAGAGGAAATCGACGGCCTGGCAGCCTTCGAGATCGATGATGCGCAGGATGTTGCCGCGCTCGACGAGCGCCGACCAGTGCCCGCCCGCCGCCACGACCGTATCCTCGATGACCGTGCCGAGGTCGTTCCCGCCGCCCGCCGCCATGATCGCCTCCTTCGCTCCGCTGCCGACGAAAAAGGCCCGGCTCGCGCCGGGCCTCTCCCTCGTCGAGATGCCGATTACATCTCCTTGTAGGTGCCGTCCTTCCACACGTAGAAGACGTATTTGGCGTCGTTGATGTCGCCCTTCTTGTCCCAGGAGAGCTTGCCGATCACCGTGTCCACCGTCATCGAGTGGAGCGCCTTCGAGAGGTCGTCGACCTTCACCGACTTCGCCTTCTCGGCGGCCGCCGCGAAGGCCTGCATCGCGGCATAGGTGTAGAGGGTGTAGCCCTCGGGGTCATAGCCGTCCTTCTTGAAGGAGTCGACGACGGCCTTGGCGCTCGGAAGGTTGCGCGGGTCCGGCGGGAAGGTCATGAGGACGCCTTCGCCGGCCTTGCCGGTGATCTTCCAGAACTCGTCCGTGACGAGCGCGTCGCCGGAGATGAACTGCGCGTTGAAGCCCTGGTCGCGCGCCTGGCGGACGAGAAGCCCCGCCTCGGGGTGATAGCCGCCGAGATAGAAGACGTCGACCCCGGCCTGCTTCATCTTGCTGATGAGGGCCGAGAAGTCCTTGTCGCCGCGGGTGATCGATTCATACATCACCTCTTTAAGGCCGGCGGCGTTCATCGCCTTCTTCGTCTCGTCGGCGAGGCCCTTGCCGTAAGCCGTCTTGTCCTGAATGATCGCGACCTTCTTGCCCTTGTATTTCTCGGCGATGTACTTGCCGGCGACGCCGCCCTGCGCGTCGTCGCGCCCGACGGTGCGGAAGACGTTGTTCCAGCCCTTGGCCGCCGCGTCGTCGGTCAGCGCCGGATTGGTCGAGGCCGGCGTGATCTGCAGGACGCCGCCGTCATTGTAGACGGCCGAGGCCGGGATCGAGGTCGAGGAGCAGTAATGCCCGTCCATGAAGACGATCTTGTCGGAGACCATCTTGTTGGCGACGGCGACGGCCTGCGTCGCATCGCACTGATCGTCGCCGATGAGGAGCTTCAGCTTCTTGCCGAGGACGCCGCCCTTCGCATTGATGTCCTCGACCGCCTTCTGCGCGCCGCGCTTCATCTGCTCGCCGAACTGGGCGTCGGGACCGGTGATCGGCCCGGCGACGCCGACGAGGATGTCCTCTGCCTTCGCCCCGGGCATTCCCGCGGTCAGCGCCAGAAGGGCGGCCGCCGCGGCTATCGTGCCAGTTAATCTACGCATTGGTGTTCTGCTCCCCGCAAATTGTTGCTGGATGGTACCCTTTTGCGGCCATATCGGCAGCATCCCTGGACGCTATCACGAGAATAGCGCCACAGCAATTCGGTGTGGGACGGATCACGACTTGTCCCGCCAGCCGAACAACCCGGCTCTTTCGTAAAGCCAGGGATATTGTACGACCATCCGCCGCGCCTGCGTCATGCGGTAGGCGGCAAGGCAGATGGCGAGCAGGATGACGAGGGTGATGACGTAGCCGCTCAGCGACAAGAGCGCGCCTTCGAAGAGCGCATAGGTAAGGAAGCGGGCGCCGGCCGCGAGAAGCACGGTGTAAGGAAGGGCGTGCCAGAGCGGGCGCCAGGTCTCGGCCAAGGCCTGGCCGGTCATGAAGGCGGCGCCGCCGAACAGAATCACCGTGAGGCCGATGAAGACGGCGGGCGTCGTGCCGAGGAGCATCTCCATCAATGCCCTCCTTCGAGATAGGCGGCGCGCACCTCCTTGTTGGCGAGCAGCTCCCTGCCGCTGCCGCTCAAGGTGACGCGCCCCGTCTGCATGACATAGCCGCGATGGGCAAGGCGCAGCGCGTGGAAGGCGTTCTGCTCGACGAGGAAGACGGTCACCTTCTGCTGCTCGTTGATCTCGCGGATCACCTCGAAGATCTGCTTCACCACGAGCGGCGCCAAGCCCAGCGACGGCTCGTCGAGGAGCAGGAGGCGCGGGCGGCTCATCAGGGCGCGGCCGATCGCCAGCATCTGCTGCTCGCCGCCCGACAGCGTGCCGCCGCGCTGCGATTGCCGCTGCTTCAGGATCGGGAAGAGCGCGAACACCCTTTCGAGGTCATCGGCGTAGTAGCGCTCATCGGCCGTGGTGGCGCCCATCTGCAAATTCTCGAGCACGGTCATGCGCGGGAAGATGCGGCGTCCTTCCGGCGATTGCGCGAGGCCCAGGCGGACGATCTGGAAGGTTTCCATCCGCGTGATGTCACGGCCGTCGAAGACGATGCGCCCGCGTGCCGCCCGCGGCCGTCCGCAGATGGTCATGAGGAGAGTCGACTTGCCGGCGCCGTTGGCGCCGATGAGCGCCACGATCTCGCCCGCCCCGACTTCGAGATCGACGCCCTTCAGGGCCTCGATCTTGCCATAGAAGGTGTGAACGCCGGCGATGGACAGCATCGACGCGCTAACCCGCAAGGCCAAGGTCGCTGGCGACGATCTCGGGCATCTCCTCCTCCTCCGCCTCGCCGAGATACGCCTTGATGACGTTGGGATCGCTGCGCACGGCCTCCGGCGTGCCGTCCGCGATCTTGCGGCCGTAATCGAGCACGACGATGTGATCCGAGATGCCCATGACGACGCTCATATCGTGCTCGATCAGCATGATGCCGATCTTCTCCTCGGCGCGAATGTCGAGCAGGAGCTGGTTGAGCTCGGCCGATTCGCGCGGGTTGAGGCCCGCGGCGGGCTCGTCGAGGCAGAGCAGCGTCGGCCCCGTGCACATGGCGCGCGCGATTTCGAGGCGGCGCTGCGCGCCATAGGGCAGGTTCCCCGCCTGCCAATCGGCGCGGTCGAGCAGCCCGACCTTGTCGAGCCAATGCCGCGCCCGCTCGATCGCGCCCGCCTCGGCCCGGCGGTAGCCGGGGAGGCCGAGCAGCCCGGCAAGGGAGAAGCGGCTCGCCCGCTGCAGCGGGTTGTGCTGGGCGACGAGCAAATTCTCGAGCGCCGTCATGCCCGCGAAAAGGCGGATGTTCTGGAAGGTGCGGGCGATGCCGGCGAGCTTCGCGATGCGGAAGCCTTCCATCTGCTCGAGCAGCATGCGCCCGCCGTCGCGATGCAGGGTGAGGCGGCCGGCGCTCGGCTTGTAGAAGCCGGTGATGCAGTTGAAGACGGTGGTCTTGCCGGCGCCGTTCGGGCCGATGATCGCGGTGATCTCGTCGCGATAGGCGACGGTCGAGAGATCCTGGACGGCGACGAGCCCGCCGAAGCGCATATAGAGATGCTCGATCTCGAGCAGCGGCTGCTTGCCGTTGACCGCGAGTTGCGCGAGCGTCATGGCGCGGCTCCCGCCGGGGCGGGCACCGGGTCCCCTCGCCGGTGGAGGCGCACCGTCGGCGCGCGATGCGCGAGCAATCCGCGCGGCCGCCAGATCATGATGCCGACCATCGCCGCGCCGAAGGCGAGCATGCGGAAATCGGCGAGGTCGCGGCCGAGCTCGGGAATGCAGACGAGGACGAGGGCGGCGAGGACGACGCCCGTCTGGCTGCCCATGCCGCCCAGCACGACGATCGCGAGGATGATCGCCGATTGGATGAAGTTGAAGCTCTCGGGGCTGATGAAGCCTTGCCGGGCGCCGAAGAAGCAGCCGGCGAAGCCGCCGAACATGGCGCCGATGGCGAAGGCTGAGAGCTTCACGTTGGTGGCGTTGATGCCGAGCGCGCGGCAGGCGACCTCGTCCTCGCGCAGCGCCTCCCAGGCGCGCCCGACCGGCAGGCGGCGGATGCGCAAGGTGAAGAAATTGGTGAGGAGCGCGAGCATCAGAATGATGAAGTAGAGCGCCCAGACGCGGTGGTCGGGGGTGAAATCGATGCCGAAGAACTTGCTGAAGGTGAGCCCGCCATGCGGCGCGTTGCGCTCGAAGGGAAGGCCGAAGAAGGTCGGCCGCGGAATGTTGCCGATGCCGTTCGGCCCGCCCGTCACGTTGGACCAGTTGGTGAGGACGATGCGGATGATCTCGCCGAAGCCGAGGGTGACGATGGCGAGATAGTCGCCGCGCAGGCGCAGCACCGGAAATCCGAGGATGATGCCGAAGCTCGCGGCGAAGGCGCCGGCCAGCGGCAGCGCCTCCCAGAAGCCGAAGCCGAAGGTGCGGGCGAGGAGGCCGAAGGAGTAGGCACCGACGGCGTAGAAGGCGACATAACCGAGATCGAGGAGCCCCGCCAACCCGACGACGACGTTGAGCCCCCAACCCAGCATCACGTAGATGAGCACCGTCGTGCCGAGATCGACGACATAGCGCGAGGCGAAGGGCATGAAGGGCAGGCCGATGGCGAGGGCGATCCCCACCACTGCGATCGGCAGCGAGAAGCGGGCGCTCAGCTCCGAGACGCGCGCCATGACGCTCGGCGCGTCGGCCGGCCGGCTCTGCCGGCGGCCGCGCCAGAAGATGAGGGCGAGGCGGCCGAGGAAGACGGCGGCGACGCCATAGGCGACGCGGTCGAAATGCGTCGCGATGCCGAGCGCGCCGCCGCCGGAATCGACGGTCTGAAGGCCGACGAGCGGCAGGGCGAGGACGAAGGCGACGAGGGCGGCGAGCCCGGCTTCCTTGAGCGCCGACGGGACGGCGCCGGGGCGGGCGGCGGCGATCGCTTGGACGGCCATCAGACCTTCTCCACCTCCGGTTTGCCGAGCAGCCCGGTCGGCCGGAAGATGAGGACGAGGACGAGGATGGCGAAGACCGACACATCCTTGTACTGGACCGAGAAATAGCCCGACCAGAAGGCTTCGATGAGGCCGATGAGGAGGCCGCCCAGCATGGCGCCGGGCAGCGAGCCGACGCCGCCCAGCACGGCCGCGGTGAAGGCCTTGACCCCGGCGAGGAAGCCGATGAAGAAGTCGACCACCCCCCAGTAGAGCGTCACCATCAGCCCGGCGACGGCGGCGAGCGCCGCGCCCATGACGAAGGTCAGCGAGATCGTCCGGTCGACATCGACGCCGAGCAGCGCGGCCATGCCGAGATCCTGCTCGCAGGCGCGCTGCGCCCGGCCGAGCGGGGTCGAGGCGATGAGCGTCGAGAAGCCCGCCATCAAGGCGACCGTCAGCAGGAAGATGAAGAGCTGCAGGTAGCTGAGATGCACCGAGAAGCCGCCGCTGTCCATCAGCGTGAAGCCGCCGGTGACGATCGGCGGCAGCGGCTTGCCGCGCGCCCCCTGCAGGAGCTGGACGTAGTTCTGCAGGAAGATCGACATGCCGATCGCCGAGATGAGCGGCGCCAGCTTGTGCGAGGCGCGGAGCGGCCGGTAGGCGATGCGCTCCACCGTCCAGCCATAGGCCGAGGTGAAGAACATCGTCACGATCAGCGTCAGCACGAGGGCGACTGGGATCGAGGTGACCCCGGCGGAGGCCAGCACCAGCAGCGAGATGATCGTGACGAAGGCGCCGATCATATAGATTTCGCCATGGGCGAAATTGATCATGCCGATGATGCCGTACACCATCGTGTAGCCGATCGCGATCAGGCCGTAGATCGAGCCGAGCGTCAGCCCATTGATGAGCTGCTGCAGGAAATACGCCATCGGGACCCTGCACCTTCTCCCTGTCGGCCGCGGCATCTTTCCCGCTGCGCGGCGTTTTCGTCCTTGCCCCAAACCCCGCGCCCCCGTGGACGCGCACCCGAAATCGCGACGGCGCCGCCTGTCCGGGCGAGCCCGCCGAACGATCCTCGGCCGATCGTTCCTATTCCCGGCGATCTCCCCCGAAAGAGGCGGCAGCCGGGACGGTCTACTACCCGGACACGACCCGTCGGTGCAATGGGATTCGTCATCGCCAGCGCCGAAACCGCCTCGGGCGCGCCATCGGCCGGGTGATTCCGCGCGCGCTCGGTGCTACATGACGGAGGAAGGTCGACGGATGCGAGGATGGGGACACGAGATGAGTGCGCCGAGAGCCGCCCACAGCGCCAAGCCCGCCGCGAGCCGGCCCGCCTTCGACTGGCAGGACCCGCTCCTCCTCGATGACGCGCTGGCGGAGGAGGAACGGCTGCTGCGCGACAGCGTGCGCCAGTTCTGCGCCGAGCGCCTCATGCCGCGCATTCTGGAGGCCAACCGGCACGAGCGCTTCGACCGCGAGATCATGACCGAGATGGGGGCGCTGGGGCTCCTCGGCTCGACCATCGAGGGCTATGGCTGCGCCGGCGTCAATTATGTGAGCTACGGGCTTGCCGCGCGCGAGGTCGAGCGCGTCGACAGCGGCTACCGCTCGGCGATGAGCGTGCAGTCGAGCCTCGTCATGTACCCGATCCACGCCTTCGGCAGCGAGGCGCAGCGCCAGAAATACCTGCCGAAGCTGGCGACCGGCGAATGGGTCGGCTGCTTCGGCTTGACCGAGCCAGACCACGGCTCCGATCCCGCCGGCATGGTGACGCGGGCGCGCAAGGCCGCCGGCGGCTATGTGCTGACGGGCGCCAAGATGTGGATCACCAACGCGCCCATCGCCGACGTCTTCGTCGTCTGGGCCAAGACCGAGGACGACGTCATCCGCGGCTTCCTCCTCGAAAAGGGCATGAAGGGCCTGTCGGCGCCGAAGATCGAGGGCAAGTTCTCGCTCCGCGCCTCGGTGACGGGCGAGATCGTCATGGACGGGGTCGAGGTGCCGGAAGAGAACCTGCTGCCCGGCGTCAGCGGCCTCAAAGGCCCCTTCTCCTGCCTCAACAACGCGCGCTACGGCATCGCCTGGGGCGCGCTCGGCGCCGCCGAGTTCTGCTGGCATGCGGCGCGCCAATACACGATGGAGCGGAAGCAGTTCGGCCGGCCGCTCGCGGCGAACCAGCTCATCCAGAAGAAGCTCGTCGACATGCAGGCCGAGATCACCTTGGGCCTCCATGCGTGCCTGCGCCTCGGCCGCCTCAAGGACGAGGGCCGGGCCGCGCCCGAGATGATCTCGCTCCTGAAGCGCAACAGCTGCGGCAAGGCACTGGAGATCGCCCGGACGGCGCGCGACATGCATGGCGGCAACGGCATCTCGGACGAGTACCACGTCATCCGCCACGTCATGAATCTGGAGGCGGTCAACACCTATGAGGGCACGCACGACATCCACGCCCTCATCCTCGGCCGCGCCCAGACCGGCATCGCCGCCTTCAATTGAGCTCGGAGGAGACAGGACAGGATAAATTGCCTCCTTCTGGGGGGACGAGTTCATATCTTATTCAGTTCGAGTGGATGCTCTTTCCCCTCCATTGCACGTTGCCTGGATTACAAACGAGGAGATCGAAGACGACCAGTATCCGGAGGGACCGCCCACGGTGCGGTGGGTAACCCCAAGGTATTTGCAAATCGAGATGAAAACGCGGACGCTCCGCGGCTCTTTAGCACGGCATGTCGGCGAGGACCTCGCGATCGTTCGGACCTTTACCGCTCTCGCGCCCGAAGCATTCCCAAATTATTAGCGGCAGGGTGCCTGCAACGTTTGTCGGAGGAGACGTGGCAGAGACGAGAAGGGAATAACCACGAAGACACACGAAGGGCACAAAGTTCCTCTCATCTGGCGCTTCGCGCCTCAACCCTTCTCTTGGTGTCCTTTGTGTCTTTGTGGTGAACCCTTTCTCCGCTCCTCTGCGAGGAGATCACGCCGCCGGGGTGAAGGCGGCGGGGCGCTGGGCGAGGTCGCTGGCGCGCGTCCAGAAGCGTTCGAGGCGCTTCATGGCGGCGCAAGCCGCCTGCAGATCCTCAGCCTTGATCGGCGTCTGGGCCAGCATCGCCACATGGCGGTCGTGCATGACGCCGAGCTTGTCGCGCAGCGCCTTGCCCTTCTCCGAGAGCCGCACATGGATCGAGCGGCGGTCATGCTCGGAGCGCTCCTGCACGAGGTAGTCGTTCTCGACCATCTTCTTGACGTTGTAGGAGACGTTGGAGCCGAGATAGCAGCCGCGGAGCGTCAGCTCGCCCACCGTCATCTCGGCATCGCCGATATTGAAGAGGATGAGGCCCTGGACGTTGTTGATGTCGTGAATGCCGAGCCCGTCGAGCTCGAGCTTTACGATCTCCAGGAAGTGGCGATGGAGCCGCTCGATCAGCCCGATCGTTTCCAGATATTCGGCCTTCATGTCGCGCCCCGTGCTTGAAACTTTAGCGCGAAGTTAGGCTGCGGATTGTTAATTTTTCGCTTAGACCCGCCGCGCCGGCCGCGCATAGCCGGAGACAGAGGCTGCAACCAGATCTGGTAGCTCACGCGCTTCGGTACGCGTAAAACTCAGAGAATTTCCTCGGCATTTCCTCTAGATTTAGTATGGTACTCGACTGTCATTGCGAGCCGCAGGCGAAGCAATCCAGAGCGGCGCCGAGGCGTGGATTGCTTCGCTGACGCTCGCAATGACCCCGGTCATACGCCGAGGGCCGTTCGACGCCGCCGCGCCTGCACGTCGCGCGGCCGCGCCTCAACCGCGCTGCCCGCTGAGGAAGCGGAAGATCGCGGAGAAATCCTTGGCGCCGGCGCCGCCATTGACCATGAGAGCGTAGAGCGCGGCGGCATTGGCGCCGAGGGGCGTCGCGGCGCCGGCCGTCTGCGCCGCCTGCTGCGCGAGGCGCAGATCCTTCAGCATCATCTCGGCGGTGAAGCCCGGCTGGTAGTCGCGGTTGGCGGGCGAGGACGGCACCGGCCCCGGCACCGGGCAATAGGTCGTGAGCGACCAGCACTGCCCGGAGGACTTCGCGCTGATGTCGAAGAGCTTCTGGGCGTCGAGGCCGAGCTTCTCGGCCAGGGCGAAGGCCTCGCAGACGCCGATCATCGAGATGCCGAGCATCATGTTGTTGCAGATCTTGGCGGCCTGCCCGCTGCCCGAGGGGCCGGCATGGACGATCGTCTTGCCCATGGCGGCGAGGACGGGTTGGGCGCGGGCGAAATCCTTGGCCTCGCCCCCCACCATGAAGGTGAGCGTCGCGGCGGCGGCGCCGCCGACGCCGCCCGAAACCGGCGCATCGAGCATGCCGAAGCCGCGGCCGGCCGCCGCCTTGGCGACGGCGCGCGCCGTCTCGACATCGATCGTCGAGCTGTCGATGAGGAGCGTGCCGGGTCGCGCGCTCTCGAGGAGCCGCCCCTCCCCCGTATAGACGGCGCGGACATGGGCGCCCGCCGGCAGCATGGTGATGACGACCTCGCCGGCGGCCGCCGCCTCGGCCGTGCTGGACGCGGCCTTGCCGCCGGCCGCGGCGAAGCGCTCAAGCGCCGCCGCGCTCGTGTCGTAGCCGGTGACGGCGTGGCCCGCCTTGACGAGGTTGGCGGCCATCGGCCCGCCCATATTGCCGAGCCCGACGAAGCCGATCGCGGTCATCTCATGGCCCTCCCTCTGTGCCGCCCTCGAAACGCAGCTCGCGCGCGCCGAGCGGCTGGAAGTAGAAGGCGACCTCCTCCTCCGTCACCTCGGCGAGGCGCGGCGGCCGCCAGCGCGGCGCCTGGTCCTTGTCGACGAGAAGGGCGCGCACCCCCTCGAAGAAATCATGCCGCTGCATGACGTGCTGCGTCATCCGGTATTCGAGCTGCAGCGCCGCCTCGACGTCGAAACCGGCGCCGAGCGTCAATTGCCGCAGCGTGATCTTGAGGCTGGTGGGCGAGGCCTTGGCGATGGCGTCCAACGCCGCCGCCGCCCATGGCCCGCCCTCCTCTTCGAGCGCGGCGATGATCCCTTCGATGCTGTCCGGCGCGAAGCAGCGCTCGATCGCGGCGCGCTGCTCAGCGAGCGGCGCCGGCCCGGCATCCGCCGCGAATCCGACAATGACGCGGTCGGCTTCGGCGCGCGCATCGCCGCCGCGCCAGGCGAGGCCGGCGAGAGCCTCGGTCAAGGCGGGAAGGCGCTCGCTCGGCACGAAGTGTGTCGCGAGGCCGCAATAGAGCGCATCCGCCGCCTTGAGGCGCGCCCCGGTGAGCGCAAGATAGCGCCCGATCCGGCCGGGGCAGCGGTTGAGGAAGGTGGTGGCCCCGACATCGGGAAAGAGGCCGATCGCCGTCTCCGGCATGGCGAAGAGGAAGCGCTCGGTCGCGATCCGGTGCGAGCCATGCACCGACATGCCGACGCCGCCGCCCATGGTGATGCCGTCGCAAAGGGCGATATAGGGTTTCGGAAAGCGGTAGACGCGCTGGATGAGGCAATATTCCTCGCGGAAGAAGTCGGCGGTGAGGCCGGAGGTCTTCCCCTGCCCCGCCTCCCAGATGGCGCGTACATCGCCGCCGGCGCAGAAGGCGCGGCCACCGGCGCCGCGGATGATGACGGCGGCGACGGCGGGATCGGCCCCCCAGGCGAGGAGGTCGGGGTCGAGCCGGCGATACATGGCGAGCGTCAGGGTGTTGAGCGCCTTCGGCCGGTTGAGGGTGACGATGGCGACGCCGCCGCGCCGCTCGAGCAAGATTTCGTCGGTGCTGCTGTAACGATCGTGCATGGCGGCCGATCATAGGCGTTCCGCTTTCGAGCGGGGAGAGGATTAAGGCGAGGCGTCGCGTGCGCGGAACGAGGCCGCCTCCGCATTGTCTCCCACCCCTCGCCCGCTTATGCTGCGCGCTCGAAGAACATCGCCTCTCATTTCGGTGCTGCCGTGGCCGCGAAACCCTTCTCCTCCCTCGGCGCCTATCCGCGCGTCCGCCTGCGCCGCAACCGGCGCGATGCGTGGTCGCGCCGGCTCGTCGCCGAGCATGTGCTGACGCCAGGCGATCTCCTCTGGCCCGTCTTCGTCAAGGAGGGCGGCGAGGCCCGGGAAGCCATCCCCTCGATGCCCGGCGCCTCGCGCCTCACCATCCCCGCCCTCATCGACGAGGCGGGCCGCGCCGCCGCCCTCGGCATTCCCGTCATCGCCGTCTTCCCGGTGGTGCCGCCCGAGCGCAAGAGCGCCGAGGGCGACGAGGCGTTGCGCCCGGACAACACCGTCTGCCGCGCCGTCGCCGCGCTGAAGCAAGCGCATCCCGATCTGGGCGTCCTCTGCGACGTCGCGCTCGACCCGTTCACGACGCATGGCCATGACGGGGTGCTGCGCGACGGCGCCGTCGCCAATGACGAGACGGTCGAGATCCTGTGCCGGCAGGCGCTCGTCCAGGCCCGCGCCGGCTGCGACATCATCGCGCCCTCCGACATGATGGACGGGCGCGTCGGCGCCATTCGCGACGCCCTCGACGGCGCCGGCTTCGGCCATGTCCGCATCATGTCCTATGCGGCGAAATACGCCTCCGCCTTCTATGGCCCCTTCCGCGACGCGCTCGGCTCGAAATCCTCGCTCGGGAAATCCGACAAGCGCGGCTACCAGATGGATTGCGCCAACAGCGACGAGGCGCTGCGCGAGGTCGAGCTCGATCTCGCCGAAGGCGCCGACATGGTCATGGTGAAGCCGGGGATGCCCTATCTCGACATCCTGCGCCGCGTCAAGGAACGCTTCGCCGTGCCGACCTTCGCCTATCAGGTGAGCGGCGAATACGCGATGCTGAAAGGCGCGATCGAGCGCGGCTGGCTCGACGAGGCCGCCATGCTCGAAAGCCTGATCGCTTTCAAGCGCGCCGGCGCCGACGGCATCCTCACCTATTTCGCGGTGGACGCGGCGGCGCGGCTCAAGGCGGGGTGACGCGCCGCCGGAATGCCCTCACCCTGCCCTCTCCCGCATGCGGGGGAGGGGTAAGCTTTGGAGCTTACGGCGCCTTCGGCCAATCAGGCGGCGCTTAGGCCGTCTTCATCTCGCCGAGATAGGCGCTGCGCAGCCACTCGTTCTGCAAGAGGCCCTTGGCTTCGCCCGACAGCACCACCTCGCCCGTTTGCAGCACGTAGCCGCGCGAGGCGATGGAGAGCGCCATATTGGCGTTCTGCTCGACGACGAAGATGGCGGTGCCCTGCTTGTTGATCGCCTGGATGATCTCGAAGACCTGCTCGACATAGAGCGGCGAGAGGCCCATCGAGGGCTCGTCCATGCAGAGGAGAATGGGGCGGGCCATCAAGGCGCGCGCCATCGCCACCATCTGCTGCTCGCCGCCGGAGAGCGTTCCCGCGAGCTGCGAGCGGCGCTCCTTGACGCGCGGGAAGAGAGCGTAGACGCGCTCCAGATCCTCCTCGACGCCCTTGGGGTCGGTGCGCGTGAAGGCGCCCATTTCGAGATTCTCGTAGACGGTCATGCGCGGGAAGAGGCGCCTTGCCTCCGGCACCGGCGCGATGCCGCGGCGCACGCGCTCGGCGGTGCGCATGGTGCTGATGTCCTCGCCATTATAGGTGACGCTGCCGCGCGTCGGGCGGACGACCCCGAGCACCGTCTTCATCGTCGTCGACTTGCCGGAGGCGTTGCCGCCGAGGAGGCAGACGATCTCGCCGGGACGGATCTCGTAATTAACCTTCTTGAGGACGTGCAGCTCACCGTAATAGGTGTCGACGTCCTTAAACTCGAGCAGTGGCCGTCCGTCCGAGATAGGCGCGGATGACTTCATCGTTTTGATGGACCTCCTCTGCACTGCCTTCGGCGATCTTCTCGCCGTGATCGAGAACGATGACCTTGTCGGCGATGTCATTGACGACGTTGAGCTTGTGCTCGATGAGCAGGATCGTCAGCCCCATCTCGCGCAGGCTGCGAAGCTGAGCGGCGAGTTCGAGCGTCTCGGCCGGGTTCATGCCCGCCGTCGGCTCGTCGAGGAGCAGCAGCTTCGGGCGCGAGGCGATGGCGCGCGAGATCTCCGTCCGCCGCCGGTTGGCGTAGCTGAGGCTGTGCGCCTGGTGGTTGACGCGCGGCAGCAGCCGGTTGCCGAAGATGGTGATGATCTCGAGCGCCCAGTCGCGCGCCGACTTCTCCTCGTGGCGCACGCCCGGCGTCCGCACCACCGCGCCGACGGCGCTGGTCCGCGTCCGCGAATGGACGCCGACGAGCACATTCTCCATCACCGTCATGTTGGGGAAGATGCGCAGATTCTGGAAGGTGCGGGCGATGCCGCGCTCCGTCACCGTATGCGGCGGCAGCCCGGTGATGTTCTCGCCCATGAAATAGATTTCGCCGCTATTGGGCTTGTCGAGGCCGGTGATGAGGTTGAAGAAGGTCGACTTGCCCGAGCCGTTGGGACCGATGATCGCCACGATCTGGCCCGGCATCATGGTGAAATCGACTTCCTTGACCGCGGTGATGCCGCCGAAGCGATTCACCAGCTTGCGCGTCTCGAGGATCGGCGTGCCCGGCGGCAGATGGACCTCCTTGGCAAGGCCGCTCAGCGCCTTCTCGATCTCGCCGCGCGAGGGCACCGCCGTCTGCTGCGCATGGGTCAGCGCCGCCGTGGTGCCGGTCGCCGGAATGAGTCCCTGCCGCCGGAACAGCATCATCACCACGAGGATGATGCCGAAGATGAGCTCGATCGACTGCACGAGCTCGATGCGCTGGAAGAACTCGACATGGATGAGGCGCCCGAAGGCGTGCACCCATTGCGTCAGATCCTGAAGAAACCAGGATTGCAGCAATTGCAGGATGAGGGCGCCGACGACGACGCCGGCGACGCTGCCCATGCCGCCCAGCACGATCATGACGAGGACCATGACCGAAACCGGGAACATGAACATCTCGGGGGTCGCCGTCTGCAGCTTTGCCACGTAGAAGGTGCCGGTGGCGCCGGCGAAGCCGGCGCCGATGGCGAAGGCGAGGAGCTTCAGCTTAACGAGGTTGACGCCCATGGCGCTCGCCGCGACCTCGTCCTCGCGAATCGCCATCCACGCGCGGCCAATGCGCGAATCGCGCAGGCGGTAGCTGACGAAGATCAGGAAGAAGATCATCGCCACGCCGACATAATAGAAGGGCCACGAGGCGACGCCGAATTTGTAGCCGAAGAAGACCGGAGGCGAGACGCCGTTGAGCCCCATCGCGCCATTGGTGAGGTAGGGCGTGTTGCGGGCGACGATCGGCACGATCTCGCCGAAGCCCAGGGTCACGATGGCGAGATAATCGCCTTTGAGGCGCAGGGTCGGCGCGCCAAACAGCATGCCGAAGAAGGCGGCGATGATCGCCGAGAGCGGCAGCATCAGCCAGAAGGAGAAGATGAAATGCACGTAGTTGGCGCCGCTCGCCGTGACGTGCTCGACGAGGCCGAGCCACTGGAACGGCTCCCAGAACGAGCTCCAGGCCGGCGTCACCTGATAGGAGGAGAGGATGCCGTAGGAATAGGCGCCGATGGCGAAGAAGGCGGCATAGCCGAGATCGAGCAGCCCGGCGAAGCCGACGACGATGTTGAGGCCGAGCGCCAGGATGGCGAAGGCGCAGGCATTGGCGGCGGCGTCGATGTCGCCGTCATTGCCGTCGATGAGGGGGAACAGCACCGCCGCCAGCATCAGGATGCCGACGATGCCGCGGCGGCGCAGCGCCACCGGGATGCGCTGGATCGGCGCGAACAGGGAGGCGCGCGCCGTCGGGGAGGGAGCAACCATGGAACCGGCCTATGATTTCTGCGGGGCTTGCAGCCCGAGCAATCCAGTGGGTTTGAAGACGAGCACCAGGATTAGGATCGAAAAGATGATGACGTCCGTCCACCGCACCGAAATGAATTGACCGCTCATGCTCTCGATGAGCCCGATCACGACCCCGCCCACCATGGCGCCCATGATATTGCCGATGCCACCCAGCACCGCCGCGGTGAAGGCGCGCAGCCCGGCCGAATAGCCGATAACGAAGCTGGTGAAGTTGTAATAGAGGCCGAAGATCATGCCGCCGGCGCCGGCCAGCGCCGAGCCGAGGAAGAAAGCGAGGACGACGACGCGGTCGACCTCGACCCCCATCATGCGCGCCGCCTCCTGGTCCTGCGCCGTCGCCCGCATCGCCTTGCCGAGGCGCGAGCGGCGGACGAAGACGTGCAGGCCCACCATGAGGATGAGCGCCACGCCCCAGACCAGCACCTCGCGCAG
>JAJPHB010000093.1 GCA_021325525.1 Alphaproteobacteria bacterium
CTGCGCGAGCGCATCGGCGACAATCCCTATGTCGGCAGCGTCCATGGCGAAGGGCTGATGCTGGCCGTCGAATACGTCGCCGACAAGAAGGCGCGGCGCTTCTTCGATCCGAAGGCGAACGCGCACCGCATCGTCGCCAAGAAGGCGAACGAGCAGGGCGTGCTGACGCGGGCGCTGCCTTTCATCGAGGTGACCTCCTTCTCGCCGCCGCTCTGCATCACCAAGGCCGAGATCGACGAGGCGGTCGCTCGCTTTGCGCGCGGCCTCGAAGCGGCGATGCCCGAGCTCGATCGGCTCGCAAAGCAATAGCGATGCTGCGGAACCGCTGAGGAGAAGGACGCGCCATGGCCGACCGCGCCGACTATGTGTGGATGGATGGGAAGATCGTGCCCTGGGCGGAGGCGAAGGTGCATGTCTCCGCTGATACCGTGCTGCGCGGCGGCAACATCTTCGAGGGCATGCGCGCCTATTGGAGCGAGGCGGAGCGGGAGCTCTATATCTTCCGCAACGCCGAGCATCTGAAGCGCCTCAGGCAATCGGCGAAGATCATGCGCATGTCGATTGCCTACAGCGACGCGCAGCTCACAGCCGGCTTCATCGAGCTGCTGCGCAAGAACCGCTTCACGGAGGGCGTCCATTTTCGGCCCGTCGTCTATTTCGGCGAGGGCGAGGCTTACGGCTTCAAGCCGGAGGAGGTCCACAACGGCGTCTTCGTCCTCGCCTATAGCCGGCCGCACGCGAAGTCGATCACGACCGGAATCCACAGCTGCACCAGCACCTGGCGGCGCAACTCCGATGTCTCCAGCCCGTCGCGGCTCAAAGCTGCGGCCAATTACCACAATTCCCGCCTCGCCACCGTCGAGGCGCGCCTCAACGGCTTCGGTGTGCCGATCATGCTGAATGACCGCGGCGAGGTCGCGGAGAGCCCCGGCTCCTGCTTCATGATGGTGCGCGACGGCGTCCTGGTGACGCCGCCCGTCACCGCCGACATCCTCGAGAGCATCACCCGCGCCACTCTCATTCAGCTCGCCCGTGACGAGCTCGGCCTCCAGGTCCTGGAGCGCGACATCGACCGCAGCGAGGTCTACATTGCGGACGAAGCCTTCTTCTGCGGCAGCGGCGCCGAGGTGCTGCCGATCGTCTCGGTCGACCACTATCCCGTGGGAGAGGGGAAGGTGGGGCCGCTTACGAAAGCGATCCAGGACCTCTATTTCCGCGTGGCGAAGGGCGGCGTCCCGAAATACCGCCATTGGCTGACGCCCGTCTATGGCGAGGCCGGCGCGGCCGCCGCCGCCGCGCAGTAGCGAGTCCGCGACCGCACCCGCGCCCTCGCGAAAATCAAAACTCTATGTCCTCTGCGCCTCCGTGGTGATGGCGCGCGTTCGGCCCGGTTCGGTTTCACCACAGAGGCGCAGAGGGGAGACGAAAGCTCATGCGCCGCCGCGCGGTCGACCCGCTGTCGCCGCCACATCGACGAGGGCGCCGAGGAGGAGGCCGCCGGCGCCGATCGCGAAGACCAGCCCGTAGGAATGGCTGCGATCGAAGAGGAAGGAGAGGAGATAGCCGCTCGCCGCGAAGACGATCGAGAAGGCGACGGTGATCCAGCCCCAGATCTGACGCTGGTGGTCGATTGCGACGAGCTCCGCGAGACGGCCCGAGGCGAGGGCGGTCATGCCGGTGCCGAGGACGCCGCCGAGAAAGGAGGAGATGCCGAGCGGCGCGGGCGCGGTCGAGAGCAATGGCAGGGCGAGACCCAGCCCCATGACGAAAAGGGCGAGGCGAAGGCTCGCGCCGAAGCCGATGCGGTCGGCGAAGAGGGCGCACAGCGCCGGGCCGAGAGCGGCGCCGATTCCGAGCACGACCCAATAGGAGCCGCCGACCGCCAGCCCTTGCCCGAGGCCGCGGGCAATGTAATCCACCCAGAACACGGTGTAGGGAGCGAAGCCGAGGCCGTAAAACGCATAGGCCACGATGAGCACCAGGACCGGCCGTGAGAGCCGCGCGCCCGAGGGGCGCGCCGCGCCGGGCGGCGGCAGCGCCGTCGGCGGAACTCCGCCCCAGGCGATCGCGGCGAGAACCGCCGAGACCGCGGCGAAGCAGAGCCAGGTCTCGGAAAGGCCGAAGCGCACGAGCCAGGGGACGAGCGTGCCGGAGCCGACGATGCCGAGCCCGACCCCGGTGAAGATGGCGCCGCCCACGCGCCCGCGCCGTGCGGCGGGCGTGGCGGCGAGCACCGTCGGGGCCGCCAGCACCATGAGGATGCCGCCGATGACGCCGGAGAGGAGGCGCCAGACGGCGTACCAGAGGAACCCCCAAGGCAGGGCGCAGGCGAGGAAGCTGGCGATTCCGACCACCATCGCGCCCTTGATGAGGCGGCTCGCCGGCACGCGCTCGGCGAGCCGGCGGGCGAGGGCGGCGCCGAGCAGATAGCCGGCGAGGTTGGTCGCGCCGAGATAGGCGGCGGCGCCGGCATCGAACCAGCCCGCGCCGATCAGCGCCGGGATGAGGGGCGTATAGCCGAAGCGGCTGAAGCCGATGCCGATCAGCAGCGCGACAAGGCCGGCGAGCGCCGGGTGCCAGCGACGTAGCCGGGCGCTTCGATCGAGCGGAATGGCGGCGCGCGCGTCGTTCATCGCCTGGGGATCCGACCTCCTGGCGGCGATCCTAGGGGGCGCCGCCATTTTGGAAAGACGGATTGTGGTGAATTGAGCTATCTGTCCTGATGATGGCTTTGCGGCGAGGCGAGGGGCAGTCCATGGATGCGGGTGATCTGGCGGTGTTCGCGGCCGTGGCGCGGGCCGGCGGCATCAACCGCGCGGCGCAGGCGCTCAACACGGTCCAGTCCAACGTGACGCAGCGCGTCCGCCTCCTCGAACGCGAGCTCGGCGTGCCGCTCTTTCATCGCCACAGCCGCGGCGTCACGCTGACGAGCGCCGGGACGCAGCTCCTCCCCTATGCGCAGCGCATCGGGCAGCTTCTCGCCGAGGCACGGCGGGCCGCCACGAACGGCGCCGAGCCGAGCGGCAGGCTTGCCATCGGCTCGCTCGAGACGACCGCGGCGCGGCGGCTGCCGCCGCTCCTGACGCGCTATGCCACCGCCTATCCGCGCGTCGACATCGTGCTGCAGACCGGCACCTCGGCCGAGCTCGTCGAGGACGTGCTCGAGCGGCGGCTCGAAGGCGCTTTCGTGGCCGGACCCGTCGGGAATCCCGAGCTCATCGAGGAGACCATTCTCGAAGAGGAGCTCGTCGTCGTCACGGCGCCACGCGTCCGGACGCTCGATGGCTGTCTCGCGCCACGGCCAGGCATGGCGGAGATCAAGATCCTGGTGCTGCGCGCCGGCTGCTCCTACCGCCAGCGCTTCGAGCAGATTCTGGCGATGCGCGGCGTTGCTGGCGTCAGGCGGCTCGAATTCGGCACGGTCGACGGGATCATCGGCTGCGCCGCCGCCGGCATCGGCATCACCCTCCTGCCGCGTGCCGTCATCGAGCCGGCGCTCCACGACGGGCGCGTCGCGGCCCATGCACTGCCGCCTGCGGAAGCGCGCGTCGCCACGGTCTTCATCCGCCGCCGCGACGCCTTCGTCTCGACGGCGCTCGCGCGCTTCCTCGATGGCGCGCGCGAAGGCGCGGCCGGTGCCGACGGGGCTGCGGCGGAGAGTCTGAGCCGTCGCGCTTAGCCCCGCGCCGCCTTGGCGAGGCGCAGGCGCAGCGCGTTCAGCCGGATGAAGCCTTCGGCGTCGCGCTGGTCGTAGACCTGGTCCTCCTCGAAGGTGACGTGCGCGAGGCTGTAGAGCGTCTTCGGCGATTTGCGGCCGACGACGCGCGCCAGCCCCTTGTAGAGCTTCATCCGCACCGTGCCTTCGACATGCTCCTGGCTCTTGTCGATGAGCGCCTGCAGCATGAGCCGCTCGGGCGAGAACCAGAAGCCGTTATAGACGAGCTCGGCATAGCGCGGCATGAGCTCGTCCTTCAGATGCGCGGCGCCGCGGTCGAGGGTGATGCTCTCGATGCCGCGATGGGCGGTCTGCAGAATGGTGCCGCCCGGCGTCTCGTAGACGCCGCGCGACTTCATGCCGACGAAGCGGTTCTCGACGAGATCGAGGCGGCCGATGCCATGGCGGCCGCCGAGCTCGTTGAGCCGCGTCAGGAGCCGCGCCGGCGACAGCCTCTCGCCATCGATGGCGACGGGATCGCCGCCCGCGAACTCGATCTCGACATATTGCGGCTCGTCGGGCGCCGCCTCCGGCGCCACCGTCCGGCTATAGACGAACTCGCCGGGCTCGCTCCACGGATCCTCCAGCACCTTGCCCTCGGCCGAGATGTGGAGGAGGTTCGAATCGACCGAGAAGGGCGCCTCGCCGCGCTTGTCCTTGGCGATCGGGATCTGGTGCTTCTCGGCATAGTCGAGAAGCCGGCTGCGCGAGCCCAGATCCCATTCGCGCCACGGCGCCACGACCTTGATGTCCGGCTTCAGCGCGTAATAAGTCAGCTCGAAGCGGACTTGGTCGTTACCCTTGCCGGTGGCGCCATGAGCGACCGCGTCGGCGCCCACCTCATTTGCGATCTCGATCTGGCGCTTGGCAATAAGCGGGCGGGCGATCGAGGTGCCGAGCAGGTACTCGCCCTCGTAGAGGGCATTTGCGCGGAACATCGGAAAGACGAAGTCGCGGACGAATTCCTCGCGCAGATCCTCGATGAAGATCTCCTTGACCCCCAGCAGCTCGGCTTTCTTGCGCGCCGGCTCCAGCTCCTCGCCCTGACCCAGATCGGCGGTGAAGGTCACGACCTCGCAGCGATAGGTCTCCTGCAACCATTTGAGGATGACCGAGGTGTCGAGGCCGCCCGAATAGGCCAGCACGACCTTCTTGATATTGCCGCTCTTCATCGACCGTGCCCTTCCGCCGCTGAAATCCGTGCCGGGTTGTAACGGCAAAGGCGGAGCGGCGGCAAGCGGCAGCGGAGAGGCGGCCCGATGCCGCCGGGCGGGCGGCGAGAACACGGGCCCTTGCCGCGCGTTGTGCTTTCAAATGGATACCGAATTGAGGAGCCAAAGATGAAACAGCTTGCTGGAACCGCGATGGTGATCGCCCTCCTCGCCGCCGGCCCGGCGCTCGCCCAGAGCACGACGCCGCAGACGCGGCAGAATGCGGCGAGCGCCGGCACCTCGACGCCGCAGAAGCTCGATTCTCAGGATCGGAGCTTCGTCACCAAGGCCGCCGAGGGCGGCGTTTCCGAGGTGAAGCTCGGCCAGCTCGCCCTCGACAAGGCATCGAACCCACACGTGAAGCAGTTCAGCCAGAAGATGATCGACGACCACAAGAAGGCCGATCGGCAGCTTCGCCAAGCGCTTGCCGAGGACAAGGTCGC
The DNA here is from genome assembly GCA_021325525.1 of Alphaproteobacteria bacterium. Taxonomy (GTDB): domain Bacteria; phylum Pseudomonadota; class Alphaproteobacteria; order ATCC43930; family CGMCC-115725; genus URHD0088. The sequence continues at coordinate 5,370 of JAJPHB010000093.1, forward strand.
CTTCCCCGACCATATGAGCTCGGACGCGGCGAACACCTATGACAAGCTGGCGAAGGAATCGGGCAAGAATTTCGACCAGGACTACATGCAGGCGATGATCAGCGACCACCAGAAGGACGTGAGCGCCTTCGAGGACGAAGCCAAGAACGGCAAGGATCAGAGCCTGAAGCAATACGCCGAGAACACGCTGCCGATCTTGCGCCAGCACCTGCAGACGGCGAAGAACATCAACAATCAGCTGAGCAAGCAGCAGTAGCGGTCGGCTGCGCCTCGGTCAGGCGGGCTTGCCGCCGGCGGCGGCGAGGGGGCGGCGCGATCGCCGCCGCCGCGGCGCCAGGCGCACCGTCTTCGCCGGCGGGCGGAGCGGCGTCGTCCGCGGCGCGGCGTTGCGCCACACTTCCCACGGCGCCTCTCCCTTGGCGTAGAGGGATTCGAGCGCCTGGAGATCCTTGAAGGTGTCGACGCAGCGCCAGAATCCTTCGTAGTCATGCGCCGTCAGCTTGCGCGCCTCGATGAGGCGCTGGAAAGGCTGCTCGACCAGCTCTTCGCCGGGCCGGATGTAATTGAAGATCTCGCGGCGGAAGACGAAGTATCCGCCATTGATCCAGGCATTGGCGCTGATCACGTTGTCGACGCCGAGCACGGTGCCGTCGGGCGTCCGCGAGACGAAGTGGAAGCTGTAATTCGGCCGCACCGCGAGGAAGGTGCCGATGCTGCCGCGGCGCTCGAACTCCTCGATAAGGACCGGCAGCGGAAAATCGGTGAGCCCGTCGCTGTAATTGGCGAGGAAGCTCTCCTCGCCCGCGAGGAACGGCTCGACCGCCTTCAAGCGCTCGCCGATATTCGAGGCGATGCCGGTCTCGACGAAGGTGATGCGCCAATCCTCGATGTCGCGGCGCAGGAGGTCGACGCGCCGCGCGCCGTGCGAGAGCACGAAGTCGTTGGAGAGACACTCGTCGTAATTGAGGAAATACTCCTTGATCGCGTCTGCCTTGTAGCCGAGGCAGAGGATGAAATCCGTGTGGCCGAAATGGGCATAGTATTTCATGACGTGCCACAGGATCGGCCGGTAGCCGAGCGGCACGAGCGGCTTCGGAATCTTTTCCGAAAAGTCGCGCAAGCGCGTTCCCAACCCGCCGCAGAACAACACGACTTTCATCCGTGTTCTCCACCGCCTCAGCGCGAGCGCCGCTCTCGCCCGCTGCCGGCGCCAGGGCGGCTGTGATCGCGCATGCGCGAGCGTTAACGGGAGGGTGGCGGGTTCGTTCCGGCCTCGCTACCGCGATGCGAGGAGCGCCTGGGCGACGAGGTCGACGGGCCAGAAGAGGCTCGCCTGGATGCCGATGACCCATTCATAGGCCTCGATGGCCCGGTCGCCGGTCGTGAGGTAAGTCCGGGCGTGCCAGGCGACATCGCCGAGGACGCCGACGAAATAAAGGAGCAGGACCCAGCGCCGCAGCGCCGCACGACCCGTCGCCGCGCCTCTCCGTTCGGGCAGCGCCGGCGATCCGGTCATGCCTATTCGACGATGATGCGCGGCGCCGGCCGGGAGCTGGCGGCGCCGACTTTCTCCCAGACGCGGTTCGCCATGGCGCGATAGACGCGGGCGTGCGCGCTTTCGGGTTGGGCGACGACGATGGGCGTGCCGCCATCGGAGGTCTCGCGGATGGCGATGTCGAGCGGCAGCTCGCCCAGGAACTCGACATTGAGCCGCGCCGCTTCCTGCCGCGCCCCGCCATGGCTGAAGATGTCGCTGCGCTCGCCGCAATGCGGGCAGGTGAAATAGCTCATATTCTCGATGATGCCGAGCACCGGCACATCGACCTTGCGGAACATGTTGAGGCCCTTGCGCGCATCGAGCAGGGCGATGTCCTGCGGCGTCGATACGATGACCGCGCCCGAGAGCGGCACCTGCTGGGCCATGGTGAGCTGTGCATCGCCCGTGCCGGGCGGCAGGTCGACGACGAGAATATCGAGCTCGCCCCAAGCGACGTCGCGCAGCATCTGGTTGAGCGCGCTCATCACCATGGGCCCGCGCCAGATCATCGGCGTCTCCTCGGGCACGAGGAAGCCCATCGACATGCATTTGACGCCGTGATTCTGCATGGGTTCGAGGACGCGGCCGTCGCGCGAATTCGGCCGCCCGGAGATGCCGAGCATGCGCGGCATCGAAGGGCCGTAGATGTCGGCGTCGAGAACGCCGACGCGCAGCCCGTTGGCGCGGAGCGCGAGCGCGAGATTGGCCGCCGTCGTCGATTTGCCGACCCCGCCCTTGCCCGAGGCGACGGCGACGATCGTCCGCACGCCCGGGATGAGCGGCTTGGCGGCGCCGGTGCCGTGCCGGGGCGCCGCGCCGCGCGGCGGAGCCGGGCCCTGCCGCTGCGCCGTCAGCACGGCGCTCACCGAAAGGACCCCCGGCAGCGCGTCGACGGCACGCTCGGCCGCCTGCCGCAGCGATTCGAGCCGCGCGGCGCGCGACGGCTCGACTTCGAGGGCGAAGGCGACGTGGCCGTCGCGCACCGCCAGTCCCGAGACCATGCCGAGGCCGACGACATCGCCGCCGCGCTCCTCGTCGCGCACGCGCCGCAGCGCGTCCAGAACCTGCTGCTCCGACGGCCCGCTCATGGCGTCAGCGCCGCCGCCTGCCGGTCGATTGCGCCGCTCTTCATCGTCCTCGTGCTGTCCTCGTGCTTGACATCGCCGCGTCTTTCCCATTTATCGGCACGAGAGTCCGCGCCGCCAAAGGCCCGCGCGGAGCTTCGCCATAACGCGGGACTGCTGTCATATAAGGGGCGGCGATCGCTTTTGAAAGGCGCGCCGGGATGCGCGCCGAGGGAGTCTTCCTCCGATGGGCTCGTATCATCAAAGTGGCGGCGGCCCCTGGGGCGGCGGGCCGTGGGGCGGGCCGCCCCGCGGCGGCGGCCAGCCGCCCCGCGGCCGGGGTCCGCAGCCACCGAACATCGAGGAATTGCTGCGCCGCAGCCAAGAGCAGTTCCGCCGCTGGTTTCCGGGGGGGAGCCGCGGCGGCGGCAACCGACGCAATCTCTATGTCCTCATCGCCGGCGCCGCCGTCGCGCTGTGGCTCGCCAGCGGCTTCTACCGCGTGCTGCCGGACGAGCAGGGGGTGGTGCTGAGGTTCGGACGCTACGACCGCACCACCGCGCCCGGGCTCAACTACCACCTGCCGGCGCCGATCGAGACCTATTTCACGCCGAAGGTGACGCGCGTCAACCGGATCGAGATCGGCTACCGCTCCGGCACGGCCTCGGCGAGTACCGGCCGCACGGCCGCCGTCCGCCAGGTGCCCGAAGAGGCGCTGATGCTGACCGGCGACGAGAACATCGTCGACATCAACTTCACCGTGTTCTGGCTCATCAAGGACGCGCAGCAATACCTCTTCAACATCCGCAATCCCGACGTCACGGTGAAGGCGGCGGCCGAGAGCGCGATGCGCGAGGTGGTCGGGCGGACCCCCATCGCCTCGGCCCTTGCCGAAGGGCGCAAGCAGATCGAGGACGACACCCAGAAGCTTCTTCAGGAGATTCTCGACAGCTACGGCGCCGGCATCACCGTCGTCCAGGTGCAGCTCCAGAAAGTGGATCCGCCGGCGCCGGTCATCGACGCCTTCCGCGACGTCCAGCGCGCGCGCGCCGACCAGGAGCGCAAGCGCAACGAGGCCGATACCTATCGCAACAGCATTCTTCCGGTGGCGCGCGGCCAGGCCGTCAAGATCGTGCAGGACGCCGAGGCCTATAAGCAGCAGGTCGTCGCCCAGGCGCAGGGCGACGCGCAGCGCTTCCTTTCGGTCTACAACGCCTATCTCGCGGCCAAGGACGTGACGACGCAGCGCCTCTATATCGAGACGATGGAGGCGATCCTCAAGGACGCCAACAAGATCATCATCGACAAGGCGGCGCAGGGCTCGGGCGTCGTTCCCTACCTGCCGCTGCCCCAGCTCAATCCGGAGAAGCCGCCGCCCGCCGCGGCGCCGCCAGCGCCGCCGCCGCCGGCGGGCACGGCGCCGCGCGTCAGCCAGGGAATGACGGGCTTCGGCCAGCAGGGGGCGCCGCAATGAGCCGGGTGGCCTTGGGCGCGGCGGCGGCTTTCGTCGTCCTCGTCATCATCGTGGCGATGGGCTCGCTCTTCATCGTCGACCAGACCGAGCAGGCGATCGTGCTGCAGCTCGGCGCCTACAAGCGGACGATCCGCGAGCCGGGCCTGCAGGTGAAGGTGCCGTTCCTGCAGAACGTCGTTTATTTCGACCGCCGCGTCCTCGATGCCGAGCCGCCGACGGAAGAGGTGATCGCCGCCGATCAGAAGCGCCTCGTCGTCGACAGCTATGCGCGCTTCCGCGTCAGCGATCCGCTGCAATTCTATCAGTCGGTCGGGACCGAATTGGGCGCGCGCAGCCGGCTCGATTCGATCATCAGCGCCAGCCTGCGCCGCGTACTCGGCAGCGTGCCGCTTGCCGCGGTCTTGTCCGATCAGCGCGCGCAGATCATGCATCAGATCACCGCCGAGGTGCGCGACCAGGCGAAGCCTTTCGGCATCCAGGTCCTCGACGTGCGGCTGCGGCGCACCGACCTGCCCGAGGAGAACAACCAGGCGATCTACGCGCGCATGCAGTCAGAGCGGCAGCGCGAGGCGCAGGAGTTCCGCGCGCAAGGCGACGAGCTGGCGCAGCGCATCCGCTCGATTGCCGAGCGCGAGCGCACCGTCATCCTCGCTGAGGCGCAGCGTCAATCGGAGGTCCTGCGCGGCGAGGGTGAGGGCGAGGCGGTCAAGATCTATGCCGACGCATTCGGCAAGGACAAAGGCTTCTTCGCCTTCTATCGCTCGATGCAGGCCTATCGCGACGCGCTCGGCGCCCGCAATACGACGCTCGTCCTCAGTCCGGACAGCGAGTTCTTCCGCTTCTTCGGCGACGCCGCCGGCCAGCAAGCCGCGCCCTCAAGACCAGGGCAAGGAGCGCCGGCGGGCGCTCCCTATCCTTGACGCGGGCCGGGAGCGACGCCGTTCGGCATGAAGGATTTGTGGACCGCGCTGGCGCTCGTGCTCGTCCTCGAAGGCGTCGTCTATGCCCTCTTTCCCGAAGGCATGAAGCGCATGGCCGCGCAGATGCTGACCGTCCCGGCGCCCATGCTGCGCGCCGCCGGTCTTGTCGCCGCCTGCCTCGGGGTCGGCGCCGTCTGGCTCGTCCGGCAGTGACGCTTGCCCCGCCGCCGCACTCTCGCCATCTTCCTGTGGCGCGATCGCGCCATGTCGAAGCCGCCGGGCGCCCGTGATCGGCCGCGGCGGGGATTGAACCTTGTGGGTTTCGCACGCGATTTGCCGTAAGCTTCGATGATCGCGCCTCGCCCTGCTATGGAGTTGACAGAAGTGAGCCGTCCGCGTCCTGGCCTTCTCGGCTGCCGGCGCCTGCGCGATGCGCAAAGCTGGTCCCTTCGCCTGCTCGTGCTGCTTGCCTGCCTGGCGCTGCTCGGCGGCGAGGCCTCCGCGAAGGCGGGCCCGGACGGCTTCTCCGAGCTTGCCGAGAAGCTGCTGCCCGCCGTCGTCAACGTTTCGACGACGCAGACGCTGAAGGCGGACCGGCAGCGGCCGGAGATGCCGCAATTCCCGCCGGGTTCGCCCTTCGAAGAATTCTTCAAGGACTTCCTCGACCGCAACCTGCCGCACGGGCAGCAGCGGCCCGACGTCGCGCCGCGCAAGGCGACCTCGCTTGGATCCGGCTTCATCATCGATCCTTCGGGCCTCGTCGTCACCAATAACCACGTCATCGCCGACGCCGACGAGATCACCGTCATCCTGCACGACAATACGAGCCTCAAAGCCGAAGTGGTCGGGAAGGACATCAAGACCGACCTCGCTCTGCTGCGCGTCAAGGCCGACCATCCGCTGCCCGCCGTCGGCTTCGGCGACAGCGACAAGATGAAGATCGGCGATTGGGTGCTGGCGATCGGCAATCCCTTCGGGCTCGGCGGCACCGTCACGGCCGGCATCGTCTCGGCGCGCGCCCGCGATATCCAGCAGGGGCCCTACGACGATTTCATCCAGACCGACGCCGCCATCAATCGCGGCAATTCCGGCGGGCCGATGTTCAACATGAACGGCGAGGTGGTCGGCATCAATACCGCCATCTTCTCGCCTTCGGGCGGCTCGATCGGCATCGGCTTCGCCATCCCGTCGGATCTCGCCAAGCCCGTCATCGCCCAGTTGAAGGAGTTCGGCCACGCGCGGCGCGGCTGGCTCGGCGTCCGCATTCAGAGCGTCACCGACGAGATCGCCGAGAGTCTCGGCCTCGACAAGCCGCACGGCGCGCTGGTCGCCACCGTCAGCGACAAGGGCCCGGCGCAGGCCGCCGGCATCCAGCCGGGCGACGTGGTGCTGAGCTTCGATGGCAAGGACATTCCCGACATGAAGCATCTGCCGCGCGTCGTCGCCGAGACGCCGATCGACAAGACGGTGAAGGTGACGATCTGGCGCAAGCGCCAGCAGCAAACACTCGAGGTCAAGGTCGGCGAGCTTCAGGACGAGGAGGAAAAGACGGCCAGCCTCTCGTCGGGACAGCAGGCGCCGCATCCCGATGCCGGGACGACGGTGAAGGCGCTCGGCCTGACGCTCTCCTCCGTCACCCCCGACCTCAAGCAGAAGTTTTCATTGGCCGACGATGCCGACGGCGTCGTCGTCGTCGATGTGGCGAGCAACAGCGCCGCCGCCGAGAAGGGGCTGAAGCCCGGCGACGTTATCGTCGAGGCGGCGCAGCAGGAGGTGAAGACGCCGGCCGATGTCACGGCGCGGATCAAGGACGCGAAGGCGAGCGGCCGCAAATCGATCCTGCTGTTGATCGACCGCGCCGGCGATCTCCGCTTCGTCGCCCTGCGCCTCGATCAGGGCTGAGCGCGACTTACGAGCCGGATTGCGCCGTTCCGGTCTCGAAGAGCTTCTGGAAGTCCCGGAGCTCGGCAAGGTTGAGGTCGGAGACCGCCCAGAGCGACATGCCGCCCTGGCGCCAATGCAGGACGTTGAAGCCGCGTTCGGAGAAGCTCTCCATGCCGCGCGGGGCGCCATCGCCCTGATCGCCGGCATCGGCCGGCATGACGAACACGTTGATCGGATGCTGGCGGTGGCGATAGACGAGCGCCGCCACCGGACGCTCGTCGAGATAGTCGAGCCGGCCGCCGACCAGCGGGAATCCCTGGTCCTTCAGATCGTCGACCGGCGGCGAGATGTCGAGCTTGCCGTGGAACCAGGGCTTCACCGTGTGCTGGTCGGAGGATGCGACATCCGTGAGGTGTCCCGCCATCAGCGAGCGGATATGGTCGCTGACGACCTGCTGAACGACCGTGTCCTGCTGGCGCGGCAGCGTGAAATAAGCCGTCATGCCCGAGGAGGCGGCGATGGCGAGCACCAGCGAGGCCGCCATCGCCGCCGGGCGCCAATAGGCGGGACGGCGCGGCGGCGCGCTTGCGGTCGGCATCCGCGGCCGGCTTTCGGCCGCGGCCTCGTCCTCGAGGGCGGCGGCAATGCGCAGGCGCAGCTTCGCCGGCGCCGCGAAGCGCAGTGCCTGCGTCTTCAGGGCCGCGCCGAGCTGGCGCTGCTCGTCCGAGGACGCCCGGCATTGCGGGCAGCCGCGGAGGTGGGCATCGAGCTCGGCCGCCTGTGCCGGATCGAGCTCGCCCTCGAGATGCGGCAGGATGAGGTCCGTCGATTGCTTGCAGTTCATTGCTCGTGCCTCGCCGCCGCGCTGTGCCGCCAGGCGCGCTGCAGCCTCTGCCGGGCGCGCGCCAGGCGGGACATCACGGTCCCGATCGGCAACTCCAGAATCTCCGCGATGTCACGATACGACATTTCCTCGATTTCGCGCAGTACGAGTATCTCGCGGTAGAGCGGCGGCAGCTTTCCGATCAGCTCCGTCAGCAATTCGGCATCGAGGCGCTGCAGCAACAACGTTTCCGGATCATTGCCGCTTGCCGCTCCGCCGGCCTCGCCGTCCGCGAGCGTCCGCTCCTCGTCGATCTCCGCCTCGCTCGCCGCCACGATCTCGACGGGGCGGTTGCGCGCCAGCCAGGTGAAGCAGGTGTGGCGCACGATCTTCAGGATCCAGGCCCGCGCGTCGCCGCCGCGATAGCCGTCGAAGAAGCGGAAGGCGCGCAGATAGGCTTCCTGCACCACGTCCTGGGCGTCGTGGTCATTGCGCGTCAGCCACCGTGCCAAATTGTAGGCGGCATCCATATGCGGGACCGCGATGTCATTGAACCGCTTCAGCCTTTCGTGCTCGACCAACACTCCCCCTTGCCGACCGGCTCCATGCAGTCCAGACCCGAGAGGCGCCGATTCTATTCCCGCCCGGCGGCGCGGGCGACGGATGCGCGGTCAAGAATCGTGGAATAACCCCGATGCGCCGCCGGTCTTGCTCGACATCCGCAGCCCCCACCCTTGGAGAGGGAGTTTAGCATGACCAAAGGGATCGACCGCAGGGAGTTTGCCAAGCTGATCGGGCTCGGCGGCGTCGTCTTCGCATCCGGCCTCGTCAATCCTCTTGCCGGCAGCGCGGCGCGGGCGGCGGCGATGGCCGACGACTTCTTCTTCGTCCAGCTCTCAGACACGCATTGGGGCTTCAAGGGAAAGCCCAATCCGGAGGCCGAGCATACGTTCCCTATGGCGATCAAGGCGGTGAACGAGCTGCCCGAGCAGCCGGATTTCATCGTCTTCACCGGCGATCTGACGCATACGACGGACGATGTCGCCGAACGCAAGAAGCGGATGACCGAATTCAAGGAGATGCTGAAGGGGCTGAAGACTCAGCGCATTTACCTCATGCCGGGCGAGCATGACGGCTCGCTCGACAAGAGCGCCGCCTTCAAGGAGATCCTGCATCCCGAGACGCATTACACCTTCGACCACAAGGGCGTCCATTTCATCGTCCTCGACAATGTTTCCGATCCCGGCGCCGCGCTCGGCGACGAGCAGCTCGCCTGGCTCGCCGACGATCTCAAGAAGCAGAAGCCCGAGACGCGCATCGTCGTCTTCACCCACCGCCCGCTCTTCGACCTCTATCCGCAATGGGACTGGGCGACGCGGGACGGCGCCAAGGCGGTCGATCTCCTGATGCCGCACAAGAACGTGACCGTCTTCTACGGCCACATCCACCAGGAAAACCACCATATGACCGGGCACATCGCCCACCATTCGGCGAAATCGCTGGTCTTCCCGCTGCCGGCACCGGGATCGCAGGAGAAGCGCACGCCCCTCGCCTGGGATCCCAATCATCCCTTCAAAGGCCTCGGCTGGCGCGAGGTCACGGCGGAAGCCAAGAAAGGCGACTACCGGATCCTCGAAATCCCGGTGAACAAGGCCGAAGCATGATTTCTCCCAGCCTACCGAAGCCGCTCCTTTGGGGCGGCGGCGGGCTCCTCGCGGCCGGGCTCGCCCTGGCCGCGGTGGCCGCCCGCGGCGAAGGCGAGCAGGTCGTCTCGATGACGGCCATGAAATTCGAGTTCACGCCGGAGACGGTGACGCTGAAGAAGGGCGTTCCCGTCATCCTCGAACTGACCTCGCTCGACCGCACGCACGGCTTCACGATTCCGGAGCTGAAGCTGCGGGCGGACATCCTCCCCGACCAGACGGTGCGGGTCCGCATCGTTCCCGAGAAGGTCGGGCGCTACGGTTTTCACTGCGACAATTTCTGCGGCGATGGCCACGAGGACATGTCCGGCACCATCGTCGTCACGGAATGAAGCGCCGCAACCGAAGCGGCCCGCCTCTCGCGGGGCGGGCCGCCGCTTACGGACGGATGATCTCCTCGGCGCGGTAGCCCTGCATGTAGAGGAGGGCGGCGAGGTCGCAATGGTCGATGCGGACGCGAATGCGCGCCGCGACCGCCGGCTTCGCGCGAAAGGCGACTCCGAGTCCGGCGGCTTCCAGCATCGGCACGTCATTGGCGCCGTCGCCGACGGCGAGCGTCGCCGATAGGGGCAGTTCGCGCTCGGCGGCAAGGCGCCGCAGGGTTGCGAGCTTGACCTCGCGCGTGACGACCGGCTCTTCCACGGTGCCGGCGAGGCAGTCTCCGGCGAGGCTGAGCTCGTTGGCGATGTCGCAGTCGAAGCCGAGCATTTCCCGTATCCGCCGTGTAAAATAGCGAAAGCCGCCGGAGACGAGGGCCGTCGTCGCGCCGCCCGCGCGCATGGTGGCGACGAGCGCCGCGGCGCCGGGCGTGAGGCGGATGCGCGATGCCGCCTCCTCGAGCCGGCGCTGCGGCATTCCTTTCAGCAGCGCGACGCGCGCGGTGAGGGCCGCGGTGAAGTCGATCTCGCCATTCATGGCGCGGCGGGTGATCTCGGAGACTTCCGCCTCAAAGCCGAGGAAAGCCGCGAGCTCGTCCAGCATCTCGTTCTCGATGATGGTCGATTCCATGTCGGCGACGAGCAGCCGCTTGCGCCGCCCCTCTGCCGGCTGGACGGCGAGATCGACGGGAAGCTGACCGAACTCCGTCGACAGAACGCGCCGGGCCGCGGCGTCCGCCTGATCGGCCGAAAGCCCGGCGAAGGCGATGTCGCAGGCCGTCTCCGGGGCGAGCCAATGGGTCTCGCCGAGATCGGCGCCGAGGCGCTCGAGCGCCGCCGCCAGGGCGGAGAGGACCGGGCCGAGCCGGCCGCGTGCGCCTTCGGCCGCGACAAGGGTGAGGACTGCCTTTGGCACGCGCGGGTTATGGGCGAGGGCGGGGCCGAAGGCAAGCGAGCCGTGCTACAAGCGGGCGCAGCATGAAGGGATCACGCACCGCGCCACCGCCTCTTGTCCTCGTCGGCGGTCCGACGGCCAGCGGCAAGTCGGCCCTGGCGCTGGCGCTGGCGAAGGAATTCGGCGGCTCGGTCATCAATGCCGACAGCATGCAGGTCTATCAGGACCTGCGGGTGCTGACGGCACGCCCCGGACCGGAGGAGGAAGCGCAGGCGCCGCACCGTCTCTTCGGCGTGCTCGACGCGGCCGATCCCTGTTCGGCGGCGCGCTGGGCCAAGATGGCGGAAGCCGAGATCGCGGCGGCGCATGCGGCGCGGCGCCTGCCGATCCTGGTCGGCGGCACCGGGCTCTATTTCCGGGCGCTGCTGCGCGGCCTCGCCCCCGTCCCGCCGGTCCCGCCGGCGACCCGCGCGGAGGCGCAGCGCCTCCACCGCGTGCTCGGCGGCGCCGCTTTCCGGGCGGCGCTCGCCGCGCGCGATCCGGAGAGCGCGGCGCGGCTGCCGCCGGGCGACACCAGCCGCCTCATCCGCGCCTATGAAGTCGTGGCGGCGACGGGTGTCCCGATCGGCGAATGGCGCCGCAGGCAGCCGGCCTCCGCGCTGGCTTCGCGGGTCGCGACGCTCATTCTCCTGCCGCCGCGCCCCGCGCTCTATGCGCGCTGCGATGCCCGCTTCGCCGCTATGATCCGCGCCGGCGCGATCGAGGAGGTGCGCGCCTTGCTGCGGCGCCGCCTCGATCCGGCGCTGCCGGCGATGAAGGCGGTGGGGGTGGGAGAGATAGCGCGCTTCCTTGCCGGCGCGGCCACGCTCGATGAGGCGGTTGCGGCAGGCCAGCAGGCGACGCGGCGCTACGCCAAGCGGCAATATACCTGGTTCCGGCATCAGATGCCGGGCGCCTGGATCATCGGCGAGCAATTTTCGGAAAGTATCACCCCAGAAATCTTTGCATTTATTCGCCGGTTTCTGTTGACCCTGCCGTGAGCCGCCTCTACCGTGACCGCCCCCGCATCAGGATGGCGGAAGGCAAAGGTTTTCCGTACTCTGCGCGGTGATCTGCCATGGAGGATCAAATTATGTCGGGCGAGCGGCTCGCGGGAGCGGAAATGGTCATCAAGGCTCTGAGCGATCAGGGCGTTGATGTCGTATTCGGCTATCCCGGCGGGGCCGTGCTCCCGATCTATGACGCGCTCTTCAAGCAGAACGCGGTGCGCCACATCCTCGTCCGCCACGAGCAGGCGGCCGTCCATGCCGCCGAAGGCTACGCCCGGACAACCGGCAAGGTCGGCGTCGTGCTCGTGACGAGCGGGCCGGGGGCGACCAATGCCGTGACCGGCCTCACCGATGCCCTCATGGATTCGATCCCGATCGTCTGCCTCACGGGCCAGGTGCCGACGCATCTCATCGGCAACGACGCCTTTCAGGAGGCGGATACGACGGGGATCACGCGCCCCTGCACCAAGCACAATTACCTCGTCAAGAGCATCGGCGACTTGCCGCGGATCATGCACGAAGCATTCTACGTGGCGCGCACGGGGCGGCCGGGACCGGTCGTCGTCGATCTGCCGAAGGACATCCTCTTTGCGACCGGCGAGTACAGCGGTCCGCAAAGCGTCGTGCATAAGAGCTACCGGCCGCAGACGACGCCCGACCCGGCGCGCATCGAGGAGGCGCTGGCGCTGCTCGCGGCGGCGAAGCGGCCGATCTTCTATGGCGGCGGCGGCCTCATCAATGCCGGTCGCCGCGCCAGCGAGCTCTTTGCCGAGCTCGTGCGCGCCACCGACTACCCCTGCACGCTGACGCTGATGGGCCTCGGCGCCTTCCCGGCGAGCGATCCGCATTTCCTCGGCATGCTCGGCATGCACGGCACCTTCGAGGCCAATCACGCGATGCATGATTGCGACCTCATGGTCGCGGTCGGCGCGCGCTTCGACGACCGGGTGACGGGGAAGATCTCGGCCTTCTCGCCCGGCTCGAAGAAAATCCATATCGACATCGATCCGAGCTCGATCAACAAGAACGTCCGCATCGACGTGCCGATCGTCGGCGATGCCGCCCTCGTCCTCGAAGCGCTGCTCACCGGGTGGAAGGCGCGCAAGGCCAAACCCGACCGCGCCGCGCTCAAATCCTGGTGGAGCCGCATCGAGGAGTGGCGCAAGCGCGACTGCCTGCGCTACGCCCGCAGCAATGACGTCATCAAGCCGCAATACGCGATCGAGCGCCTCTACAAGGCGACGCGCGGCCGCGACGTCTACATCACGACCGAGGTCGGCCAGCACCAGATGTGGGCGGCGCAGTTCTTCAAATTCGAGGAGCCTTATCGCTGGATGACCTCCGGCGGGCTCGGCACAATGGGCTACGGGCTGCCGGCGGCGATGGGCGTCCAGATCGCCCATCCGGAAGGGCTCGTCATCGACATCGCCGGCGAGGCCTCGATCCTGATGAACATCCAGGAGATGTCGACGCTCTGCCAGTACCGCCTGCCGGTCAAGGTCTTCATCCTCAACAACGAATATATGGGCATGGTGCGGCAGTGGCAGGAGCTGCTGCATGGCGGCCGCTATTCCGAGAGCTACACGGCGGCGCTTCCCGACTTCGTGAAGCTCGCCGAGGCCTTCGGCGGCGTCGGCCTGCGCGCGACCAAGGTCTCGGAGCTCGACGATGTCATCGGCGAGATGCTGGCGGTCGAGAAGCCGGTCATCGCCGATATCTGCGTCGACAAGTTCGAGAACTGCTTCCCGATGATCCCTTCCGGCGCGGCCCACAATGAAATGCTGCTGGGGCCGCAGGACGAGGCGCGCAAGCCCGTCTCGGAAGAAGGCATGGTGCTGGTGTGAGTTGCGCGGTCCTCACGGACCAATTAGACTAGTCTCAGACTGGTCGGAGATGTTCATGAATGTCGGCGCGTATGAGGCAAAGACTCGGTTCTCTCAGCTGCTGGAGCGGGTCGAGAAGGGTGAGCGCATCACCATCACCAAGCATGGCAAGCCCATCGCCGTGCTTGCCCAAGCGGAAGCATCGCGCAAGCGCCCTGCCGCCGAGGTCATAGAGGACGTCCTGAAATTCCGCGAAAGGCACCCGCTCGATGGGCTTTCGATCAAGGCGATGATCGAGGAGGGACGCCCCTGATCCGCTTTGTCCTTGACAGTTCGGTCACGATGAATTGGTGCTTCAAGGATGAAGCGGACGCCTATTCCGTGGCGGTGCTCGAGCATCTCGGGACCGCGACCGCGATCGTGCCGACGATCTGGAGCTACGAGGTCGTCAACGTCCTCCGTATCGGCGAGAAGCTGGGCCGGCTGTGCGGCGATGAATCAGGCGAGTTTCTCGAATACCTCCGTCAGTTCTCGATCGTCGCGGCCGAGCTGCCGCCGCGGCTGGATCAGCTACTTGTCGTGGCGCGGCGCTACGGCCTCACGAGCTATGATGCGGCATATCTCGACCTTGCAATTAGAGAGGGCGTGCCGATCGCGACGAGGGATAGCGGGCTGCGAGCGGCGGCGCGGGAAGCGCGAGTGGACCTGCTTGCCGCCGAGGCGGCAGCATGACCGAGCCCGTTGAGCGCCATACCATCGCCGTCCTCGTCGACAACGAGCCGGGCATCCTGGCGCGCGTCATCGGCCTCTTCTCCGGGCGCGGCTACAACATCGAAAGCCTCACCGTCGCCGAGACCGACCGTGCCAACAACCTCTCGCGCATCACCATCGTGACCTCCGGCACGAGCATGATCATCGAGCAGATCAAGGCGCAGCTCCTGCGCCTCGTGCCGGTGCACCGCGTGCGCGACCTCACGATCGAAGGGCCGCATGTCGAGCGCGAGCTCGCCCTCATCAAGATGGCGAGCACGGGACCGGCGCGAGTCGAATCCCTGCGCCTTGCCGACATTTTCCGCGCCAAGGTGGTCGACGCCACGACCGAGAGCTTCGTCTTCGAGCTGACCGGCTCGACCGAGAAGCTGAACGCCTTCATCACCCTCATGGAGCCGCTGGGGCTCGCCGACGTGTCGCGCACCGGCGTCGTGGCGATCTCGCGCGGTCCCGGAAGCTTCTGAACGGATCTGGAAAGGGGAGCGCCCGAGAGATGCGTGTCTATTACGATCGCGATGCCGATGTGAACCTCGTCAAGGCGAAGAAGGTCGCCGTCATCGGCTATGGCAGCCAGGGCCACGCCCACGCGATGAATCTGCGCGACAGCGGCGTCAAGGAAGTGGCCGTCGGGCTCCGCCCCGGCTCGACCTCGGCGAAGAAGGCCGAAGCCGCCAACTTCAAGGTCATGACGCCGGCGGAAGCGGCGAAATGGGCCGACATCGTCATGGTGCTGACGCCCGACGAGCTGCAGGCGAAGCTCTACAACGACGATCTGAAGCCGAATATGCGGCAGGGCGCGGCGATCGCCTTCGCGCACGGCCTCAACATCCATTTCAAGCTCATCGAGGCGCGGCCCGACATGGATGTCTTCATGATCGCCCCGAAGGGACCGGGCCACACCGTGCGCTCGGAGTACCTGCGCGGCGGCGGCGTCCCGTGTCTCGTCGCGGTCGATCAGAACCCCTCGGGCAACGCCCTCGAAATCGCGCTCTCCTATGCCTCGGCGATCGGCGGCGGGCGCGCCGGCGTCATCGAGACGACCTTCAAGGAGGAGTGCGAGACCGATCTCTTCGGCGAGCAATCGGTGCTCTGCGGCGGCCTCTGCGCGCTCATCATGGCGGGGTACGAGACGCTGGTCGAAGCCGGCTACGCCAAGGAGATGGCCTATTTCGAATGCCTCCACGAGGTGAAGCTCATCGTCGACCTCATCTACGAGGGCGGCCTCGCCAATATGCGCTACTCGATCTCGAATACGGCGGAATATGGCGACTACACGCGCGGGCCGCGCATCATCAACGACGCCGTCAAGGCCGAGATGAAGCGCGTCCTCGACGACATCCAATCCGGGCGATTCGCCCGCGACTGGGTGCTGGAGAACGCCGCCGGCCAGGCGAGCTTCAAGGCGATGCGGCGGAGAGCCGCCGAGCACGACATCGAGAAGGTCGGCGAGAAGCTGCGCGCCATGATGCCCTGGATCGCCGCCAACAAGCTCGTCGACAAGACGAAGAATTGAGCGAACCTCCCGCGAGGTTCTCGCATTCCCACATCGTCAACTGCGACATGCGCTTCGCTCCTCTCCGCTCCCGGGGGCGGAGAGGCTGGGCGAGGTCGGGGATTCCAGGGCGACGGCCGAGCGGGCGGCGACGCCACCTCGCCCCTGCCTTTCCCCACTTCGTGGCGGAGAGGGGCTCATCGCGCCTATCGTGCGATGTGAGTATGGTAGTCCGCAAGCGGAGAGGGCTCATGCAGAGCGGAGGACCACAGAATGCCCGGAAGTCTCGAAGGCGGCTGCGCCTGCGGCGCGGTTCGGTATCGGCTCGAATCGGCGCCGATGTTCGTCCATTGCTGCCACTGCCGCGACTGCCAGCGGCAAACGGGCAGCGCCTTCGTGCTCAACGCGCTCATCGAGACCCGTCGCCTGACGCTTCTCTCGGGAGAGCCCGAGGCCGTCGGCGTGCCGACCGACAGCGGCCGGCCGCATGACATTCATCGCTGCCCCGCCTGCGGCACGGCAGTCTGGAGCGATTATGGCGGCCGGCCCGCGCTCCGCTTCGTCCGCGTCGGCACGCTCGATGAGCCCTCGGCGCTGCCTCCTGATGTCCACATCTATACGCGCTCGAAGCTGCCCTGGGTGACGCTGCCGCAGGGCGTCCCCGCCTTCGAAGCCTATTACGACGCGGCAAAGCTGTGGCCGCAGGCGAGTCTCGAAAGGCGGCGCGCGCTCTTCGGCTGAGGCGCCGCATAGCGGCGTTGCGCCGCCCGCGCTTTCCA
This sequence comes from Alphaproteobacteria bacterium, assembly GCA_021325525.1. Taxonomy (GTDB): domain Bacteria; phylum Pseudomonadota; class Alphaproteobacteria; order ATCC43930; family CGMCC-115725; genus URHD0088. Next base: position 21,961 of record JAJPHB010000093.1, read on the forward strand.
AGCCGCCGGCCCGGCGCGAAGATGCCGCATCGCACCGGCAGAGGAGGGCGGATCATGGCGGCATCGCAAGCGGAAAAGGGTGCCCGGTTCCGCGAACTCCATCAGAGGCCCGGTGCCTTCATCATCCCCAATCCCTGGGATGCCGGCTCGGCGCGCATTCTGGCGGCGCTCGGCTTCGAGGCGCTGGCGACGACGAGCGCCGGCTTTGCCTTCTCGCTGGGGCGCCGCGACGGCTCGGTCGGCCGCGAGGAGGCGCTTGCCCATTGCCGCGACATCGTCGCCGCGAGCGATCTGCCGGTCTCGGCCGATCTCGAAAAATGCTTCGGCGATGCGCCCGAGATCGTCGCCGAGACCGTGCGTCTTGCCGCCGCGGCCGGACTCGCCGGCTGCTCGGTCGAGGATGCGAGCGGCGACAGCGCCAAGCCGATCTATGATGCCGGCCTCGCCGTCGAGCGCGTCGCCGCCGCCGTCGAAGCCGCCCGCTCGCTGCCCTTCCCCTTCACGTTGACGGCGCGCGCCGAGAATTTCCTCCATGGCCGGCCCGATCTCGACGACACGATCCGCCGCCTTCAATCCTTCGAGAAGGCGGGGGCCGACGTCCTCTACGCGCCGGGCCTGCGCGATATCGCGACGGTGCGCAAGGTCTGCTCCTCTCTCAGCAAGCCCGTCAACGTCCTCGCCGGCGCCAAGGGCTGGGCCGTCTCCGTCGAGGAGCTCGCCGCCGCCGGCGTCAAGCGCATCAGCCTCGGCGGCTGCCTCAGCCGCGTCGCCCTCGGCGCGCTCATCCGCGCCGCGCGCGAAATGAAGGAGCGCGGCACCTTCAGCTTCGGCGACGAGGCCGCGACTCATGCCGAGGTGACGGCGTTCATGCGGGGGTGAAGAGCGGCGAAGGACCCTATCCCGCGCCACTTCAACGATCGTCATCGCGAGGAGCGAAGCGACCGCGGCGATCCAGATCGCTGGATCAAACTGGATGGCGTCGCTGCGCTCGCCATGACGGTGCAGGTTTGAATTCAGCGACTCATTGGCCGAGAAGGCGGCCCTTGCCAGGCCTCACACATTGAAGCGGAAATGCATGATGTCGCCGTCCTGGACGACGTATTCCGCCCCTTCGAGCCGCATTTTGCCCGCTTCCTTCGCCCCTTGCTCGCCGCCCGCGGCGACGAAATCGGCATAGCCGATCGTCTCGGCGCGGATGAAGCCCTTCTCGAAATCGGTATGGATGACGCCGGCGGCCTGCGGAGCCTTGCTGCCCTTGGCCACCGTCCAGGCCTTCGCCTCCTTGGGGCCGACGGTGAAGAAGGTGACGAGGTCGAGGAGCCGGTAGCCGGCGCGGATAACGCGGGCGAGCCCCGTCTCGGCGAGCCCCAGGGATTGCAGGAATTCGCGCCTCTCGCCTTCATCGGCAAGCTGCGCCACCTCGGCCTCGATCGCGGCCGAGATGACGACCTGCGCCGCCCCTTGCGCCGCGGCGAAGGCGGCGACGCGTTCGGATTGCGCATTTCCCGCGGCGGCGCTCGCTTCCTCGACATTGCAGACATAGAGGACGGGCTTCGCCGTGATGAGCTGAAGGGCCTTCAGGAGTTTCGCCTTGTCCGGCTCGAAGCGGAGGCTCCGCGCCGGCTTGCCGTCGCGCAGGGCGGCGAGCACCGGCTGCATCACCTCGAGCTGCGCCTTCGCCTCCTTGTCCTGCCCGCGCGCCTTCTTCTCGGCGGCGAGGACGCGCTTTTCGAGGCTTTCGAGATCGGCGAGCAGCAGCTCGGTCTCGACCGTCTCGGCGTCGCGGATCGGATCGACCGAGCCTTCGACATGGGTGACGTTGCCGTCCTCGAAGCAGCGCAGCACATGGGCGATGGCATCGACCTCGCGGATGTGCCCCAGGAACTGGTTGCCGAGGCCCTCGCCCTTGGAGGCGCCGCGGACGAGGCCGGCGATGTCGACGAATTCGAGCTGCGTTGGCACGATCTTCGCCGATTTGCCGAGCCGCGCCAGGATCTCGAGCCGCTCGTCGGGGACGGCGACGCGCCCGACATTGGGCTCGATCGTGCAGAAGGGATAATTCGCCGCCTCGGCCGCGGCGGTCGCGGTCAAGGCGTTGAAAAGCGTCGACTTTCCGACATTGGGCAGGCCGACGATGCCGCAGTTGAAACCCATCGTTCCGTCTCGTCTTTGCGGGCGAGGCCCTCGATCAGCGAGGACCTTCCTTGGCCTCGCTCGATGCCGCCGGCCGCGTCAGCAGCGCCACCTTGCTCATGAAGCCCGGCGCGTCATCGGCGACGAGGAGCGGCGCCGCCTCGGCGACGGCATCCAGCAGCGGGCGCACCCAATCCAGCTCCTCGGCCGGGAAGTTCTGCAGCACGTAATGCAAGACCAGCTCCTTGGCGCCGGGATGGCCGATGCCGATGCGGACGCGCCAATAGTCGTTGGCGAAAAGCGCGTCGATCGAGCGCAACCCGTTATGGCCGGCGGCGCCGCCGCCGCGCTTCACCCGCAGCTTTCCCTCCTTGAGGTCGAGCTCGTCGTGGATGACGGCGACCTCGCCGGGATCGAGCTTGAAGAAGCGCGCCGCCGCGCCCACCGCCTCACCGCTGTCGTTCATGAAGGTCTGCGGCTTCAGCAGCATGATCTTGCTCCCGGCGATCGTCCCTTCCGTGAACTCGCCCTTGAAGCGCGGCCGGAAGGGGCCGAGCGCATGGCGGCGGACGATCGCGTCCACCGCCATGAAGCCGATATTGTGCCGCGTACGCTCGTAGCGGGCTCCGGGATTGCCGAGCCCGACGATGAGGCGCATCAGCTCGGCGATGCGGCCGGCGTCGCCGAAGGGGCTGCGGCCGGGGCGGTGCCCGGGGCCGGCGCCTCGGCGCCGGCTTCGGCGCCCGCCGCAGCCGCGGCTGCGGCCGCCGCGGCGGCTGCGGCCTGCTCCTCGCGGACGACGGTCGGAGCGGCGATCGAGGCGATGGTGAAGTCGCGCTCGATCGTCACCCGCGTCCCCGGGGGCAGCTCGACCTTGCTGATATGGACGCTGTCGCCGATATCGATGCCTTCGAGATCGACGGTGATGTGCTCGGGAATGCTGTCGGCGCGGCAGACGAGGTCGATCTCGTGGCGGACGACGTTGAGGATGCCGCCGCGCTTCAGCCCCGGCGCCTTCTCGTTATTGATGAAATGCACCGGGACCGCGACCGTGACGCGGGTCTGCGGGCCGACGCGCATGAAATCGACATGGAGCGGCGCCTCGCTCACCGGATGAAGCTGCACGTCGCGCGGCAGGGTGCGATGCGTCGCGCCGTCGATCTTGACGTCGAGCAGCTTCGCGAAAAAGCCCTCCTGGCGGAGGACCTTGTCGAATTCGCGGGGGTCGAGACTGACGAGCACGGGCTCCTTCTTGTCGCCGTAGATGACGCCGGGAACACGGCCGGCGCGTCGCGTGGCCCGGGCGGCCCCCTTTCCGGCCCGGTCGCGCAACTCGGCGCTGATGGTGGCGATTTCGGCCATTGCCTTTCTCTCCTTCGCTTGCGGGCCGGCGCGGAATGCGCCGGCTTCCCCGCGGGCGGCGCCGGCCTCCAGGGGTGCCGTCCGCCGCCAAACTCTCTTCCCGGGGAGGGTCGGGGAGGGGGTATAGCTCCGTCCGAAGAATTAATCAAAGAGGCTCGAAACCGAGCGCTCCTCACTGATGCGCTGGATCGCCTCCGCCATCAGCGGCGCGATCGTCAATTGCCGGATGTTGCGCGAGACGCGCACCGCCTCGGTCGCGAGGATGCTGTCGGTCGTGACGAGCGATTCCAGGGGCGAGGAGACGACGCGGGCGACGGCGCCGCCCGAGAGGACGCCATGCGTCACATAGGCGGAGACGGCCGAGGCTCCGGCCTCCATCAGCGCCTCGGCGGCGTTGCACAGCGTCCCGGCGCTGTCGACGATGTCGTCGACGAGGATGCAGCGGCGGCCGGCGACGTCGCCGATGATGTTCATCACCTCGGAGACGCCGGCGCGCTCGCGCCGCTTGTCGATGATGGCGAGATCGGCATCGAGGCGCTTGGCATGCGCCCGCGCGCGGACGAC
>JAJPHB010000108.1 GCA_021325525.1 Alphaproteobacteria bacterium
ACCTCGACCGGCAAGATCCAGAAATTCGCCCTGCGCGAGCGGGCGCGCGACATGTGAGGCGCGCCGGCCGGCACGACACCTCGTCCTCCGCGGATGCGGGCAGGCCGGAATTTTCAGGAATTACGAATCGGACGCGACGCGGCGACAGTTGCGGCCGAGTTGCAAGAGGGGTTGCTTCCGAGCGTTCTTAACGTTCCTGCTCGGTCTCACGAGCGTTCGTGGGCCTATGTTTCCGTCAATCGAAAGCACGCGCGAGGCGAGACGAGTCTTGCGTTCCAGATCTGGCTCGGTTAGAAGAAATGTTCGCGATTCGTTCTTTGTCATTGTGAGTTCTGGAGGCGCTGCGCGGCGGCAGTCGCCTGTCCGGGGCCCGGCCATACCAGATTTGGAGAGCCGGCCTGTTTTCACCTGTTTTTTACAGGGCCGGGTTCAATATCTTGTAGACGCGGAAACGGCGAATTTGCGGTTGCGCAGTTAACGGCGCCGTAACCAACGCTGCGCTAGACAACCGAGCATGGCGGTGCTGCATTCCGGTTTCTCCAATGGGCGCGCGCAGGAGCCGGATCGTGCCGCCGAGATCCGGCCCGCCGTCGCCTGGCAGGAATGCGACGCCGCGACCGACCGTTCCGCCTGGAATCCGCGCATCGCCCGCTTCTTCGAGTATTGGCTGTCGATCGCGCCGCCGGGCCGGCTGCCGGGCCGGCAGCATTTCGATCCGCTCGACATTCCCGAGCTGATGCCGCGGGTCTGGATCCTCGATGTCGTGCGCGGGCCCACCGGCTTGCGCTTCCGCTACCGCCTCGTCGGCACCAAGGAAGTCGAGACCTTGCAGCGCGAGGTCACGGGTCAGTGGCTCGACGCCGTCCACCCGCATCTCAGTGCCCGTGCCGACGCTTTCGACCGCTTTCGCCACATCGCCGAGCGCGGCGTCGCCACCTACCGCAAGGGCCAGGTGAGCTTCCTTCATCACAAGGACCACCGGATCGTCGAAAATTGCATGCTGCCGCTGGCGCGGGACGGCAGTAGGGTCGACATGATCGCCGCCTGCTCGGTGCTCTATCTCTTGAGCGGCAAGGAGAATTGAGCGGGCGCGAGGGTCAGCCAGCCGGCGCCAGGGCGACGCCGTTGACGACGACGGCGCGGCAGGGGTTGCCGCCCATCCAATAGGCGAGCTCGGCGGGATCGGCGATGTCCCAGAGGGCGAGGTCGGCGCGCTTGCCGAGGGCGATGACGCCGCGATCGCCGAGGCCGAGGGCGCGCGCGGCTTCGCGCGTCACGCCGGCGAGCGCCTCTTCCGGCGTCAGGCGGAAGAGCGTCGCCGCCATCGACAGCATGAGGAGAAGCGAGAGGGCTGGCGAGGAGCCGGGATTGCAGTTGGTGGCGATCGCCATCGGCACGCCATGCGCGCGGAAGGCGGCGACCGGCGGCTTCCGCGCCTCGCGCAGGAAGTAGTTGGCGCCGGGCAGCAGCACGGCGACCGTGCCCGCCGCCGCCATCGCCCGCACGCTTTCATCGCTCGCATATTCGAGGTGATCGGCCGAAAGCGCGCCGAAGCGGGCCGCCAGCGCCGCGCCGCCGAGATCGGAAAGCTGATCGGCATGGAGCTTGACCCGCAGCCCGAGCCCGCGCGCCGCCGCGAAGAGGCGCTCGGTCTCGGCCGGCGTGAAGGCGATGCCCTCGCAGAAGGCGTCGACCGCATCGGCAAGGCCGGACCGCGCCACGGCCGGCAGCATCTCCTCGCAGAGGAGATCGACATAGGCGGCCTGCCTTCCGGCGAATTCCGGCGGCACCGCATGGGCGCCAAGGAAGCTCGTCGCGATCGAGACGGGCAGATCGTCGCCGAGCCGCCGCGCGACGCGCAGCATTTTGAGCTCGCTTTCGGTGTCGAGCCCGTAGCCCGACTTCACCTCGACCGTCGTCACGCCTTCGCGGAGCAGCACGGCAAGGCGCCGGCGCGCCCCTTCGAGGAGCGCGTCCTCGCTCGCGGCGCGCGTCGCCGCCACCGTCGAGACGATGCCGCCGCCGGCGCGCGCGATCTCCTCGTAGCTCGCCCCTTCGAGGCGCAGCTCGAATTCGCGCGCGCGGTCGCCGCCGAAGACGAGATGCGTGTGGCAGTCGATGAGGCCGGGCGTCATCCATCGCCCGCCGCCTTCATGGACCGTCGCGGCGAGGCGCTCCGGCCGGCCGGGGAGGTCCGCCCTCGGTCCGAGCCAGGCGATGCGGCCCTCGGCGATGGCGAGGGCGGCATCGGCGACGGCGCCGTAGCGGCCGCCGCCCGGCGCCATGGTCGCGAGGCGCAGATCGACCCAGAGACTGTCCCAGCGCGGCGATGATGGGCTCGGCATCGGCTGCTCCTTTACGACGGCGCGAGAAGGCACCTAGAGTGGCGCGACCGATGGCCCGCGATCTAGCATGAAGACGCTCTTCGCCGAAACCGCGCTGACGGCAGCTGGCTGGGCACGCGATCTCCGGATCGTCATCGACGATGCGGGCGACATCGTTTCCTGCGAGGCGGGCGCCGCGCCGGACGGCGCCGAGAGCCTCGCCGGCCCCGCCATCCCCGGCATGCCGAACCTGCACTCGCACGCTTTCCAGCGGGCCATGGCCGGGCTGACCGAGCGGGCAAGCGACAGGGCCGACAGCTTCTGGACCTGGCGCGAGACGATGTACCGCTTCGTCGCCCGCCTCGAGCCCGAGGATGTCGAGGCGATCGCGGCCCAGCTCTATCTCGAGATGCTGAAGGCCGGCTACACCGCGGTCGGCGAGTTCCACTATCTCCATCACGGCCGCGACGGCCGGCCCTATGCCGATCGCTGCGCCATGTCGGAGGCGGTGATCGCGGCGGCGGCGCGCGCCGGCATCGGCATGACGCTCCTGCCGGTGCTTTACCAGGCCGGCGGCTTCGGCGGTGCGCCGGCGGGCCCCGGGCAACGGCGCTTCGTTTCCGCCACCGACGATCTGCTGGCGAGCATCGGCGAATTGCGCCGCCGCCATGCGGGCAGCCGCAACCTGCGCTTCGGCCTCGCGCCGCATTCGCTGCGCGCCGTGCCGCCCGAGGCGCTCGCCGCGGCGGTCGCCGGCATGCGCGCGATCGATGCCGCGGCGCCGATCCATATCCACATCGCCGAGCAGATCCGCGAGGTCGAGGAGTGCCTCGCCTGGAGCGGCCGTCGCCCGGTCGAATGGCTGCTCGACCACGCGGATGTCGATGCCTCCTGGTGCCTCGTTCATGCGACCCATATGACGGCGGAGGAGACGCGGCGCCTTGCCCGGAGCCGCGCCATCGCCGGCCTCTGCCCGACGACGGAGGGCAATCTCGGCGACGGCTTCTTCCCCTTCGCCGAATTCGCCGCGGCAGACGGGCGCTGGGGCATCGGCTCCGACAGCCATATTTCCGTCAGCCCGCCGGAGGAGCTGCGCTGGCTCGAATACGGGCAGCGTCTGCTGAAGCGGCAGCGGAACCTCGCGACCGCCGGCGCGCCCGGCTCGATCGGCGCCGCGCTGTGGCGGGGCGCGCTCGAGGGCGGCGCCGCCGCCCTCGGCCGCCGCATCGGAGGCCTGGCGCCGGGCTGCCGCGCCGACCTTCTCGTTCTCGACGCCGCCGCGCCGGCGCTTTACGGGCGGAGCGGCGATCTCGCGCTCGACAGCCTCGTCTTCGCCGGGATCGGGAGCGCCATTCGCGACGTCATGGTCGGCGGCAACTGGGTCGTGCGCGAGGGGCACCATATCGCCGAGGATCGGATCGCCGCCGCCTACCGGCGCGCCATCGCCCGGCTTTCGGGAGGAGAGGAATGACTGTTTTGAGCCGCCGCGACAACACCCGCATCATCCGCGCCCCGCGCGGGCGCGAGCTCTCCTGCCGGAGCTGGCAGACCGAGGCGGCGCTGCGCATGCTGATGAACAATCTCGACGCCGAGGTCGGCGAAAACCCGCAGGAGCTCGTCGTCTATGGCGGCATCGGCCGCGCCGCCCGCGATTGGCGCTGCTACGACGCGATCGTCGCGGCGCTGCGCGGCCTCGGCGAGGAGGAGACGCTCCTCGTCCAGTCGGGCAAGCCCGTCGGCATCTTCAAGACGCATCGCGACGCGCCGCGCGTCCTCATCGCCAACTCCAACCTCGTCGGCCATTGGAACAATTGGGAGCATTTCCACGAGCTCGACCGCAAGGGGCTGATGATGTACGGCCAGATGACGGCCGGCTCCTGGATCTATATCGGCAGTCAGGGCATCGTGCAGGGCACCTACGAGACCTTCGTCGAGGCCGGGCGCCAGCATTATGGGGGCGAGCTGGCCGGGCGCTGGATTCTGACGGCGGGCCTCGGCGGCATGGGCGGCGCGCAGCCGCTGGCGGCGACCATGGCGGGCGCCTCGCTCCTCGCCGTCGAATGCCAGCCGAGCCGCATCGAGAAGCGCATCGAGACCGGCTATCTCGATTGCTGGACGGCCTCGCTCGACGAGGCGCTGCAGCGCATCGAGGCAGCGACCTCCGCGCGTAAGCCGCTTTCCGTCGGGCTTCTCGGCAACGCCGCCGAGATCTTTCCCGAGCTCGTCCGCCGCGGCGTCCGGCCCGACATCGTCACCGACCAGACGAGCGCCCATGACCCGATCAACGGCTACCTGCCGGCGGGCTGGACGCTGGAGGAGGCGGCCTCGCGCCGCCAGAGCGATCCGCGCGCGGTCGAGCGCGCCGCCAAGGAATCGATGGCGGTCCATGTCCGCGCCATGCTCGATTTCCACCGCCGCGGCGTGCCGACGCTCGATTACGGCAACAACATCCGCCAGATGGCGAAGGAGATGGGCGTCACCGATGCCTTCGACTTCCCCGGCTTCGTCCCGGCCTATATCCGCCCGCTCTTCTGCCGCGGCATCGGGCCTTTCCGCTGGGCGGCGTTGTCGGGCGAGGCCGAGGACATCTACCGCACCGACGCCAAGGTGAAGGAGCTGATGCCGGGCAACCGGCATCTCCACAACTGGCTCGACATGGCGCGCCAGCGGATCAAGTTTCAGGGCCTGCCCGCGCGCATCTGCTGGGTCGGCCTCGGCGACCGCGCCCGCATCGGCCTCGCCTTCAACGAGATGGTGGCGAAGGGCGAGCTGGCGGCGCCGGTCGTCATCGGCCGCGATCACCTCGATTCGGGATCGGTCGCCAGCCCCAACCGCGAGACCGAGGCGATGCGCGACGGCTCCGACGCCGTCGCCGATTGGCCGCTCCTCAACGGCATGCTGAATGTCGCCTCGGGCGCCACTTGGGTCTCGATGCACAATGGCGGCGGCACCGGCATCGGCTTCTCGCAGCATTCCGGCATGGTCATCGTCTGCGACGGCACCGCCGAGGCGGCGCACCGTTTGGAGCGCGTCCTCACCAACGATCCGGCGAGCGGCGTCATGCGCCATGCCGACGCCGGCTACGAGATCGCCATCGACTGCGCGCGGGCGCACAAGCTCGATTTGCCAATGCTGCGCTGACCCGAGCGCCCGGAGGCGCGGCTGCGGCCGCGATTGACACAACAATGCCACAACGCGCGCTTCGCGGCCTCGGGCCACAAAGCGGCCCGGCGCCAGCGCACCGCCGATAAAACCGAGCGGTTTCTGCGACTTCCACGTGACGCTTTCGTCCGTCACGCCGCTCGACAATAATGCCGGGCTCTCTCCAAACATCTGGATCGCGTTGCTCGACAGGATTTCAGCCTCCCGGAACAGCGCAACGATTCGCGCGTTGCGAGCGGTCTTCGTCGCCTCGATCGTGGTGCCGGCCGCGCTCTTCGTCATCGTCGCATGGCAGAACCGCATCGACACCGAGCGCGGCGCCGAGGAGAAGGCGGGGCGAACCGCCCTCATCCTGCGCGAGCACGCGCGCAAGGTCATCGAGACGGCCGAGCTCGCGCTGTCGCAGATCGACGGGCACATCCGCGGCCTCGACTGGGAGGCGATCGGGCATTCGGCCGAGGTGCACGATTTCCTCGACGGCCTCGATCAGAGCCTCAGCCAGATCGCGATGCTGACCCTCATCGATCCGGACGGCCGCGTGCGCAACACCTCGAAGGCCTTCCCGATCGTGCGGGAGGTCTATGTCGGCGACCGCGACTATTTCGCGACGCTGGCGGCGGGCGAGCGTGACACTGTCATCAGCCATGTGAATGTCGGCCGCCTCACCGGCAACTCCGCCTTCAGCGTCGCCCGCCGCCGCTCGACGGCGGACGGCCGCTTCGACGGCATCATCGCCGCCACGATCGATCCCGAATATTTCGGCCGCTTCTATCGCTCGATCATCGAGGCGGGCGGAGACTCGATCGCGCTCATCCTGGGCGATGGAACGGTGCTCGTCCGCGAGCCCCCGCGGTCCGGGGTTCTGGGCCCGCAATCGGGCTTCATGCGCGCCATCGCCGGGAGCGAAGAGGGCGTCTACAGCGCCGCCTCGCCCCGCGGCGTCGAGCGGATCATCGGCTTCGCCAAGATCGGCGCCTATCCGCTCTACGTCACCTTCGGGCTCGGCGAGCGGACCGTCCTCGGCGCCTGGTTCGTCAATCTGCGCAGCTACGCGCTGCTGGCGGCCCTGGCCTTGCTCTCCCTCGTCACCCTCAGCTGGTTCGGTCTCCGCCGCGCCCAGGCATTGCAAGAGAGCGAGGAGCGCTACCGCCTGCTCTATACGCGGACGCCGGTACCAATGCACACGCTCGACGGCAGCGGCCGGATCATCAGCGTCAGCGACCATTGGCTCGATCTCCTCGGCTATCAGCGCGAGGAAGTGATCGGCCGCGGCATCGACGAGCTGCAGACGCGGCGGGCGGCCGAGGAGTTTCACAACGAGCTCTGGCCGCGCACTCTCGCCGGCGACAGCATTCTCCATGTCGAGCGCGAATTCGTGCGCAAGAGCGGGGAGGTGATCGTCGTCCTCGTCTCGGCCCGCGCCGAGCTCGATGCTCAGGGCAAGCTCTCGCGCGTCCACACGGTCCTGGTCGACATCAGCTCGCGCAAGCGCGCCGAGCAGGAGCTCCGGCGCGAGAAGGAGCTGTCAGGCTTTCTCCTCAAAAGCAGCACCGAAGGCATCGCCGGCGTCGACCGCGACTTCAAGGTCACCTTGTGGAACCCGGCCATGTTCGGCGTCACCGGCTTGGCACCCCGCGAGGCGCTCGGGCGGTCGCTCTATGAGCTCTTTCCGCGCCTGCCCGGCACCACGACCGAAGCGGCCTGGCGCGGCGCGCTCGGCGGCAAGCGCACCGACATGCGCGACCGCAGCTACACCGTCCCGGCGACGGGGGAGCGCGGCTATTACGAAGCGCGCTACGCGCCCATCTACGGAGAGGAGGGCGAGATCATCGGCGCCGTCGCGCTGGTGCGCGATACGACCGAGCGCCGGCGGATGGAGGAAATTCTGCGCCAGTCGCAAAAGATGGAGGCGGTCGGCCAGCTGACGGGCGGCATCGCTCACGACTTCAACAATCTGCTGACGGTGATCATCGGCAATCTCCAGCTCGTCGCCAACAACCTGCCGGCCGAGGCCAAGCTCCGCCGGCAGATCACCGCGGCGCAGCGCGCCGCCGACCGCGGCGCGCGGCTCACCTCGCAGCTTCTCACCTTCTCGCGCCGTCAGAATCTGCGGCCCGAGGTACGCGACGTCAACGAGCTCATCCGCGACTTCCACAGCCTGACGCAACGCGCGGCTGGTGATGCCAGCGCCATCGATGTTCGCCTTCAGGAGGGGCTCTGGGCCTGCCGCGTCGATCCCGCGCAGTTCGAGGCCGCTGTTCTCAACCTCGTCGTCAACGCGCGCGACGCCGTCGCGCGGGATGGGCGCATCGCCATCGAGACGGCCAATGTCGCGATCGCGCCGGAGAAGGAATTCGGCATCGCCAGCGGAGAATATGTCCGCGTCAGCATCATCGACAACGGGGCAGGAATGCCGCCCGATGTTCTGGCGCGCGCCTTCGAGCCGTTCTTCACGACGAAGGAGGTCGGCAAGGGAACCGGGCTCGGCCTCAGCATGGTTTACGGCTTCGTCCGGCAGTCGGGGGGCGAGATGCGGATCGACAGCGCGCCCGGCGCCGGGACCCGCGTCGACCTCTATTTGCCGCGCTCGCATGAAAGCCCCGTCACGGCTGCCGCGGCGAGCGTGGATTTCGCTCTGCCCGACGGCTCCGAGACCGTTCTTGTCGCCGATGACGACGATGATGTCCGCGATGCCGCGACGGCGATGCTGCGCGAACTCGGCTACGAGGTCCAAGCCGTCGCCAACGGCGCCGAGGCCCTCGACCATTTGCGCCGTGTCGGCCCCGTCGATCTTCTCTTCTCCGACATCGTCATGAGCGGCGGCGTCAGCGGCATCGAGCTCGCGCGCCTGGTGCGGCGCGAGTTCCCGGAAACGCGGGTCCTGCTGACCTCCGGCCACGCGTTGCGCGATGGCAAAGGCATCTCCATCGCCGCGGAGTTCGACGTTCTCGCCAAGCCTTTCAGCCGCGAGCAGCTTGGCCGTGCGATCCGGGCGGCGCTGCTGGCGCCGCTTCCGGCGGTGGGCCAACACGACGACACGCGCGGGCTCGCGAGCTGAAGCGCGACTTCCCCCTGCTCTGCGGAAGCTACGGCGCAGCGCCTCAGAGAGCGAGATGGGGCATTGCCGCGCGCGGGATGATCGCGCCGGGATGACGGATCACCGCCGCTGCGAGGCGATGTCCGGCGAGAGCGGCGGCTTCCACGGCGCGGCCCGCGAGGCGGAGGGTGAGATAGCCGGCGTTGAAGGCATCTCCCGCCGCCGTCGTATCGACCGGCACGATGCGCTCGGGAACCGCCACATGGCGGCGCTTGCCGGCACAGTCGGTAAGGCATCCCTCCGCGCCGAGCTTCACCGCCACCTCGGCAACTCCGTAGGCGGCGCAGCGCGCGACCGTCGCCGCGGGATCGGCGTCGCCGAAAAGCCGCTGCTCGTCCTCGAAGGTCGGGAGGGCGATATCGACCCGAGTGAGAAAGCGCTCGACCACCCGTCGCGCCGTCGCCGCATCGGGCCAGCCGGCGGGCCGGTAGTTGCCATCGAAAGCGACGCGGTGGCCCGCCTCCCGCGCAGCACCCAGCGCCGCGAAGAAGCGGTCGCGCGCCGCATCGCTGAGGATCGAGAGGGTTATCGCCGAGAAATAGACGAGGTCATAGCCGGGCAGCGCGGCGAGAAGCGGTGCCGTCGCGGCGTCGCGAAAGAGCTCGCGCGCCGCCGCCGCCGAGCGGTAGTAGAAGAAGCGCCGCTCGCCGCGCCGGTCGAGGCGAATGAGGTAGAGGCCTGGGAGCTTGCCCGGAAGCCGCGCCACCTGCGCCGTGCCGATCCCTTCGGCGCGCCACATCGCCAGCATCTCGTCGCTGTAGGGGTCGTCGCCGAGCGCCGTCACGTAGTCGACGGCGAGCCGGCCCGGCGGGTTGATCCGGGCGAGGTAGAGGGCGGTATTGAGCGTGTCGCCGCCGAAGGCGAGCGCCAGCGTCGCGGGGTCGCGCTGATTGAGCTCGATCATGCATTCGCCGACGCAGGCGATGCGCAGCCCGGCCATTCTTTCGACCCTCCGGCGCCGGCTGTCATCGGCGCGGCGAATGGTTTAGCGTCTGCGCTGGCAAGGCGGAAGGAGGAAGCTCGATGGATGCGATCTTTCGCGGGGTCCGCGTCGTCCCGGTGCTGACGATCGAGCGCGAGGCCGACGCGGTGCCGCTGGCGCGAGCGCTGGCGCGAGGCGGGCTCAAGCTGCTGGAAGTGACCCTGCGCACGCCGGCTGCGCCCAAGGCGATCGCGGCGATCGCGCGCGAGGTTCCGGAGGTCGTCGTCGGCGCCGGCACGGTCCTGCGCGATGCGGATGTGGCGCGCGCCAAGGCCGCCGGAGCGCGCTTTCTCGTCAGCCCCGGCCTCACCCAGGAGCTCGCCGCGGCGGGGCTCGCGAGCGAGCTGCCCTATCTGCCGGGGGTCGTCACGCCCTCCGAGGTCATCCTCGCCCGCGATCTCGGCTTCAGCCTGCTCAAATTTTACCCGGCGGCGGGAGCGGGGGGCGTCGCGACCTTGCGCAACTACGCGCTCGTCTTCGCCGGCACGGCGTTCTGCCCGACCGGCGGCGTCAGCGCCGAGAATGCCGGCGATTACCTTGCGCTGCCGAACGTGCCCATGGTCGGCGGAAGCTGGATGGTGCCGGCCGCGGCGCTCGCCGCCGGCGACTGGGATGCGATCGCGGCGGAAGCGCGGCGCGCGGCGGCGTGCTGAGCGCAGGCGCCTCGATACCATTGCGGGGAGGCCGTTGTCTTCCACGCCAAAAACTTGTTCAAATGACCAGAAGAAATGCCGGGGAGGGAGGATCACGATGGGGAGTATCGCCAAAATCGTCTTCTGTGGCGCGCTCGTCGGCGCGGCGGTTCTGGCCGCCCCGGCCGAGGCGGCCTCGCCGCCGCTGCCGAAGTCGCCGCAGCTTATCAACATCATCGATGTCGGCGGCCAGCTTGCCCTGACGCAGAAGGCGATCGAGAAATACGGCAAGGCGCATCCCGAGCTGGTCTCGCGCTTCAGCTTCACCAAGGCGCCGGCGCCGGAGCTCGCCGGCAAGATCAAGGCGCAGCAGAATGCGGGCCGGGTCGATATCGACCTCGTCCTCAGCGGCACCGATGCCATCTCGGCGGGGATCGAGCAGAATCTCTGGGTGAAGCTGCTGCCCGATTTCGCCGACAAATTCCCCAATCTCGAGGCGAACTACCTGCCGGGCGCGCTCAAGATGCAGAAGCCGACCGAGGGCTTCGCCATCGAGGTCGTCTACACGCCCTCGGGGCCGCTCACCGAATACGCGCCCGACCGCGTCAAGGATCCGCCGAAGACGACCGACGAGCTTCTCGCCTGGTGCAAGGCGCATCCCAACCGCTTCCTCTATGCGCGGCCGGCGAATTCGGGTCCCGGCCGCACCTTCCTCCAGGCGCTGCCCTATCTCCTCGGCGACAGCAACCCCAAGGACCCGATCAAGGGCTGGGACAAGACCTGGGCCTATCTCAAGGAGCTCAACAGCTGCATCGAGTATTACCCGACGGGGACCGGCATCACGATGAAGGAGTTCGGCGAGGGCTCGCGCGACATGACGGTGACGATGATGGGCTGGGACATCAACCCGCGCGTCCTCGGCGTCGTGCCGAAATCGGCCGAGGTGCAGAAGCTCTCGGGCCCCAAGGGATTCACCTGGGTCTCCGACGCGCAATACATGGCGATCCCGAAGGGGACCTCGCAGGAGAAGCTCGCCGTTGTCCTCGACCTCATCGCTTTCATGCTGAAGCCGGAGCAGCAGGCGATGACCTATGACGAGGGCTATTTCTATCCCGGCCCCGCGGTGAAGGACGTGCCGCTCAGCCTGGCGCCGAAGGAGAGCCAGGATGTCATCAAGGAGTTCGGCCGGCCGGAGTATGAGAAGCTGATGGCCGACAACCCGGTCGAGGCGCCGCTCTTCGGCAGCGCTCTCATCGCCGCCTTCCACAAATGGGACGAGGAGATCGGCGCCGCGAAGATCAAGCAGTGATGCGGGGGGCGCGGGCCCCGGCGCCGCCGCGCGAAGCGGCGCCGTCGCCGGCGGGCGGCGCATTCGGCGAGCTCCGCCTCGAGGAGGTGACGCGCGCCTTCGGCGGCGCCGTTGCGCTCGCCGGCCTCACCCTTACGGTGAAGCGGGGCGAGTTCGTGACGCTGCTCGGACCCTCGGGCTGCGGCAAGTCGACGGCGCTCAACTGCATCGCCGGCCTTCTGCCCGTCACGCAGGGCAGCATCTGGCTCGACGACCGGCGGATCGACGTACTGCGGCCGGAAGAGCGCGGCTTCGGCATGGTCTTCCAGAATTACGCGCTCTTCCCGCATATGACCGTTCGCAAGAATATCGGCTTCGGCCTCGCCATGCGGCGGGTGCCGCGCGAGGAGGCGCGGCGGCGCGTCGACCAGGCCTTGGCCCTCGTCCAGCTCGCCGAGCACGCCGAAAAGCTGCCGGGCCAGCTCTCGGGAGGCCAGCAGCAGCGCGTCGCCATCGCCCGGGCGATCGTCGTGCAGCCGCCGCTCGTGCTCATGGACGAGCCGCTGTCGAATCTCGACGCGAAGCTCCGCATCGAGATGCGCACCGAGCTGAAGCGCATTCATCAGGAGCTCGGCCGCTCGACCATCTATGTCACGCACGACCAGGACGAGGCCCTCTCGCTGGCCGACCGCGTCGTCGTGCTCAAGGACGGGCGCGTTCAGCAGATCGGAACGCCGGAAGCGGTCTACACCCGCCCCGCCAATCTCGACGTCGCGCGCTTCATGGGCTACCGCAACATCATTCCGCTCGCGGCGGCGGCGGCGGGCGAGGGCGGCCCGGTTCGGCTGACGGGAGCCGGGATCGCGCTTCGCGGCACGGCGCAGACGCCGATCGGCGAGGGGCCCGTCCTCGCCGCCATCCGGCCCGACGACCTCGAGCTCGATGGCGGCGCGGACGGCTTCGAGGGCCGGGTCGAAAGCGTCGAATATTGCGGGCGCGACTATCTCGTCGATCTGGTGACGGCGTCGGGACTGCGCCTCCACGGACGCAGCCTCCGCCGCGTCGCCCCCGGCGACCGCCTGCGCTGCCACGCGGCGCCGAGCCGCGTCCTCGTCTATCCGCCGGAGAGCTAAAGGGTGGCGGCGGTCGAGACGAACCCTCCTGGCCGCTCGCGGAGCGACGCCTGGTCGGCGGCCAAGACCGCCGGAGCGGATCGCACGCTCATGCTGCTCGTTCCGGGCGCGCTCGTCGTCATTCTCCTCTTCATCTACCCCTTCCTTTACGGCCTGTTGCTCTCCTTCGCGCCGAAGGCGGGGAGCGTCTTCGCCAATTACCGGACATTCTTCACGACGCCGCGGCTTCGCGACACCATCGCGACGACGCTGTGGATCGCCGTGCCGGCGACGCTCGTCAATGTCGGCCTCGCTTTGCCGATCGCCTATCGAATGCGCCGCAACTCGCGTTGGCAGCGGCTGCTGACCGCGCTGCTCGTCATCCCCATCACCCTCGGCACCGTCCTCGTCGCCGAGGGGCTGCTCACCTATTTGGGGCCGCAGGGCTGGTTCAACCGCACTCTCATCGATCTGGGCCTCGCTTCGGCGCCGGTGCGCCTCACGCACAATTACTGGGGCGTCGTGCTGTCGCTCGTCATCACCGGCTTTCCTTTCGCCTTCCTCCTTGTCCTGTCCTACATCACCGGCATCGATCCCGCGCTGGCGCAGGCAGCGGCGACACTGGGCGCCGGCCCTGCCGCGCGCTTCCGCCACATCTATTTGCCGCTGCTGGCGCCCGGCCTCGCCATCGCGCTTTGCCTTTCCTTCGTGCAGGCATTCTCGGTCTTCCCCTCCGCCGTCCTGCTCGGCGCTCCCGCCGGGCCGACGCGGGTCATCTCGATCGCGGCCTATCAGGCGGCCTTCGAGGATTACGACTACGCCATGGCCTCGGCGATCGCCATGGTGATGGGAGCGGTGCAGCTCGTCATCGTCGCCGCCATCCTCGCCCTCCGCGGCGTCTTCTATCGCGGGCCTGCCGCCGGAGGGAAAGGATGAAGGCAATACGGCGCATCGGCGGTGCGCTGTGGGATGGCGGGCTGTGGGCGCTGACGCTCCTCTTTCTCGCCAATATCGCGGGCGTCATCCTCGCCGTCCTCGTCAATTCCTTCGCGACGCGCTGGTTCGGGACCTGGCTGCCTGCCGGCTTCACCGCCCGCTGGTACGCCGCCGCCTGGGACGAGTTCCAGCTCGGCTATCTCGTCACCGTGACGATGGAGGTCGTCTTCGCCGTCGTCGGCATCGCGATCCTTCTCGGGGTTCCCGCCGGCTATGCGCTGGCGCGCCGCGATTTTCCCGGGAAGCGCGCGGTCATGCTGCTCTTTCTCTTGCCGCTTCTGGTGCCGCCCATCACCTACGGCATTCCGCTCGCCACCGTCCTCTACCAGCTTCGTCTCGGCGGGACGATGACCGGGGTCATCCTCGCCAATCTGGTGCCGACCGTCCCCTTCGTCATCCTTGTCATGACGCCCTTCATCGAGCAGATCGATCCGCGGCTCGAAGCGGCGGCGCGCGTCCTCGGCGCCGGCACCGGCCGCGTCTTCCTGCACATTCTCGTGCCGCTCCTCGCGCCCGGCATTCTCGCCGCCGGGCTCCTCGTCCTCGTCCGCACCATCGCGATGTTCGAGCTGACCTTCCTCACCGCTGGGCCGGACAGCCAGACGCTGGTCGTCGCGCTCTATTATTCGGTCTTCGCCGCCGGCGTCCGCGCCGGGCAGTCGGTCGACGCCATGGCCGTCACCTATATGGTGACGACCCTGGTGTGGCTCATCATCGCGCTGCGCTTTGTCAACCCGACGCAGCTCGTCACGCGGGTCAAGGAGCAGCCGCGCATGGCGTGAGGCGCATCAATAGGTCGCGCGTCCGCCCGAGACGTCGAAGACGGCGCCCGTCGAGAAGGAGCATTCCTCCGAGGCGAGCCAGGCGACGAGGGATGCCATCTCCTCCACCGTCCCGAACCGCCCCAGCGGGATCTTCGAGAGCATGTATTGGATGTGCTGCTCCGTCATCTGGTCGAAGATCGCCGTCTTGACGGCCGCGGGCGTGATGCAGTTGACGCGAATGCCGGTCTGCGCCAGCTCTTTCCCCAAGGATTTCGTCAGGCCGATGACGCCGGCCTTTGCCGCCGAATAGGCGGCGGCATTGGGATTGCCTTCCTTGCCGGCGATCGACGCGATGTTGACGATGCGTCCGTAATCGCGCCTTTTCATCCCCGGAACGACGGCGCGGCAGCACAGAAAGACGCCGGTCAAATCGACCTCGATGACCTGGCGCCAGGCTTCGACCGGATAGTCGGCGACGGGCGCGTTGGGGCCGGTGATCCCGGCGCTCGCGACCAGGATCTCGACGGGGCCGAGCGCGTTCTCCGTCGCGGCCAGCGCTGCCGCGATTGCGGCCTCGTTGGTCACGTCGACGGCGCTCGGGAAAGCGCCGGGAACGGCGCCCGCCGCCGTCTCCGCCGCCGCGCCGTCGCGGTCCCAGATCGCAACGCGCGCGCCCGAGCGCGTAAGGCGCTCGGCGATGGCGAGCCCGATCCCGCGTGCGCCGCCGGTGACGACAGCGATGCGGCCTTTCAAATCGATCGCATTCATTCTCTTCCGCTCCTCCGGCTATCGCGGCCCGCTGCCTCAGCCTCGTCCCCACGCCGTTCGAGGGCGGCGTCGAGCTCGGCTCCGAGGAGAACCACATAGGCGGTGAGATAGAGCCACATCATGAGGACGACGACGGCGCCGAGCGAGCCGTACATCTTGTCATAGCTCGAAAAGCGCGCGACGTAGAGGGAAAAGCCGATCGAGACGGCGATCCATACGATGGTGGCCAAGGCGGCGCCCCAGCTCAGCCAGCGCCAGCGCGCGCCGATGCGGCTCGGGCCGAAGCGGTAGAGGACGGCGAGCGCCGTCATGACGAGGATCGCGAGAATCGGCCAGCGCACGAGGCCGACGGCATCACGCCAGCTGGCCGGGAAGGGCAGCCAGTCGATCACCGCCGGCAGCACGGCGACGAGCAGCAGCGACAGGATGCCGAGCAGCACAAGCGCGGCGGTAAGCGCGAAGCCGGTCAGGGTCGCTCGAATATAGCCGCGCCGTTCCGGCTCCTCATAGGCGACATTGAGCGCGCTGATAAGGGCGGCCGTGCCGTAATTGGTGCTCCACAGCGCAAAGCCGAGGCTGACGACGAGGCCGAGGCCGAATTTGCCGCTGCCGCCTTGAAACAAGGATCCCATTTGCGCCGTCAGCAGCGTGACGGCTTCCGCCGGGAGAACGCCGCGCATGCTCTCGATGAGCTGCCGAACGTCGCTGGAATCGGCGATGAGGCCGTAGAACGAGATGAGCGTCGTGAGGCCGGGAAAGATCGAGAGCAGCGCGTAGAACGCCACTCCCGCCGCCATGATCGAGACATTGTCGTCGCCGCTGCGCGCCCAGACGCGTTTGGCGATGGTCCACCAATCGTTCATCGTCTCTCGGCGCTCGATCTAGCCGGATCGGCGAAGCCGTTCGAAAGCTGCACGCGCGGTGGTGGAACCTTCGCGCCCTTGCGGCGTTTACGTCCGGTTGCTGATGGAGGTGTCAGATGCGCGTCAATCGTGAAATCCTGGCAGACCCCGCTTTCGCCGGCAACAAGCCCCTTCCGTCCGGCCGCTGCGCCGTTACGAGCAGCAAGCCGCTTCCGCCGCAGCCCTCATGGTTCGGGCGGCTCTTCCGCCATCGCGAGCCCAGTACCTTTCAGCGCTGCCTTGCCGTTCATATGCATTACGCGGCACCGCGAAACACCTTGTCATAAGGGAGCGGGTCGGGCTCTTGCCGCAGGCGGCAGACCGGGCGGAATGCGGCGTCGAGAAAGCCGCCGGCGCGCAAATGGTGCAGGACTGAGGTGAAGTGCCGGGCCGCGCCGGGGCGGCCCGCCCCTTCAAGCCAGTTCTGGTCGAGGAAGGAGGCGAGGGCGGGCTGCCGCAGCGCCGCCTCCCAGAGAATGCCGAGCAGGGAGGCCGATGCTTCCTCGCGCTCGCGTGCCAAGCCGAACAGGACCGCGTCGCGATCCGCGGCGCTGCGGTCGCCCGTCTCGGGGCCGGGGCCGAGGCCGAAATCGATGCGCCGCCGCCGCTCGGGCGAGGCGAGTTGGAAATGCGCGACTTCGTGGATCAGCACATAGGGCTCGGTGTGGGCGCGCACGGCTCTGCCATCCCAGCTGACGCCCGAAGCCGGGCTCGCCGGAATGATCTCCATGCCCTGCGCCAGAGCGAGGGCGACGGCTTCGCGGTGATGCGCGGCGGCATGGCGTCCCTTCGCCCGTGCGGCCTCGCCCGATCCCGCAATGCGCGCGAAGACGAGGCGCGCATCCGCATCGCCGAGGCTTGCGGCAAAGGAGCTGAGAAGCGCCGGCAGCGCGCCCGCGTCGATTGGCGTCAGGATCATCGGCGATAGGGAACAGCCTCGCCGCGGAAGCCGGTCACGGTGCCTCCGCCGTCTGGATCGGCGGCAGCGGCTCGACCTTCACATGCGCGACGCCCGTCTTCAGCATGCCGAGCTGGACCGCCGCCGAATGCGAGACATCGATGATGCGGCCATGCGCGTGCGGGCCGCGATCGGTGATGCGCACGGCGACGCTGCGACCGTTCGCCATATTCGTGACGAGCGCCCGCGACTGCAGCGGCAAGCTGCGGTGCGCCGCGGTCATCTCTTCGCTGTCGAAGCGCTCGCCGCTGGCGGTGCGCCGGCCATGCCAGGCGCGGCCATACCATGAGGCGAGGCCGACCTGGGTGCGGGCGCGATGCCGATGCCGCCGCGCGGCCGAGTGATGGCTCTTGTGCCCATCGAGATGTCGCGCCGCCGGTGCCGCTGCTCCTTGCGGGAGCGTCGTCGCGTCGCCCGGCGGCGTTGCCGCGTGTCCGGGAACGGCAAAGAGGGCAATCCCGAGGAAGATGCCCAGGCTCTGAATCCGTCGCATCGGCTCCCCTCCTCGCAGATTTCGCGCCGGTGTAGGCCACCGGTCGAAGGGGAGTTTATCCGATGCCGGGCTTTACCCGGCAAGAGCGAATCGGAAACCGTGCGCTTCGCCGCGCCTCACGCCGGGCTCGGCGCCAATCCGCCGCCGGGCCGCGCGCCGGCGATCATGCGGTCGGCAAGGACCTTCATCCAGCCGCCGGCATCGAGCCAGCGCGCCTCGTTGCGCGGCGGCGCGATCGCCACGATCTGCGCATCCGTGATCTCCGCGATCGAGCCGATGAGCCGCGGCGGATCCTGCTCGGTGGCCCAGATGAGGCAGGTCCGGCCGTCGGCTTCATGCTTGCTGATGAGGCAATTCGGCGTGCGCCCGCCTTCGCCGTAAAGACCGATCGCCGAAACCCGCTCATTGTGGCAGACGGCCATCACGCCCTGGACGCGCGGGAAGGCGTATTTCATCGCCGAGTACCAGCGGCAGAGCTTCGCCAATTCGTCGGGGGTGAACTCGTAAGGTGCGCCGGCGGCCTCCAGCGGGATCGGTTCGCCGAGGCCGACTCTCTTCGGGAACGGAACAATGTTCGTCATGGGGACGCTCTCTTGCGTTCGGCCGACTACTGTCGATTCGGAGAGGAAGGTTCAACCACTACGTTGGTGTCGCGAGTAAATCTAGCTTCGGATGATGGCGATCCCTGTCTTCCGTGATCGATTACTCCCGAAGGTCAAATGGAAGTCAATCAAGCCCGGGAATTCTGCCGAAAGTCGTCAGACAGCGTTGCGCGTTTGCCACAGTGGCGGAAATGCCGCGCGAGGGGTTCGCCCCATCGGCCTGACCTCATCAATTTTGACGCAAGTCGCCGGAGCAACTTTGCCCCGCCGCTGTTTACCAGAAAACAGCGGAGGCTCTCCCCCATGCTGGGAACCAACCGTCAATTCGAGGGGCTGATTCGCACCCTCGATTCGCAGATCGGCAAATTGGAGCAATCGGTCCTGCACGGCGGAGACGGAAGGGTCGGTCCGGTTCTGGAAGAGCTGTGGGCGCGGCGCCGCTCGCTTCGCCTGCTGATCCTCAACCGCCGGGTCGAGGCGGCAAAGCCCATCGTCGATTTTCAGAAATGGCGGGACGGCAACGGCGCCATTTATCTCTGCACGGCGCCGCTCGGCGCCAAGCGCAAGACGGTCAGCAAATGAGCTGAGCGGCGCAGCCTCCCTCGGAAAGCCACTCGACAGAGGACGCTCGCCGCGAATATTCGAGGCGGATGTCGTCCGCCGATGTCCGGCGACGGGTCCGCGCCGCGGCCGCTCTGCTCGTCTTGCTTTCCCTGCCGCATTTCACGGGATGCGCGCTCCGCTTCCAAAGGCCCGCGGTGACGGCGGCCGCGCTCTGGCGGCCGAGCCCTGCCGTTCTTGCGGCGATGCATGACCGCTGCGCTCGCGGCGCGGCTCTTGTCGCGGATTGTCTGGCGAGCGAGATGCGCGCCGCCGGCGCTTCGCCTGAAGCCATAGCCTTCGCGCAGCGCCTGCCGATCGCCGGCTTCATGCAGGCTTTCTGGGGCGCCGAGCCGGTCGCCGTCGCCGGCATCCGCTATCCCTTCCGCGCCAACGAGAACGCCGCCTGGCTCCTCGTCAACGGCGCGCCTTCCCTCATCGATGTCGACGATTATCGCCTGGCGCCGATCGCCGAGATCCGGGCGGACGGCACATTCGGCGCCATCGCCCGCGCGCATCCGGCGGTGTCGCTCTGGCCGGGCGACCGCTCGGGCGCCAATCCTCCCGCGATCGAGCGCCGTCCGGATGGCGGAGAGCGGATCACCGTCGCCGATCGCCTGCGTGACGGCTGCCATGCCTGCGCCATCTTGGGCGAGGTCCGGTATGCCTTCGCGTTCGACGATGCCGGCCGCTTCATCGGGACGCATCTGGTCTCGATAACGCCGCAGGATTGATGCCGCCGCGGCCCAAGGGGTATTCGAGCACAGGGGCTCGGCGGGCGATTTGTGTCGCCTTCGGCCGCCGTGTTCGTCTGGCGGGCCACGACCGACGATGATGAGCACTACGTCTACGCCATAGCCCTCCGCTAACCGGCACTGGCAGTGAAGGGGTTCAGCGCGCAAACGCCGAAACCCTCAAAGTCTCGTACATTGCGGGTAACAACTGTTAGGTGATGGACCAAAGCGGTAGCCGCGATCATGGCGTCTTCGATGAGATCATCGGACCGGCGATGCATCAGGCGTGCCCAGGCACGAAAGGTCCGTCCATCCATGCTTAGGACATTATAGGTTTCGGCAACCTGCTCCAACCAGGCCTCGATCTCGGCCGCCTTGGCTTGATCCTGCTCGCGAGTGATTTCGACGCCAGCCTGAATTTCCCCGATGGTAACGGCGGAGACGTGCAGGTCCTCGTCCCGCACGTCTTGGAGCCACCGAAGTACTGCGCCGTGCGGACGAACTCGGCGCAGTTCAGACACAACATTCGTGTCAAGGAGATACATCGGTAATCAGACGAGATCGAGAACCTTGCGGCGATGCTTCCCGCCGCGTGAAGGAACGTTCAACTCGCCTCGCGCGTCGTCAGTCAAGAGCAGTTCCTTCAGCGTGGGTTTGGCCGTGCGTTTGAGTCTTTGCCAATCCGCCGCGGGCACCAGGACGGCAGCGTCGGCGCCGCGTTTGGTAACGACCTGCGGTCCCTCCCGCAGGCAAGTTTCAAGCATCTCGCTGAAACGAGCTTTTGCGTCTTGGACCGGCCAAGCTCGCATGCTCATGTCCTCCTGCCAACAGACTAGTCAGATTACTAGTCTCTACCCGCCAACTTTGCAAGGGCGTTGCGGGTCGGCAGGGGGTGAAGCCCTCGGCACGCGCGGCACGTCGTGGGCCGTCACAGGAAAGGCTGGCGCGCTACGGGATAGGTCTGGCGGATGGGGTGGGATTCGAACCCACGGTGACGTTGCCGCCACGCCGGTTTTCAAGACCGGTGCCTTAAACCGCTCGGCCACCCATCCGCAGCGCCGGCGGGCGCCGCCGGCGGCTGGGATGGCTTATAGCAGCCCTCGCGCGGCGGCGCACCCGGCGGCGTTGCGCGGGCGCCGGATCGGCGCTTTCGTCAGCAGCCGCCGCCGACGGAGTTGCCGAGGGCATAGCCGCCCGCGCCGCCGGCCAGCGCCCCGGCGCCGGTCGTCGCCAGCTTGCCGTTCCCCTTGCCGAACTGGTTGCCGAGCAGCGCGCCGCCCGCGGCGCCGGCGAGCCCGCCCAGCAAGCCGCCCGTCGAGGAACCGCACGAGGTGGCGGGATACGATGAATATTGGCCGTTCGCATAAGGCGCGTTGCTCGAGCAACCCGCGAGAGCGAGGGCGGCCACCGCGCCGATCATCAGCATTCGCATCGCGCTTCAACTCCGTCGAGGCGCCCACCCGCCGTGCGGATCGGCGCACTGTCTTGCCTGCTGTTTTCCAAACAGCGGCCGTTGCGCCCTGTTCCGCCTCCGAGTCGCGCCGCCTGCAGGCGCAGCGACGCGAAAACTCGCGCGCCGACCCGCTGCGAATCGCCCCTTTTCGGCACTCCCATTGCGCAATTTTTAAGCCGGGCTTAACCATTTTCCGCGATGGTTAACGCGCGTGCGGATCGGCCCTTCGGGGCGACCCTTTGGACCCGTTTTCGCTCCTTCGCCTGCCACCCGACAGGAGAGCCGCGGTGAGTTGTCGGTCGCGTCTTCGGCGTCTCGCTACGGTTGCGCTGCCGCTCGCGCTGCTCCTCGGCTGGTCGCCGGCGCGCGGCAACGAGGTCGATTTCGCGACCTGGCTCGGGGGGGTGCGCAAGGAGGCGCTCGCGAACGGCATCCGCCCGGCGACGCTCGACCGCGCCCTGACGGGCTTGCAGCCGATTGCGCGCGTCCTCGAACTCGATCAACGGCAGCCGGAGCACGTTCTCGATTTCGCCGATTATCTTCGTCGCGTCGTCAATGACGACCGCATCGCGACGGCGCGGCGCCGCCTTGCCGAGAACCGGGCAGTGCTGCGCGAGATCGGCGCCAAATACGGCGTGCAGCCGCGCTTCATCGTGGCGCTGTGGGGGATCGAATCGGATTTCGGCCGGCTGACCGGCGGCTTTCCCGTGATCGGGGCGCTGGCGACGCTCGCCTATGACGGGCGCCGCAGCGCGTTCTTCCGCGGCGAGCTCCTCGATGCACTCAAGATCGTCGATGAGGGCGACATCACGCCCGAGGCAATGCGGGGCTCATGGGCGGGCGCCATGGGCCAGAGCCAATTCATGCCCTCGAGCTTCCTCGCCTATGCGGTCGATTACCGGGGCGCGGGCCGGCGCGACATCTGGACCAATCGCGAAGACGTCTTCGCCTCGATCGCCAACTACCTCTCGCGCGTCGGTTGGCATGCGGACGAGACTTGGGGCCGTCCGGTGCAGCTTCCGCCGGGCTTCGACCGCGCCCTCGCCGGCATCGAGACGCGAAAGTCGCTGGCCGCATGGGCGCGCCTCGGCATACGCCGGCGCGACGGCGGCAGATTGCCGGCGCGCGCCCTCGACGCCTCGCTCATCCTGCCGGGCGGGCCGGACGGCCCGGCCTTTCTCGTCTACGACAATTTCCGCACGATCCTCAAATGGAACAGCTCGCTCTTCTTCGCGACGGCTGTGGGTCATCTTGCCGACAGCATGGAAGGGCGATAATGTACCAAATCTATGGGCCACCGGGGGGTTCCGCCGCAAGATGCTGACGCGTACCCCGCTCGCGCCGAGCCTCGGCGCAATGCTCCTCGGCGCCCTTCTGGCCGGATGCACGACGACTCGGGCGCCGGTGCATCCGGCCCCGCCGACCGCAAGCTCGCAAGGCAAGGGCATCTACAAGATCGGCCAACCCTATCAGATCGACGGCACCTGGTACTATCCGGCGGAAGATTTCAGCTATGACGAAACCGGGATCGCGTCCTGGTACGGCGTCGCTTTCCATGGCAAGGACACGGCCAATGGCGAAGTCTTCGACCAGAATGCCCTGACCGCGGCGCATCGGACGCTGCCGCTGCCGAGCATTGTGCAAGTGACCAATCTCGAAAACGGCCGGTCCGTCGAGGTGCGCGTCAATGACCGCGGCCCCTTCGCCCGGGGGCGAATCATCGATCTGTCGCGCCGCTCGGCGCAGCTTCTCGGCTTCGAGGCGCAGGGCACGGCGAAGGTGCGGGTGAAGATCCTGGTCCCGGAGAGCATTCAGGCGGCGAGCCTCGCGCGGCTCAACGGCTCCGATACGGATGGCAAAGTGGTGGTCGCCGCGGCGCCCCAGGCGGCGCCGCGCATCGCTGTCGCGGCGGAGCCGCTGGCACCGCTCCCCGGCGCGCGCGTCGCGCCGCCGGCGCATCCGGCGCCGCTGCCGCGGCCCGTGCCGACGCCGCCCGCCCAGCTTCAGCTCGCCAGCGCCGTGGCGACGCCGCTGCCCGAGAAAGTCTCGGTCGTGCCGGTGCGTCCCACGCAGATTTACATCCAGGTCGGCGCCTTCGCGAAGCCGGACAACGCCTGGCGCCTCAAAGGCCGGCTCGATCCGCTCGGCCATGTCAACGTCTCCGGCGTCCGCACCAACGGCATGAATGTTTTCCGCGTCCGCTTGGGGCCGATCGCGACGGTCGAGGAGGCGGATCAGCTCCTCGCGCGCGTTATCCAGAGCGGCCTCCCCGAGGCGCGGATCGTCGTCGATTGACGATGCGGCATTTGAATGACCGGCTTCACAGCACTTTCTCGCCCTTTTCCATGAGCCTTGCCATGAAGCGCTTCCTTGCCTGCCTTCTCCTCCCTCTCTTCGTCGGCGGTGCCGCGATCGCCGGCTGGCCCGCGGCAGGCGCCGCCGCGCCCGCCGCCAATGCCGGCTCGGCCAAGGGAAGCGCGGCGAAGAAAGGCGAGAAGACGCCCCTCGCGCCGGCGCCGACAACGACTGCCAATGCCCCGACGCCGGCCGCACAGCCGATCGAGACCGAGGCCCGCAACGCCTTCATCGTCGACATGAAGACGGGGGCCGTGCTGCTCGACAAAGGCGCCGATGAGCGGATCGCGCCCGCCTCAATGAGCAAGATGATGTTCTACTACACCGTCTTCACCTATCTGAAGGCGGGCAAGGCCTCGCTCACCGACATGCTGCCCGTCAGCGAGAAGGCGTGGCGCACCGGCGGCTCCAAGATGTTCGTGCCGCTCGGCGGCCGCGTCAGCATCGAGGATCTGCTGCGCGGCGTCATCGTCGATTCCGGGAACGACGCCTGCATCGTCCTTGCCGAGGGGCTCGCCGGCAGCGAGGAGGCCTTCGTCGAGCAGGAGAACGAGCTCGCCAAGAAGATCGGGCTCACCGGCAGCCATTTCGCCAATGTCACCGGGCTGCCCGACCCCAACCATTACATGACGGCGCGCGACCTCGCGATCCTGGCCAAGCACATCATCACGGACTTCCCCGAATACTACAAATTCGAGTCCGAGAAGGAGTTCACCTATAACGGCATCAAGCAGGGCAATCGCAATCCCTTGCTCTACAAGGATCTGGGCGCCGACGGGCTGAAGACCGGCCACACCGAGGAGGCGGGCTACTGCCTCACCGCCTCGGCCGTGCGCGACAATCACCGCATCATCATGGTGCTGGCCGGCATGCCGACGATGAAGTCGCGGATCACGGAAAGCGAGAAGCTGCTCGAATGGGCGTTCCGCGAGTTCGGCGGCTACACGCTCTTCAAGGCGGGCGACACCGTCGACGAGGCCGAGGTCTGGCTCGGCAAGGAGGCGAAGGTGCCGTTGACGGTGACGAGCGATGCCGTCGTCGTCATTCCGCGCCGCACGCGCAAGGAGATGAAGGTGACAGTCGACTACGACCGGCCGATCAAGGCTCCCGTCGCCAAGGGACAGACCGTCGGCAAGCTCGTGGTCTCGGTCCCGGGCATGGCCCCGACCGAGTTCCCGCTCGTCGCCGCCGCTGATGTCGACCGCCTCGGCGCGATGGGGCGGGTGGGGGCGGCGCTGAGCTATCTCGTCTTCGGCAGCCACCACTGAGGCGCGGTTGGCGGGAGGCGGGCGCTTCATCACCTTCGAGGGCGGGGAGGGCGGCGGCAAGTCGACGCAGGCGGCACTTCTCGTCGCGGCGCTGGAGCGGGCCGGCCTCCCGGTGCTGCGCACGCGCGAGCCCGGCGGAGCGCCCGGCGCCGAGGAGATTCGGCGCCTCCTCGTCGAGGGGGCGCCCGGGCGCTGGGACGCCCTCGGCGAAGCGCTGCTCGTCACCGCCGCGCGGCGCGATCATCTCGTCAATACCGTGTGGCCGGCCCTCGAGGCCGGCCGCTGGGTCGTCGCCGACCGCTTCGCCGATTCGACCCTCGCATATCAGGGCTACGCCGGCGGCGTGCCGCTCCGCCAGCTCCGCCAGCTCTACCGCATCGTCGCCGGCGATTTCGCGCCCGATCTCACTCTCATCCTCGATGTTCCGGCCGAGATCGGGCTCGCCCGCGCGAAGCAGCGCGGCGGGGCAGGGGAGGACCGGTTCGAGCGCATGGGCCTCGCCTTTCACGCGAAGCTGCGCGCCGGCTTCCGCGCGATCGCGCGACGCGAGGCGGAGCGTTGCGTCCTCATTGATGCCACGGCCGATGTTGGCGCTGTGCATGCGGCCGTGCGGGCCGCGATTGCCGAAAGGCTGGCCCTGCGGCTCGGCGCCTGAGCGTCGCGGACCAGCCTTTCCCGCCCGGCTTGCGGCCGAGGGCAGGGGCGGGCAATCTCGATCGGCATGACCGATGATTTCGTGGAAGAGCAAGAGGCGGAGTCCGCGGAGGACGGGCCGCCCGGCGCCGCGGCGGAGATTCCGCCGCCGCGCGCCAACCCGTATCTCGCCGGGCATGAGGCGGCCGAGGCGGCGCTCATCGCTGCCCACGCCGCCGGCCGCTTGCCGCATGCGCTCATTCTCGGCGGCCCGCGCGGAATCGGCAAGGCGACGCTCGCCTTCCGCCTCGCGCGCTTCCTCCTGGCGCAAGGCGAGGCGGGAAACGGGCTCTTCGCAGCCGCGCCGCCTGCAACGCTCGCCCTCTCGCCGGAGCATCCCGTCTTCCGCCGAGTCGCCGCCGCCGGGCACGCCGATCTTCTCACGGTCGAGCGCGGCCGCGATCCCAAGCGCAAGGACCGGCTGCGCGGCGAGATCATCGTCGAGGATACGCGGAACGCCATCAACTTCCTGCGCCTCACGCCGGCCGAAGGCGGCTGGCGGATCGTCATCTTCGACAGCGCCGACGAGATGAACCGCAACGCCGCGAATGCGGTGCTGAAGGTGTTGGAAGAGCCGCCCACGCGCTCGCTTCTCATCCTCGTCAGCCACGCGCCGGGGCGGCTCCTGCCGACGATCCGCTCGCGCTGCCGCAAGCTCATGCTGAAGCCGCTCGCCGAGGGCGAGGTCGTGCGCTTGCTTCAGCGCTATCGGCCGGAACTTGCGACGCCCGAGGCGCAGGCCCTGGCGATGCTGGGCGAGGGGAGCATCGGCCGCGCCCTGGAACTCGCCGCGGCGGGCGGCCTCGATCTCTACCGCAGCCTCAGCGGCTTTCTGCGCGCCCTGCCGGAGCTCGACACGACGGCGATCCACGCCTTCGCCGAGCATCTCGCCCGCGCCGAGGCAGAGGAGGCTTACCGCACGGTCTCGGCACTCCTGCTGCAATGGCTGGCGCGCATGGTGGGATTGACCGCGCAGGGCAGGGCTGGCGCGGAGATCGTTCCCGGCGACCACGAGGCGATGCGGCGCCTTGCCGGCCGGCGCAGCCTTGATCACTGGGTGGAGGTGTGGGAAAAGATCGCGCGCCTCTTCGCCCAGGCGGAGTCTTTGGATTTGGAGCGCAAGCAGGTCGTTCTCGGCGCCTTCTTCGCGCTCGAAGCGGCGGCGCGCTAGCCGTCGCCGTGGCGCGGCCCTTTCTCGTGGAGCTGGAGAATGACCGGCGGCACGCCGTTCTACATCACGACGCCGATCTATTACGTCAACGACGCGCCGCATATCGGCCACGCCTATACGACGGTGGCATGCGACGTGCTCGCGCGCTTCATGCGCCTCGACGGAAGGCGCGTCAAATTCCTCACCGGCACGGACGAGCACGGGCAGAAGGTGGCGAAATCGGCGCGCGAAGCCGGCATCGACCCGCAGGAATTTTGCGACCGCGTCTCGCAGAACTTCCGCGACATGACGCGGCTCATGAACATCTCCAACGACGATTTCATCCGCACGACCGAGGCTCGCCATTTGCGCTCCTGTCAGGCGCTCTGGCAGGTGCTGGTCGAGCGCGGCGAAATCTATCTCGGCACTTTCGCCGGCTGGTATTCGGTGCGCGACGAGGCGTTCTACGAGGACGGCGAGCTGGTGAACGGCAAGGCGCCGACCGGCGCCGAGGTCGAATGGGTCGAGGAGGAGAATTATTTCTTCCGCCTCTCCGCCTGGCAGGACCGGCTCCTCGCCTTCTACGACGCCAATCCCGATTTCATCGCGCCGCGCAGCCGCCGCAACGAAGTGGTGAGCTTCGTCAAGGGCGGGCTGCGGGACCTCTCGGTCTCGCGCACCAGCTTCAGCTGGGGCATTCCGGTTCCGGACGATCCGAAGCACGTCATGTATGTCTGGCTCGACGCGCTCAACAACTATCAGACGGCCGTCGATTACCCAGATATCAAAAGCGAAGAATATTCAACATTCTGGCCGGCCGATCTTCACATGGTCGGTAAAGACATCATCCGCTTCCATACCGTCTATTGGCCGGCCTTCCTGATGGCGGCCGGCCTTGCGCCGCCGAAGCGCGTCTTCGCTCATGGCTGGTGGACGGTCGAAGGCCAGAAGATGTCGAAATCGCTCGGCAACTTCATCCCGCCGGCGCGGCTCGTCGAAGCCTATGGCGTCGATGCCGTGCGCTACTTCATGCTGCGCGAGCTGCCCTTCGGCAGCGACGGCGACTTCTCGCACCGCGCCGTGCTCGGCCGCATCAATGGCGACCTCGCCAACGGCCTCGGCAATCTGGCGCAGCGGGTCCTTTCCATGATCAACCGCAATTGCGCGGGGCGCGTGCCGCAGCCGGCGGCGCTCACCGCCGCCGACGAGGCCTTGCTGGCGACGGCGCGCGGCCTCTTGCCACGCCTGCGCGCGGAGTTCGCCGAGCAAGCCTTCCACCGCGGGCTCGAAGCCGTCTGGCAGGTCGTCGGCGAGGCCGACCGCTATGTCGACGAGCAGGCACCCTGGGTCCTCGCCAAATCGGACCGCGAGCGGATGGCGACGGTGCTCTATACCCTCGCCGAGACGATCCGACATATCGCCATTCTCGTTCAGCCGGTCATGCCGGATGCGGCGGGGCGGCTTCTCGACCAGCTCGCGCTCGGCCCCGAGGCGCGCGACTTCGCCTCTCTGGCCGCGCGGCCTCTCGTGCCCGGCACTCTTCTGCCGAAGCCGGTCGGCGTCTTTCCGCGCCATATCGAGGAGCGGGAGGGGAAGGGCGGCTGAGGCGGCATGCTGATCGACAGCCATTGCCATCTCGAATTCGCGGATTTCGGCGCCGAGCTGCCGGAGGTGCTGGCGCGGGCCAGGCGCGCCGGCCTCGCCGGCATGCTGACCATTTGCACCAAGGTCAGCGAGTTCGACGCCGTCGCGGCGCTTGCCGAAGCGGAGCCCGATCTCTGGTGCTCGGTCGGCATCCATCCGCATGAGGCGGCGAGCGAGCCCGAGACCGATGCCGCGGAGCTCGTGCGCTTGGCTGCCCATCCGAAGGTGATCGGCATCGGCGAATGCGGGCTCGATCTCTACTACGAACACAGCCCGCGCGAGCGCCAGGCCGCGGTCTTCCGCAGCCACGCGGCGGCCGCGCGGGAGAGCGGATTGCCGCTCATCGTGCATACGCGCAGCGCCGATGCCGAGACGGCGGCCATCCTTGCCGAGGAGTCCCGCGCGGGCTCGCTCAGCGGCGTCATCCATTGCTTCAGCTCTAGCCGACAACTTGCTGAAAAAGCGCTTGAAATCGGGTTCTATCTGTCGTTCTCAGGAATCCTGACCTTCAAGAAGGCGGAGGAGCTGCGCGCGATCGCCGGCTGGGCGCCGCTCGACCGCATCCTGGTCGAGACGGACGCGCCCTATCTGGCGCCGGTGCCGCATCGCGGCAAGCGCAACGAGCCGGCCTATGTCGCGCATACGGCGGCGCTGCTCGCCCAGCTGCGCGGGATGTCGCCCGAGGAGCTGGCGCAGCGGACCACGGAGAATTTCTTCCGCCTCTTCGGCAAGGCGCGGCCGCCGGCTCCGGCATGAAGGTGCGGATGCTCGGTTGCGGCGGCTCCGGCGGCGTGCCGCTCGTCGGCGGCGAGTGGGGCGCTTGCGATCCCGCCGAGCCGCGCAACCGCCGGCGGCGGGCCTCGCTGCTCGTCGAGACGGCGAGTACGACCATCCTCATCGACACCTCGCCCGATTGCCGCCAGCAGCTCCTCGATGCCGGCACGCGACGGCTCGATGCCGTTCTCTACTCGCACGCCCATGCCGACCATCTGCATGGCATCGATGATTTGCGCGCGCTCAACCGCCTGATGCGGCGGCCGATCGCGATCCATGCCGATGTCGACACCATGGCGACGATCCGGCGGCGCTTCGATTACGTCTTCACGCCGATCGAGCCCGGCGGGTCGTTCTACAAGCCGACGGCAGTCGCCAATATCATCCAAGGTCCGTTCGTGGTGGGCGATATCCGGGTCGTGCCGTTCTCGCAGGATCACGGCTTCAGCACGACGCTCGGCTTCCGCATCGGGCCGGTCGCATATTCGACCGATGTCGTCGAGCTCGATGACAAGGCCTTCGCGGCGCTCGACGGCGTTGCGGTGTGGATCGTCGATTGCCTGCGCTACGAGCCGCATCCGACGCACAGCCATCTCGAGAAGACCTTGCGCTGGATCGAGCGCGTGAAGCCGCGGCGGGCGATCCTGACGCATATGGACGTGCCGCTCGATTACGCGACGCTGCGCCGCAAGCTGCCGGCCGGCGTCGAGCCGGGCTATGACGGGCTGACCGTCGATTTCGGCGAGACGCGCGGCAAAGATTTCCCATAATATACATTATGCGACTTATGCGTTGAGCCGCTCGCCGCAATGGACGTCGTTTTGCGCGTTGCAGCCGGCTGCCCTCGCCGCCATGCTTGAGGCGGCTTCGCCTCGCTGCGGGATTGCCGCATGAATGCCGCCGCGGTTCGCACCGACCGTCTCAACAAGAGCTTCGCGACCGGCATGGCCGTTGCGGATCTGTCCTTCACGGTCGGCGAAAACGAATTCGTCTCGCTGGTCGGGCCCAGCGGCTGCGGCAAGTCGACGGCGCTCCGCATGATCGCCGGCCTCATCGCGCCGACCGCCGGGACAGTGTTGGTGCGCGGCCGCGAGGTGCGCGGCCCCATCGCCGATGTCGGCATGGTCTTCCAGGCGCCGGTCCTGCTGCCATGGCGAACCACGCTCGGCAACATTCTCTTCACGGCCGAGATGCGCGGTGCCTCGCCGCGGCACTATCGCGACCGCGCCCGGGCGCTCATCGAACTGGCGGGCCTCAAGGGCTTCGAGGCGAGCCTGCCGCACGAGCTTTCGGGCGGCATGCAGCAGCGCGTCTCGATCTGCCGCGCGCTGCTGCTCGAACCCTCGCTCCTGCTGATGGACGAGCCCTTCGGCGCGCTCGACATCATCACCCGCGAGCGCATGGGCTTCGCCTTGCAGCGGATCTGGAGCGCGAGCCGCAACAGCGTGCTCTTCGTCACCCACAGCATCTCCGAGGCGGTCCTGCTGTCGGACACCGTCATCGTCATGTCGGGGCGGCCGGGGCGCGCCAAGGCGGTCCTGCCCATCGATCTGCCGCGCCCGCGCGATAGCCGCACCCTCAGCGATCCCCGCTTCGTCGCCCTGGCGGCGGCGATCCGCGAGGAGATCGAGGACCCGATGGGCGAGCGAGGGGCCGCATGATGCTGGCCCGCCGGCTCGCCGCGCTGCAGCGCCTCGGCCGCTCGGCGGCGGGCTTCGCCCTCATCCTCGCCGCCTGGCAATGGGGCGCGGAATGGCTCGGCATCCCCGCCTATATCCTGCCCCTGCCCTCCGCCATTGCCGCGCGCTTCTGGGAGACTCGCGCCGTCCAGCTTGAGCATCTCGGCGTCACGGCGATGACGACCGTGCTGGGCCTCGCGATCGCGCTCTTCGTCGGCGTCCTGCTCGCCCTCGCCGTCATCTATGTCAAGGCGCTGCAGGCGATCGTCATGCCGATCCTCGCCGCCTTCAACAGCGTGCCGAAGATCGCCATCGCGCCGCTCTTCGTCATCTGGTTCGGGCTGGGGCTCGAGCCGAAGATCGTGCTCGCCTTCCTGCTGGCGCTCTTCCCGGTCTTCGTCAATTCGGTGACCGGGCTCGCCGAGATCGAGCCCGATATGCTCGACCTCTCGCGCCTCGCCGGCGGCACGCCCTTCCGCATCTTTCTGAAAGTACGGCTCATGCACGCCGTGCCATACCTCACCGACGCCGTCAAGGTCGCCTTCCCCCTCGCTCTCGTCGGCTCGATCGTCGGCGAGTTCATCGGCGGCAACAGCGGGATCGGCTATCTCATCCTCTCCGGCCAGTTCAACCTCGATACGCCGCTCGTCTTCGCGGCGCTCGCCTCGATCACCGCCTTCACGACGCTGGGCATCGGCGTCGTCGCCCTTCTCGAGCGGCTGTTCCTGCGCTGGCGCCCGTCGCGGCGCGCGCGCTAG
>JAJPHB010000090.1 GCA_021325525.1 Alphaproteobacteria bacterium
CCTCGGCCAGCGTCGGCGTCAGCGGCTTCTGGCAGAGCACGTCGATGCCGCGCAGCGCCGCCGCCTCGACCCAGGCGGCATGGGTCTGCCGAGGCGAGGCGACATCGAGGGCGTCGATCGCCTCCGACGTCAGCATCGCCTCGCGATCGGCGTAGATCCGCGGAATTCCGAACTCGTCGGCGCGGCGCTGCGCATGCGCCGGATCGGGATCGCAGATGGCGACGAGCTCGATGCCGGGCACCAGCTTGCGCCAGGCGACGAGATGGTACCAGCTGATCATGCCCGCTCCCGCGAGAGCGATCTTGAGCGGGGCCGTGCCGCGTGCTTTTTCCATCACCCCTCCTCGCAGCCGAAGAACCGCGCCCCTCGCATCAGAGATCGCGCGGGATGGCCCGCGTCGTCCCCGGATCGAAGAGGTGGATCGCGGCGGTGTCGAGCCAGATGGTCGCGCGGTCGCCGGCGCGCAGCCGCGTGTCGCGGCCGATGCGCGCGATGACCTCCGCGGACAAGCCGTCGAGCGTCAGGACGAGAAGCGTCTCCGCCCCGAGCGGCTCGACGGCGGCGACGCGCACCGGGAGCGGCACAAGGCGATCCGCGTCCGATCCCGCCCCTGCTTCGCGGCGATCCTCATGCAGATCTTCGGGCCGAATGCCGAGGAGGAGCGTGCGGTGCCCGGCGAGCGTTCGCTGAGACCACTGCCGCAGAGCGATGCCCGTCGCGCAAAGCCGCGCCGCAGCGCCGCCGTCTTCATGCGACAGCTCGACGGGGACGAGGTTCATCGGCGGATTGCCGAGGAAGCGCGCGACGAAGGTGGTGGCGGGATCGCGGTAGACGGCCAGCGGCTTTCCGATCTGCACGACCTCGCCCTTGTCCATGATGCAGATGCGATGGCCCATCGTCATCGCCTCGACCTGGTCGTGGGTGACATAGATGGTGGTCGTGCCGATCTCCTGCTGCTGGCGGATGAGCTCGTTGCGGGTCGAGACGCGCAGGGCGGCATCGAGATTGGAGAGCGGCTCGTCGAAGAGGAAGACCTTGGGGTCGCGAACGATCGCCCGGCCAAGCGCCACCCGCTGCCGCTGCCCGCCGGAGAGGGCGTGCGGCTTGCGCCGGAGGAAGGGCGAGAGGCCGAGCTTTGCCGCCGCCAGCCCGACCCGCCGCTCGATCTCGCCCGTGGGGACGCCGCGCCGCCGGAGGCCGAAGGCGAGATTGTCGAAGACGTCCATATGCGGATAAAGCGCATAGGATTGGAACACCATGGCGATGTCGCGCGCTTTGGCGGGCACCTCGTTGACGACCTTCCCGTCGATCGCCACGGTGCCGGCCGTGATCGGCTCGAGCCCGGCGATCATGCGCAGCACCGTCGACTTGCCGCAGCCCGAGGGTCCGAGAAGGACCATGAACTCACCATCGGCGACGGTGAGGCTGACCTCCTTGACGGCCGCCTCGCTGCTGCGCGGATAGCGCTTGCTCAGCCGCTCGATGGCGACCTCGGCCATCAGCGCACCGCTCCCGCGGTCATGCCCTTGATCATCGTATCAGAGAAGAGGGCGTAGAGGATGATGACGGGTCCGATCGCGATCATGAGGCCCGTCGCCACCATTCCGACGTC
The DNA here is from genome assembly GCA_021325525.1 of Alphaproteobacteria bacterium. Classification (GTDB taxonomy): domain Bacteria; phylum Pseudomonadota; class Alphaproteobacteria; order ATCC43930; family CGMCC-115725; genus URHD0088. The sequence goes on from JAJPHB010000090.1 coordinate 1,613, forward strand.
GAGCTGGTGGCTGCCCATGAAATGCATGATGCCGAGGGGCAGCGTGCGCTTGTCGTCCTCGGTGAGGAGCACGACCGCATAGAGGAACTCGTTCCACAAGATGATGAAGTTGAGCGTGACGGTCGTGAAGAGCGCGGGCACGCCGATCGGCAGGGTGATGCGCCAGAAAATCTCGAAGTCGCCGTATCCGTCCATCTTGGCGGCATCGAACAGGTCTTGCGGGATCTGCGCGAAGAACCCTTCGAGGATGTAGACGGTCATCGCGAGATGGCCGGCGACATAGACGAGGATCAGCCCGCTGAGCGTGTTGTAGAGGTGATATTCGAGGAGAATCTGGAAGAGCGAGAGAATGAGAAGCTGCGGCGGCAGGATCATTCCCGACAGGATGACGAAGCGGATGAGCCGGTCGCCCGGAAAGCGGTAGCGCGCGAGGCAATGCGCGACCATCGCGCCGATGATCGTCAGCAGCGCAACCGCGGTCACTACCACGATGATGCTGTTCCAGAAATAGGTGCCGTAATTGGAGCGCGTCCAGGCGTCGACGAATTTCTCCCAATGGAAGCGACTCGGCAAAGCATAGGGGCTGGCGAAGATCTCCGGCGTCGTGCGCACCGACATGATCGCGACCCAGAGAAAGGGCCCGCCGCTGACGACGGTATAGACGAGGAGGAAAAGGAGAAGCGGCGCCCGCCGCAACGGGCTGCGCCAGTCGAGCGCTTGCGGCGCCATGCGCCTAGAACTCGATCCGGTCGCGCTGACGCAGGAGACGCGTCATGACGACGACGAAAGCCAGAATGATGGCGAACCACAACACCGCGATCGCGGAGGGATAGCCGAGGTCGAAGGTGTTCCAATCAAAGGCGCGCTTATAGACATAGGTCGACACGGTCTCGGTCGACCAGAGCGGGCCGCCGCCGGTCATGATCCAGACCAAATCGAAGATCATCATCTTGCCGATGAAGGAGAGCACGGTCAGGTTGAGGATGGTCGGCCGCAGCATCGGGATGATGATGTAGACGAGCTTCGCCAGCCATCCGCAATTGTCGAGCTCGGCGGCGCCCAAGACTTCGCTCGGCAGGGCGTAGAGCGCCGCCAGGAAAATGATCATGTTGAAGCCGAGCCACTTCCAGATATGCGTCGCCATCACCGACCAGAGGGCGGTGTGCGGGTCGCCGAGCCAGGATTGCTCGAAGGCGCCGAGATGGAGCCAGCGCAGGATCATATTGGCGAGGCCCCAATCGTAATCGTAGATCCACACCCAGATGATGCCGACGACGACATAGGACATGAGAACGGGCGTGAACCAGACGACGCGCAGGAGCGGCGCCAGCGGCGCGCGCGAGAACAGCGCGAGCGCCAGAAGCAGGCCGCCCAGCACGTCGGCGACCGTCGCCACCGCGGTGAAGATGACAGTGTTGCCGACCGCCTTCCAGAACACGGGATCGGCATGGAGGAGCGCCGCGAAATTGGCGAGGCCGACGAATTCCTCGACATTGTGCGGCTTGATCGTGTGGAGGCTGTTGTAGAAGGTGCGGAGCACCGGATAGACGGTGAAGCCGCCATAGAGGAGCAGCGCCGGCGCGAGGAAGAGCGCGAGCGTCGCGGGCGCGGCGCGGCGCGCATCGACCTCGCGCCCCCCGCCTCTGAAGGAAGCGAACAGCTTCGCCCTGGCGGCGAGGCCGGAGCCGCCGCCAGGGCGATCGCCGCGACCTGCCGCGCCTACCCCTTGTAGCACGCCGTATTCATCATCTTGACGGCCTCATCGACCGACAAGAGCCCGCCCGGGAAGGCGCTGTTCATGACCTGCGCGAAGCTGTCCTTGCATTGCCCCTGCGTCAGGTCGCGCGGTCCGCCGATGAAATAGTCGGCACCTTTCTGGCGCTCCATCAGCTCGGTGAAATAGGCCGCGTGCGGGCCGCTGAACTGCTTCACATCGGCCTTGATGCCGGTCTGCAGGTAGATCGTCTCGATCCAGCGCTTGCCCATCTCGGGCGTCGACATCGCGTCGAGAAACTCCGCCGCGATCTTCTTGTGCTTGCTGGCGGCATTGATGGCGAAGCTCGCGCCGATCGCAGAGGTCTTGCACTGATTGCAGGCGCCGCCATCCATGGCCGGGAACTGCATGATGCCGAGCGGGAAGTCGGGCGGCTGGCCCCCCTTCTCCACCGGCACGAAGGCGCGGCCCGTATACCAGCTCCCCATCGGCAGCATCAGCGCCCCGGGCTTCGTATAGAAGTAGTAGTGCGACTCGCCGAGCTTCAGCGTCATGAAGTTCTTGGGATAGGCGCCCGCATCGACCAGCTCCTTCACCCATTTGAAGACGTCGACGACCCTCGGGTCCTCGAAGGAGAGCTGGCCCGTCCAGAGCTTGCGGTAATCCTCCTTCCCGAGCTTCCGCAGCAGCGCCTCGCCGAGAATGTAGGCGCCGGGGAAGGGCCGGTCGCCGACCCCCTGGGCGATCGGGGTGATGCCCGCCGCCTTCGCCTTCTTGACGAGGTCGAGGAACTGCTCCTGCGTGAATTGCGCGTTGGCCGGCAGTTCGACGCCGAGCTTCTTCAGGAGGTCCTTGTTGTAATAGATCTCGTTGGTATAGGCCTCCTGCGGCACGCCGTAGGTCTTGCCGTTATGGACCCAGACCTGGCGCGCCCAAGGCTCGATATTGTTCCAATTGACGAGATCGTCGAGCGGCTCGAGATAGCCGGCATCGACATATTCCGTCCAGTCCGGCTCGACATAGAGCACGTCCGGCCCTTGCCCCGCGGGAAGCGCCGTCTTCAGCGCCGCGAGCAGCGGGTTCTTCTCGTACCAGGTGATCTTGACGGTGACGCCCGGATGCGCCTTCTCGAGGTTGCGGGCGGCGAGCTCGCGAAAGGCGACCTTGGCGTCCTCGTCGGCCTCGTGAGTCCAGACGGTCAGCGTCACATCCTCGGCTTTGGCGAGGTTCGGGACGCTCGTCGCGAGAGCCGTCGCCATCAGCGTCGCGGCGAGGCAATGCGGAATCAGTCGAATTTTCATGGCTGTGCTCCTCCCCCATGAGGCCACCTGCGCGGGCGGTCGGCGCATGTTCCTGCGGATTTCGAGAGACTCGACCGGACCCTCGGTCTAGACAATATTCCCCGCCGCCTTCGGCAACAATTGGAATCCCGCGGGGGAGGCGCAAGCGAATGCCGCTCGAAGACAAGCCGGACATGACCGAGGATATGCCGCCTCAAGACCACCGCCGGCCCAATTGCTTCGAGATCGATCTCGGCGCGATCGCGCAATATGCCACCAATATCCGCCGGCTCGTCGGCGACCGCGTCGCCGTGTTCGCCGCGTTGAAATGCAATGCCTATGGCTTCGGCCTCGTCCCGGTCGCGCGCACGATCATCGCGGCAGGCGGCGATGGCATCGCCGTCGTCGACCGCGCCAATGCGATCGCGCTGCGCCAGGCCGGGATCACCGCGCCCATCCTGGTATATCCCGGCTCCTTGGCGACGGCGGAGGCGGTCGCCGCCTGCGAGCGCTTCGACCTCATCCCGAGCTTCACCGATCTCGACTCGGCCGCTCTCTACTCCCGCCTCGCCGGCAAACCGCTCAACGTCGCGGTCAAGATCGACATCGGGCAGGAGCGGCTCGGCTTCCCGGCCGAGATGGCGGCGGAGGCGATCGCGACCATTGCGCGCATGCCGCGATTGGCGCTGCACATCGTCCATGCGCATCCGAACGTCCCCTCGCCGCCTTCGCCCGCTTACCTCGATTGGCAGCTCGGCCGCTTCGAGGCGGTATGCCGGAAGCTCGAAGGGCTGGGGCTGGCGCCGCCGCTCCGCATGCTGGCGAGCAGCAAGATTCTCGCCATGGCGCCGCGCCTTGCGCTCGATGCCGTCGATCCGGGGCAGATGTTCTTCGGACCCTTCCGCAAGGCGGGCGACGTCCCTTGGCCGACGGAGCGGCAGCCCTTCAAGGCGCTGTCGAGCCGCCTCATTCATGTGCGCGCCGTCGATCGGAACGCCTTCCTCGCCGAGGCGCCCTTCCCGATACGGCCGGGCATGCGCATGGGCGTCATTCCGATCGGCTCGGCCGACGGCATGGCCCAGCTCCATTGCGGCGCGGTCCTGGTCCGCGGCCGCCGCGCGCCAATCATCGGCTCGCCCTCGCTCGAGCACACGCGGATCGACCTGACCGCGCTGCCCGAGGCGCAACAGGGCGACGAGGTCGTCATCATCGGCGAGCAGGCCGGCGAGCGGATCACGCCTGACGAGGTCGTGGCTCATCAGCATCACGCAAGGATCGCCGATCTCGCCATGGCCGTGCGGCCGAGCATCCCCCGACATTACCTCGGCCCTTAGCCGCTCGAGCGGATCTCACATCCGCTGGAATTTGGCATCGCGCCAGGCGAGGGCGGCCTTCAGCCCCTGCTCCTTCCTGATGCGGTTGAACTCGATTCGCTCCGGTCCCGCCCCAGCTTCGATGGCGAGATCGGTCTCGAGGGCGGCCAGCAGGGCCTGGCGCATGCCGGCGATCTCGTAGCTTCGGTTGATGGCGCGCTTCGTCAATCCGACCGAGAGCGGCGCCGCCGCGGCGATGTCCTCGGCAAGCGCCAGGGCGCGCGCCGTCTCCTCGCCGGCCGGAACCACCTCGTTGACGATGCCCATCGCCTGCGCGCGCCGCGCGTCGATGCGGTCGCTGCCGGTCAGCAGCAGCTCCTTCGCCAGCTTCGGCGTCGTCATCCACGGCAAGAGCAGCGCCACCATGCCCGAGCCGAAGCGCACTTCGGGCTCGCCGAAGCGCGTGCCCTCGGCGGCCACGGTGATGTCGCAGGCCAAGGCGAGCTCGAAGGCGCCGGCGAGGCAGAAGCCGTGGACGGCGGCGATGGTCGGCTTCGCCGAATCCCAGAATTGCACGATGAAGTCGAAATCGGTCTCGAGCACGGCGCGCCAGGCGGCGACGCCGGTGGTCTGCTTGGCCGCCGATTCCTTGAGATCGAAGCCGGCCGAGAAGGCGCGGCCTTCGCCGCGCACGACGATGGCGAGCACCGCCTCATCGGCGTTGAGCGCCCGCATCGCCGCGCCGGTCTCCTCGACGAGGCGGCCATTGAAGGCGTTCAGCACCTCGGGACGGTTGAAGGACAGCAGGGCGACGCGGCCGCGCCGCTCGATCTTGATGGTCTCGTAGCTCATCTCGTTGCTCCCTTGCGGCTGGCCGCGGCAACATTCTCGGCCGGAATCGTGTGGGGTGAGGCGAGTCCGCCGCCGCTCCCTTCGGCGAGCGGGACCGCGAGGGCGTCGACGGCGACGACGCCCTCCGGACCGGCGATCACCGGGTTGACATCCATCTCGCGCAGCCAGCCGCCGAGCGCTTCCGCCAAGCTGCTGAAGCGGGCGACCGCCCGCGCCAGGGCGCCGAGATCGGCGCGCGGCCGGTTGCGGGCCCCGTCGAGCAGCGCGAATCCCTTGAGGCGGCGCAGATAGCGCAGGGCCATCGCCTCGTCGACCGGCGGCAGGAAGGTGACGGCGTCTTTGAGGATCTCGACGAAGATGCCGCCCAGCGCCACCGTCACCAGCGGGCCGAATTGCGGATCGCGGGTCATGCCGAGCAGAAGCTCGGTGCCGGCCGGCGCCTGCGCCTGGACGAGGGCGCGCGGCCCGAGCCGGGCCGCCATGTCGCGATAGGCGGCGGCGACCGCCTCGGGCGAGGCGAGGCCGAGGGCGACGCCGCCCTGGTCGAATTTGTGGTCGATCCCGGCGGCGAGCGTCTTGAGGACGACGGGGCATCCGAGCGACGCCGCCGCCGCGACCGCGTCGCTCTCGCCGGCGACGACGCGGCCGGCGGCGACGGGCACGCCGAAGGCGGCGGCGAGCTCCAGGCTCGCCGCCGTATCGAGGCCGGCCGCACCCGCCTCGGCGAGCCGCTTGCGCCAGCGGGCGACGGCCGCGCCGGGCGGCGCCTCGATCTTCGGCATCCGCCGCTCGCGCCGGGCGCGGTGCCAGGCGATGGAGCCCGCGATCGCGGCGAGGCCCGGCTGGGTTCCCATAAGGACCGGAATGCTGAGACCCCGCAGCCGCGCCGCTTCCGCGCGGTCGAGCGCGCTCGCGAGGTTGCCCATCACCATCACCGGCTTGGCCGTCTTCGCGTGGACGCGCTCGGTCACGCGCCCCCAAGTGTGGAGGAGCGCGCGGCCGCTCGGCATGTTGCTGGCGAAGACGACCTGGCCGATGCCGGGATCGTCGGCGAGCGCCGTCAAGCACTCCTCGGCGATGCGCTCGTGGTCGTGGCCGGTGCCCCAGATGTCGACCGGGTTGATGGGCGCGAGGCCGGGATCGAGGGCCGCAGCGAGCCGCTTCTCGGTCACCGGCGTCACCGCGGCGAAGTCGACGCCGATCTCGGCGGCGAGATCGGCGATCATCGTCCGCTCGCCGCCCGAATCGCTGGCGAGCCCGATCGCATCGGTCGTCGGCGCCCGGCCGCAGCTCAGCAGCTCGAGCGTGTCGGCGAGCTCGTCGAGGCTGCGCACCGGCACGACATTGTAGCGCTCGAAGACCGCCCGGTAGGCGGCGTCGGCGCCGGCGAGTGCGCCGCTATGGGCCCGCGCCAGCGCCTTGCCGTGCTCGGAGCGGCCGAGCTTCAACACGACGACCGGGATGCCGCGCCGGTCGGCGCTCGCGAGCGCCGCCAAGAACCGCTCCGGCGCCCGGATCGTCTCGAGGATGCAGCCGACGACGCGCGTCTCCGCCTGCGCCACCAGGAAGTCGAGATAATCGGCGGCCGAGGTCACCAGCTCCTGGCCCGAGGAGATCATGTAGCTCATGCCGAGCTGGCGCTGGTTGAGGGCGAAGCCGGAATATGAGGAGCCGCTATGGGTGATGAAGCCGATGCGGCCGCGCGGCGGCGGGAATTTGTAGGGCCAGCCGCCGACCATGATGTTGTCGATGAAGTTGAGGAAGCCCATGCAATTGCTGCCGCACATCGCCATCCCGGCGGCGCGGGCGATCGCGGCGAGGCGATGGGTGAGCGGCGGCCGGCCGGGCTGCTCCGCCTCGACCGCGGAGCCGAAGATCACCGCCGAGCGCGCTCCCGCCGCGGCGGCGGCTTCGAGCGCCGCTTCGAGGCGCTCGTCGGCGACCGCGAGCACGGCGCAATCGACGGTCTCGGGGACATCGCCGAGCGCCGCATAGCAGCGCAGCCCGGCGATCTCGCCGTAGCGCGGATTGATGGGATAGATGCGGCCCCGGTAACCGGTGCCGGTGAGGTGCGTGACGACGTTGTGGCCAAAGCTCTCGGCCTTGGCGCTGGCGCCGATCACCGCGATCGACTGCGCCCGCAGCATCGCTTCGAGCGGCGCACGGCCTCTTTCCGCAGCCGCGCCGCTCATGCCGCGCCTCCGACCCAGCCGGTGTAGAGACCGAGCCCGCGCTTCTTGATCTGCCCGCCGATGATGGCGCGCTGGATCTCGGAAGTCCCTTCCCAGATGCGGTCGACTCTGACATCGCGATAGAGCCGCTCGACGGGGTTCTCGCGCATGTAGCCGCGGCCGCCGAGGATTTGCAGCGCCTTGTCGATGACGCGCCCGGCCATCTCGCTCGCATGCAGCTTGACGACGCTCGCCATCGCATGCGCCCGCTTGCGGTCGTCGCTCTGCGTCAAATCCCAGGCGACGCGGTAGAGCATCGATTTCGCCGCCATGATCTCGACCGCCATGTCGGCGAGCATGAATTCGATCGCCTGGAAATCGTGGATGCGGCGGCCGAACTGGATGCGCTCGCCGGCATAGCGATTGGCGATCTCCGTCGCGCGAATCGCGGCGCCGACGCAATGCGCGGCGATCTTGAGCCGGGCCTCGACGAACCAGTCCTTGGTGAGCTCGAACCCGCCGCCCACCGGGCCCAGCACCGCCTCGTCGCCGAGTTCGACCGCGTCGAAGACGAACTCGACATGCTCGGAGATGTAGTTGTGCATGAATTTCGGGCTCCGCTTCACGCGGATGCCGGGCCTCTCCTTGTCGACGAGAAAGAGGGTCGGCTTGTCCGGGTCGCCCTCGGCGAGGGCATGGACGATGATGAAATCGGCGACATCGCCATGCGTCACGAACCATTTCTCGCCGGAGAGGACCCAGCGGCCCTGGCGCCGCGACGCGCTCGTCCGCACGCGCCGCGGGTCGGAGCCGGCGCCTTCTTCGGTGATGGCGAAGCAATAGAAGCGCTCGCCGCGGCAGCTCGGGACGAGATAGCGCTCGCGCTGCTCGGGCGTGCCGTCCTTGAGCGGGATCGCCGGCTGCCAGGCCGCGCCCCAGATGCCGCCGGTCGCCTTGCCGAACTCTTCGTTGACCAGCATCTGATGAAAGAGGCTGAAGCCTTGCCCGCCATGCTCGCGCGCATGGTTGATCGCGTTGAATCCGCAAGCGAGGACCTGGCGGTGAATATTCGCCAGGATGTCCGCCGGCAGCTTGCCGTGCTCCTCGATCGCCATCTCGTTCGGGAAAAGATGCGCCTCGGCGAAGTCGCGCGCCTTCTGCTGCAGCGCACGCTCCTCTGGCGATAAGTCGAAATCCATGGAGAAACCCTGTCTCGAGTGAACGAAAGATCGGTGCTATCGGAAGGACGCTCCGCTCGTCAGGCGTCGCGCGCGAGCGCGGCGCGGATCCGGTATCGGCGCGGATGCATCGGCTTCACTCTCTTCTCTCCCTCGAGGATAGGATCGCGGGGCCGCCCGTGAGCGGGCGCGCCAGATGTTTTCCGCCATCGACGAACAGAGTCGTTCCGGTGACGTAGTCGCCGCCCGGCGAGGCCAGGAAGACGACGGCGTGCGCCACCTCCTCGCTTTCGCCCATCCGTCGCAGCGGCAGCGCGGCGACGCCGGCTTCGATCTCGGCCGGGTCGTATCGCGACAGCGCCTCGGTGCGGATGAGGCCGGGGGCGACGCTGTTCACCAGAATGCCGTGCGGCGCCCATTCGATGGCGAGCGTCTTGGTCAAGTTGATGACGCCGGCGCGTGCCGCAGCGCCGTGCGCGTACATAGGCGCGCCCGACGCGACCGAGAGCACGATGTTGACAATGCGGCCGCCGCCCCTGCCCACGGCCTGCCGCGCGAAGGCTTGCGAGACAAGCCAGGTGCCGGTGAGGTTGAGGTCGACCACCGCCCGGAAGCCATTGGCGGTGATGTCGAAGGCGCGCGCGCTGAATTGCCCGCCGGCATTGTTGACGAGGATGTCGGGGAAGCGCCGCGCCTCCGCCAGCTTCTCGAACAGGCGAGCGACGGCGGCCTCGTCGCGGATGTTGACCGTCTCCGCCGCGACGTCGATGCCCGACGCAGCAAGCGTGCCGGCCGCGGCGGCGAGGATGTCGGGGCGGCGGCCGGCGATCGTCACAGCAGCGCCGACTTCGCCGAGCGCGCGCGCGATCGCGAGACCGATGCCCGTGCCGCCGCCGGTGACCAGCGCCGTCTTGCCGCGCAGCAGACCCGATGCGAAGATTCCCGGCACGCCTCAGAAATCCTTGCACAGGCGCAGCGCGTCGAGGATCGCGGCGTGGATGTCGCGCGAGGCGATCGCATCGCCGATGCGGTAGAGGCGGAAGCGTCCCTCGGGATTGACCGTTACGGCCTGCGGCGCTCCCGCCGCGAGCGCGTCGATGTCGGTGACGCCGTCATTGCGCGAGTGGCGCCGCAGGCCATCGAAGGCGTCGGTCACCGGCGAGGTGCCGTTCTCGACGACGACGCTCTCGCAGGAGAGCGTCTCCACCTCGCCGGTCAGCTCGTTGACGAGGGTCGCCGCGAGGCTGTTTCCCGTCCGCGCGACGCCGACGAGGCGGCGGTCGGGCACGATCGTTGCCTTCCCCTGATAGAGGCGGCGCAGCAGGAACGGCCGATCGAGGTGGCTCGTCTCCTGCGTCGCGAAGTGATCGGGCGTGACGAAGGTGATGCGGGCGCCGTCCAGCATCAGGCGCTCGGCGCAGGAGGCGGCGTTGATGGTGCCGGTGCCGTCGAAGATAAGCACGTGGCCCGTGGGTCGGCTCGGCGCCTCGAGGACATCCCAGACGGTGGAACAGAGCTCGCTGCCCGCGATCTCGCCGAGCCGGTCCGGCAAGCCGCCCGTGGCGGCGACGACGATGTCGGGAGCCTCGGCGAGCACCATCTCGGCATCGGCGAGCGCGTTGAAGCGGAACGCGACGCCGAGCCGCTCCGCCTCGGCGACGCGCCAGTCGATAATGCCGATGAGGTCCTTGCGCGAGGGGACGCGGGCCGCGAGCCGGACCTGGCCGCCGGCCTTCGCCGCCGCCTCGAAGACGATCACCTCGTGCCCACGCTCGGCCGAGACGCGCGCCGCCTCGAGCCCGGCGGGGCCGGCGCCGATGACGACGACGCGCTTCTTCGCCGCGGCCGGCGCGACGACATGCGGGAGCTGCGCCTCGCGGCCGATGGCCGGGTTGTGGATGCAGCGGCGATGCCAGGAGCAATAGGTCGCGCCGACGCAGGGCCGGATGCGCTCCTCCTCGCCGCGCGTCAGCTTGTTGACTATATGCGGGTCGGCGATGTGGGCGCGCGTCATGCCGATCATGTCGACGAGCCCGTCGCCAACGGCGTGGCGCGCCGTCGCCATGTCGGTGATCCGGCAGGCATGGAAGACCGGCAGCGAGAGGTGCTTCTTGAAGGCGCCGGCGCGCCTCAAATTCGGCGCCAGCCCGACCTGCATCCCGGGCATGTAGCTGGCGAGGCCGTAGACCGTGTCGATGCGCCCGTAATTGAGGTTGAGGAAGTCGATGAGGCCGGAGCGCTCGTGCAGCACCGCGATCTCGAGGCATGCCTCGTCGCTCAGCCCCTCGGCAAAGCCTTCGCCCATCGTCGTCCGCAGGCCGACGATGAAGCCGTCGCCGACTTGCCGCCGCACCTCCTCGAGCACCATGAGGCCGAAGCGGCAGCGATTCTCCAGCGAGCCGCCGAACGCGTCGGTCCGCTTGTTGACGGCGGGCGACCAGAACTGGCCGATGAGATGGCCGTGCGCGAGGATCTCGACGCCATCGAGCCCGCCTTCCTTGCAGCGTCGCGCCGCCTGGCCGAAGGACTTGACGATGCGCTCGATGTCGTAGCGGTCCATCTCCTTCGAGACGGCGCGGTGCATCGGCTCGCGATAGCGCGAGGGCGCGACCACCGGCAGCCAATGATCGGCGCGCCAATGGGTGCGCCCGCCGAGATGCGAGAGCTGGCACATGAGCGCCGCGCCATGGCGGTGGATGCGCGCCGCGAACTCCTGGAAATAGGGAATGATGTCGTCGTAGCCGGCATGGAGCTGGCCGAAGACCGAGGCAGAGTCGGGCGCGACATTGGTCGAGCCGCCGAACATGGTGAGGGCGATGCCGCCCTTCGCCTTCTCCTCGTGATAGAGCTGGTATTGCTGCTTCGGCTTGAAGTCGTCGTGATAGCTGATCGCGTGGCTCGTGCTCATCACCCGGTTCTTGAGGACCAGGTGCTTGATGCGCAGAGGCTGGAGCAGCGGGTCAGCCGGCATGAGCGTCCTCTCTTCCTCGGTCGACATCGGCAACCGGCGCGGCCCCGGTCTCGGCGAATTCGGGGAGCAACGCGGCGCGGCGCCCGGCGGCCTCTTCGAGCCAGCCGATGCGCAGCTCCGGCACCGAGGCGAGCAGCAGCCGCGTATAAGGATGCGTCGGGCGGGCGAGGAGCTCGCCTGTCGGGCCGCGCTCGACGATCTTGCCGCGCCGCATCACCACCACGCGATCGGCGAGCGTCGCGACCGTCGCGAGATCGTGGCTGATAAACAGGACGGCGAGGCCGAGCCGGTCGCGCAGATCCTCGACCAGGCGCACGATCGCCGCCGCCACCACGGTATCGAGCGCCGAGGTGATCTCGTCGCAGATCAGCACGTCGGGCTCGGCGGCAAGCGCGCGCGCGAGGTTGACGCGCTGCTTCTCGCCGCCCGAGAGCTCGCCGGGGCGCCGCTCGGCATAGGAAGCCGGAAGGCGCACCAGCGCCAGCAGCTCCGCAATCCGTGCCGGTCGCCGCGCCCGCGGCGCCCTTCCGAAGAAGGCGAGCGCGCGGCCGATGATGCGCCCGACGCGGTGCCGCGGGTTGAGCGCCGTATCGGCCATCTGGAAGACAATCTGAACGCGCCGCCGCTGATCGAGACTGCGCCGCGCCACCGCCGGCGCGAGCGCCGCGCCGTCGAGCCGGATTTCCCCCGCGGCCGCCGGATGCAGCCCGGCGATGACCTGCGCAAGCGTGCTCTTGCCCGAGCCCGATTCGCCGATGATGGCGACGACCTCGCGCGGCCTCACCGCGAGGGCGGCGGCGTCGACGGCGGTGATGGTCGGCCGGCCCGTCATTGGCTCGCGCGGTCCGAAGCCGGCCGTGACATCGACGACTTCGAGCCGCGCCGGCGCGGCGGCACAGGCCGCGACGCGCGGCGGCGAAGCGGGACGGCGCCGGTCCCAGCGCCGGCAGGCGGCGATCAGCTCGCGCGTATAGGGCTCTTGCGGCGCCGCCAGGATCGCCTCGGTCGTGCCCTGCTCGACGAGCGCGCCGCGGCGAAGGACGATGATGCGGTCGGCGAGCTGCGCCACCACGGCGAGATCGTGGCTGACGAAGAGTCCGGCGGTGCTGCCGTCGCGGATCACCGCCTTGAACGCTTTGAGGACTTCGACCTGCGTCGTCACGTCGAGCGCGCTCGTCGGCTCGTCGCAGACGACCAATTGCGGTCCCTCGATGAGCCCCATGGCGATCATGAAGCGCTGGAGCTGGCCGCCGGAGACTTCATGCGGAAAGCGCTGGCCGATTCGCTCGGGCTCGGGCAGGTCGAGCCGCCGATAAAGGAGGCGCGCCTTGGCAAGCGCCTCGGCGAGCGGCCGCAGACGATGAACGCGCGCCGGCTCGGTCACCTGGGCGTCGAGGCGCAGGGCCGGGTTGAACGAGGCGGCGGCGCTTTGCGCGATGTAGGTGGCGCGGCGACCGCGCAAATCCTGCAGCTTCGCCTCGCCGGCGCCGAGCAGGTCCGTAGCGCCGAGGCGGATGCGGCCGCTCCGCACCGCGAGGCCGGGGCGGACATAGCCCAGTGCCGCCAGCGCCAGCGTCGTCTTGCCCGATCCGGACTCGCCGATGAGCGCCAGCACCTCTCCCGGCGAGACGGCAAGCGAAATGCCGTCGACGACGGGCGCGCCGCCCGCCGCCGGCGCGACGACGAGACGGTCGATGGCGAGGATCGGCGCCGCCGCCTGCATCGCCGCCTCACTCATCGCGGATTCGCGCGAGCTGCCGGCGATCGCCGATCGCATCGACGAGGAGGTTGAGGGCGATCGCCACCGAAGCGATGGCCAGGGCCGGAAAGATCGGCGCCCATGACCCGGCGGAGAGGGCCGAGAGATTCTCGCGGACGAGGCCGCCCCAATCGGCGCGCGGCGGCTGCACGCCGAGCCCGATGAAGCTGAGGCTGCTCATGAAGAGGATGGCGAAGCTCATGCGGATGGCGAAATCGGCGGCGAGCGGCATGATGATGTTGGGCAGGATCTCGCCGAAGATAAGCCATGCCGCGCCTTCGCCGCGGGCGCGCGCGGCGCGGATGAAATCCATCACGGCGACGTCGGCGCCGAGGGCGCGGGCGATGCGGAAGACGCCGGCGGCGTAGACCAGCCCCGCGACGATGACGAGAACCGTCATCGACGTGCCGATCGCAGCGACAACGACGAGGCCGACGATGATCTTCGGCAGCGACAGGGCGATATCGACGATCCGGCTCACCGCGGCATCGAAGAGCCCGCCGCGGACCGCCGCCATGAGGCCGAGCGTGCCGCCGAGGAGATGTGCAAGGAGCGTCGCCAGAAACGCCATGAAAAGGCTGATCCGGGCCCCGGCGATGAGGCGCGAGAAGAGGTCGCGGCCGAGATAATCGGTGCCGAGCCAAGCGATGCGGCTCGGCGCGGCAAAGGGATCATCGGAGACGAAATCGGTGGGATCGTGCGGCACGAGGAGCGGCGCGAGCACGGCAATGAGCGCCCAGGCGACGAGAACCCCGGCGGCGACCGCGAAAAGCGCGTTGCGGGGCCCGCGCGCCGGCGGCGACAGCGCCTCGTTCGCCGCGCTCATCCCGCGCTTCCGTCGGGGTGGATGCCGCGCCGCAGGCGCGGATTGAACAGCACCGCGAGGAGATCGGCGGCGAGGATGAGGACGACATAGGCGAAGCAGAACAGCATGGCGCAGGCCTGTACGACCGGGAGGTCGCGCGCCTGCACCGCATCGACCATGAGGCGCGCCACGCCCGGGAAGGCGAAGATCGTCTCGACCACGACGATGCCGCTGACGAGATAGGCGATGTTGAGGGCGACGACGTTGGCGATCGGGCCCACCGCGTTGATGAGCGCGTGGACGAGAATGATCCGCCGCCGGGGCACGCCTTTCAGCGTCGCCATCTCGATGAAGGGCAGATCGAGGAGGTTGACGATGGTCGCCCGCGTCATGCGGGCGATCTGCGCGGCGACGACGATCGACAGCGTGATGACCGGCAGGAGCAGGGACCGGGCGAGCGCCGCCCAGCCGCCGCCGAAGGTCACCTGCGCCACCGCGGGAAGCCAGTTCAGATGCACCGAGAACAGCATCACCGCGAGCGTGCCGATAAGGAATTCCGGCGTCGCCGACAGGGCGAGCACCACGACCGAGGCGGCCCGGTCGAAGCGGCTGCCGGCGCGCAGCGCCATGAGGAGGCCGAGCGCGAGCGCCAGCGGGATAGCGACGATGGTCGTGGCGCCGGCCAGCATCGCCGTGTTGGCAAGACGCTCGCCGAGGAGCTGCGCGACCGGCACTTTCGTGCCCATCGACATCCCCCAATCGCCGTGCAGGATGCCGATGAGCCATTCGAGGTAGCGCAGCGGCGCCGGGCGATCGAGGCCGAATTGCTGATGGAGGGCGCGGATGCTTTCCGGCGTCGCGAACTGGCCGAGCGCGACCTGCGCGACGTCGCCCGGCAGGATCTCGCAGCCGACGAAGACGAGCAGCGAGACGGCGAGGAGAATGAGCGCGCCGACCGCGAAGCGGCGGAGGGCGAAGCGAAGCGACGGGTGCATCGCTCAGCCTCCGCCCGCCGCGCTCCCGGCCGGCGCGCCGGGAGGCCGGCTCAGCTTTCGAGCCACACGCGGTCCGCGAAGTTGAAGCCGGAGAGATTGCCGACCGGCACCGGGACCAGTCCCTTCACCTTCTTCGAGATGCCGTCGACGTAGTTGAGGAAGCACGGCAGGACGATGCTGCCCGAATCGTAGATCGTCTTCTGGATGGCGCCGTAGATCTCGAGCCGCTTCGCCGCGTCGGGCGTCGAGCGCGCATCGTCGATCATCTTGTCGAGGGCGGGATCGTTGATGTGCGAGAAGTTCCACACCGCGCCCGAGCGATAGGCGAGATTGAGCAGCATGTTGTAGGTGGGGCGCGGGTTGAAGTTGATCGCGGTGAACGGCCGCTTGCCGGCGACGACATTCCAGTAGCTGTCGGCGGGATCGCGCTTCAGCTCGATGTTGAGGCCGATCCGGCTCGCCTCGCGCTGGATCAGCTGACCGATATCGGCGCTGAACGGCGCCGCGTCGCTGACGTCGATTTCGAGCTTCGCGGTGCCGAAGCCCGACTTGACGAAGTGGTACTTCGCCTTGTCGAGGTCGAGCTCGCGCTGCGGCAGGGCCTTGTTGTAGAGCGGGCTCGTCGACATGATCGGGTGGTCGTTGCCGATGACGCCCTGGCCCTTGAGCACGGTGTCGAGCAGGCGCTTGCGGTCGATGAGATAGGTGAGGGCGAGGCCGAGATCGCGGTTGTTCGAGGGCGGCCGGTCGGTCGCGGCCTGGATCGAGGTGTAGCGCGGGCACGGCGTCGTGAAGACAGCGAAGGCCTCCGAGGATTTGACCTGGTCGATCGCTGTGCCCCTGAGGTCGGTCACCATTTGCGCATCGCCCGAGAGCAGGGCATTGGCGCGCGCCACCGGATCGAGGATGTAGAAGAGCTCGATCTCGTCGACATAGGGCTTGCCCGACTTCCAATAATTCGGATTGCGCGTGAAGGACGTGCCGACGCCGGGCTTGAACTCCTTCACCTTGAACGGACCCGTGCCGACGGGGTGGGAGAAGTCGGTCGTGCCGTTCTTGATGATGCCGAATTGGAAGGTGCCGATCATGATCGGCAGGTCGACATCGGGCGCCTCGAGGTCGATGACGATGGTGTCGGGGCCGTCCGCCTTCACGTCCTTGATGTTGGCGACCAACGGCTTGGCGCTCGAAGCGAGCTTCGCGTCCTTGTGGCGCATGATCGAATAGACGATGTCGTCCATCGCCAGCGGCGCGCCGTCGCTATAGGTGATGCCCTTGCGGATCTTGAAGACCCAGCGCGTCGCGGTGTCGTTGGGTTCGAAGGATTCGGCGAGCTCGGGATCGGCCTGGCCCTTCTCGTTGAGGATCGTCAGCGTGTTGTAGACGCTGGTCCCGCGAATATAGTCGTTGGTGTAGATGTACTTCGCCGTGTCGAAGGTGTCGTTGGTGCTCTGCGTGTGCGTCGCCACGCGCAAGAGGCCGCCACGGGTCGGCGCGGCGCGTGCCGGCTGCGGCGCGCCGAGCAACGCGGCGCCGCTCGCGATGCCGATACCGCCGACGAGCGCCGCCTGATTGAAGGCGCGGCGAGTCAGTACGGTCCCGTTCCCGTTCCTTGCTTCGTCCTTCGTCATCGTCACCTCCCTTGTCCTTCTTGCTCTAGAGCAAGCGCCGCAAATCCTTGATGACGCGCTTGGCCGCGTTGTGCCCGGGCGCCCCGGTGACGCCGCCGCCGGGATGGGCGCCGGCGCCGCAGAGATAGAGGCCGGCAATCGGCGTCCGGTAGCGCGCCGCCTTCGGGTGCGGACGCAGGCTGAAGATCTGGTCGAGCTCGTGCCGGCCCTGGAAGACGTCGCCTTCGGTGAGGCCGAAGACGCGCTCGAGATCGAGCGGCGAGAGCACCTGGCGGCCGACGATGATGCGCCGCAGATTGGGGAAATGGCGCTCCGCCTTGGCGATGATGCGGTCGGCGACATCGTCCTTGATCGCGTCCCAGCTCCGCCCGCCCGACAGCCGATAGGGATAGTACTTGCAGAGCAGGGCCATGACGTGATGGCCCTTCGGCGCCAGGCTGTCATCGAGCGCCGAGGCGATCTGGATCGTGACGTAAGGCTCGTCCGAAATCTCGCCGTCGCGGGCCAGGGCATAGTTCCGCTCGACGGTGGCGATGTCGGGCAGCATGTGGATGATGGCGCCGCGGGCGAGCTCGGCCTCGCTGCCGGAGAGCGCCGCGAATTCGGGCGCGGCGCCGAGCGCGAGGTTCATCCGCAGCGACGCCGTGCCCATGCGGAAGCGCTCGATGTCGCTGGCGAAGCCGGGATCGAGATGCTCGCGCCCCACGAGCTCAAGGAAGGTCCGCCGCGGGTCGGTATTGGCGAGGACGACGCGGGCGCGAATCTCCTCGCCGCTGTCGAGGCGGACGCCCTCGGCCCTGCCCTCTTTCACCAGCACCTTGGCGATGGGCGCCGAGGTGCGGATCTCGGCGCCGTGGGCGCGCGCCGCCGCCGCGATCGCCGCGCTCACCGAGCCCATGCCGCCGCGGGCGATGCCCCATTTGTTGCGCACGCCGTCGAGCTCGCCGAGCACGTTGAGGAAGAACGGAACGGCCGATCCCGGCGCGTGCAGGCTGGCGAAGTTGCTGCCGACGCAATGGGCGGTGTAGATCCAGCGCATCGTGTCGCTCTCGAACCAGCGCTGCACCAGCTCGTAGGCGCTGGTCGTGAACATCTTGACGAGGAAGTGGCGGTCCTCGGCGCCGAGCCGGCGCAGCTTGCCGCCGAGGCGCAGCGTTCCGAGCAGCGTGTCGAGGCCGCCCGCCAGATCCGGCGGCTCGCGCAGATACTGGTCGCGGACGATGTCGCCGATCCGCAGGAAGCGCGCGCGGAGCTCTTTGAGGGCGTCGAAATCGCGATTGGAGAAGCGGCCGATCACCGCCTGATCGTGCGCATCGTCGCCGGTGAACAGAAACGCGCGCCCGTCGCTCAGCAACTCGAGCGCGCCGCGATAGGGAATGGCTTCGAGCCCGTGGCGCTTCAAATCGAGGTCGCGTATCACCTCCGAGCGCATCAGCCCGAGCGAATAGGAGGCGATCGAGTTGCGGTAGCCCGGGTGGAACTCCTCCGATACCGCCGCCCCGCCGACGACGTGCCGCCGTTCGAGGACAAGCGTCTTGATGCCGGCCTTGCCGAGATAGGCCGCCGCGGTGAGGCCGTTATGCCCGCCGCCGATGACGATCGCATCATATGCAGTGGCCATGGTCCGGAGAGGCCTCGCTGTGCTGCGCCATCGGGCCGAGGGGTCCGGCCCGACCACGGCGGATGTGCTCCCGCCATGCCGAGTATTGCATGAGCGATCCTTCGCCCGATCAGCATTGTTGTTATCGGCGTCATAAGATAGGCTATGGTCCCTAGTTGAAATGGTTGCTGCATATCGGCTTTGTCCAAAAGACAAGCTTATGTCTAGCATCTCTGGATACGGGCCTCGATCTCGCCTGTCGCGCGGCGCGGGCGCTGCGGTTTCGGGAGGCTGAGGGCGATGCCTCGCCTGCGCCGGCTCGTCCCGTCCGGAACCGCGCTCTTCGCCTTCGAGGCGGCGGCGCGCCATCGCAGCTTCGGGAAGGCCGCGCGCGAGCTCAATGTCACGCAGCCGGCCGTGAGCCAGGCGATCAAGCGGCTCGAGCAGCATCTCGGCACCAGCTTGTTCGTGCGCGGCGCCGACGGTATTCGCCCGACCGACGAAGGCGCGATCCTGTTCGATGCGGTCGCCAGCGGCTTCCACCGCATCGAACTCGCCTTCGACGAGATCCTGGCCCGGGCGCCGAGCACGGATGTGGTGACGCTGTCGGTGTCGACGGCGATGGCGACGCAGATGTTCATGCCGCGCATGGCGCAGCTCCAGCGCGACATGCCGCAGGTCGATCTGCGCTTCCAGATGCTGAGCGGCGAGCCCGCGGGCGCGCTCGACGGCGTCGATCTCGGCGTCCGCCTCGCCACCTATGCCGAGCCCGACGATCTGCGCTGGCCGCTCGCGGCCGAGCAGATCCTCGCGGTCTGCTCGCCCGGCTATCTGCGCCTCCATGGCGGGCTGCAGGACAGCATCGACGGCGAGCAGCACACGCTGCTGCACTATGTGCGCCCCCGCCTCTCATGGTCGCAGTTCCTGGAGATGGGCGGCATCGCGGCGCCGGCGCGGGCGCGGACGCTGATCTTCTCGGATTATTCGGTGATCATCCAGGCGGCGATCGCCGGCCAAGGCATCGCCATGGGGTGGACCCACATCGTCGGCCGTCTTCTGCAGGAGAAGATCCTGGTCGCCGCGGCGCCTCTGCTGGTGCGGACCGGCAATCAGTATGTGGTGGTGGCATCGCCCCTGCGTCCGCTGCGCCCAACGGTGGCCAAGCTGCGCGACTGGCTGTTGACGAGGCTGGCGCCCGAGCTCGAGCTCGACGCCGGCAATATCCTCGCCAGCACGGCATGATGCATGCGGCCGAGAGCCGCGCGAGCCGCGCCGGACAGGCGAGCGGGACAGGCGAATTTATGGGCGGCGGCGGGCAAGCGTAGTATCGTCGTCGTATAGAGTCCGATAGGCTGGATGCGGCCGCATCGTCTTCGCGGGAGGGAGGAATGGCGATTCCGGTTTCGCGGCGCCTCGATTTCTCGGAGATTCCGGTCATCGATCTGGGTCCCCTGCGCGATGGCGACGCGGCGCAGGCGGGCCGCACAGTGGCGGCGCTCGAACGCGCCTGCTCGGACATCGGATTCCTCTACGTGCGCAATCATGGGGTGGCGCGCGCCCTCATCGAGCGTCTCGTCGATGAGGCGCGGCGGTTCTTCGCCCGCCCGGTCGAGGAGAAGATGGCGATCGCCCTCGACCAGCGCATGCGCGGCTATCTCCCGCTCAACTACCGCTCCTATGAAGGCGAGGCACGCGCCGGAACGAGCCGCCAGGAGGGTTTCTGGATCGGCCATGAGCGGCCGCCGAACGCGGCGCGGCCGCTCGAAGGGCCGAACCAGTGGCCTGCCGGCGTGCCCGGGCTGAAGCCGGCGATGCTCGCCTACTTCGTCGCCGCCGAGGAGCTGAGCCGCGTCCTGCAACGCGGCTTCGCGCTCGCCCTCGGCCTTGCGCCGGATTTTTTCGATCCTCTCTTCCGCATTCCCAATTCCCGCCTGAAGCTGAACCATTACCCGCCGCAGGACGCACCCGACGCGGAGAACGACATCGGCGTCGTACCGCACGCCGATTCCGGCGGCTTCACCATACTTTGGCAGGACGACAATGGCGGGCTCGAAGTGCAGAGCAAGAGCGGCGAATGGGTGGGCGCGCCGCCGATCGACGACACCTTCGTCATCAATCTCGGCAACATCATGCAAATCTGGACCAACGGCCGCTTCTCCTCGACGCCCCATCGCGTCATCAACCGCGGCGGCCGCGACCGCTATTC